>DASRDJ010000166.1:0-20388 GCA_035652655.1 Terriglobales bacterium
CGGCCAACCTGATTCTCGACAACACGAATTACTACGAGCACCAGGTCTTCCCTACCTATCCAGTTCCACTCGCCGTGTGCGCAATCAAATCAACTTTCTGTGCTCCACCCTCCACCGTGGCCAGCTACCTCAGCGCCGATGTCGCCTCCTTCGCGCCCAACTTCGTCACGCCGCGCGTTCATCAGGCGAGTCTGAACCTTGAGCGCGAATTCGCCGACCGCTTCGCCGGCGGAATTTCCTATATGTACGTTCACGGTCAGAACCTCATCCGCGCCCGCGACTTGAATCTGGCCACTCCTGTCGACGTCAGCTATCCCGTGTTCGACGAAGGGGGAAACTTCCTGGGCGCCTACTACTACGTCCCTTCCTTTTCTACTTGGCAGATGACGCAGTCGATGACTTGCCCCTTCCCGCCGTGCATCAACCCGCTGGCCCGCCCCATCTCGCAACTGGGCGCCATCAATGAATTCGACAGCGTGTTCTCCAGCGTCTATCACGGATTGACAGTCTCTCTGCACCGCCGCATGACGCATGGTCTTTACTTCCGTATGTCCTACACCTTCGCCCATGCCTACGACGACGGCCAGGACGCGCTCGTCGCCGGACGGCCCGCTACCGTGCAGAACGGTTACTCCACTGCTTCAGAGAGAGGCCCGAGTTCCACCGACCAGCGTCACCGCTTTGTGCTCTCGGCAATCGACGAACTCCGACCCTTCGGCCGTGATCACGCGCTGCTTTCGAAGCTGTTCAATGACTGGAAGATCGCCGGAGTTCTCACCATCGGCAGCGGTCGTCCGGTCGATGCCAAGGTCTTCGGAGACCCCAACCGGGACGGCAACTCCTTCAACGACCGTTTGCCCGGTTACGGGCGCAACGCCTTTCTCGGACCCGACTACGCCACGACTGACTTACGACTTACTCGCCGTCTCTATTTGCGACCACGCGTGAAGCTCGAGTTAGTCGCAGAAGTTTTCAATGCATTGAACCGCGATAACCAGCGCGTCACCATCACCGACGATGGTTTCACGAGCACTGCAACTGATTTCATCCAGCTCGATAAGGCAATTGGAATCAGATACTTCCCTGCTTACTACCAGAGACCAGCAAACCTCACGCGCGCGACCCGTGCATATGCTCCGCGCCAGATTCAGTTCGCTCTCAAATTCATTTTCTAATTCAAATGAACGGGAACGCCGTGTTATCGGAACGCTAAATCGCCCGTATTTACGCCCAATTTTTGACATTCCCCCTTGACTTGCCTTCGGAACCTTGCAATAACTATCCGGTCCAACGGGACGAGTTTGGGGGTGTAATTAGTTGGCGGAAGTCAGACTTTCAGAGGGTGTAGCCCTCCAGAGCGCGCTGCGTCGTTTCCATTGCGAGGGGCAACAGGAAGATGTCATGCAGGAGGTTCAACGCCACTCCTTTTTCCTGACGTCCGGCGAGGTGAAGCGTTCAAAGAAGCACTCGTATCCAAACGTAGCAGGAAAAAAGCTCGTAAGGAGCAAGGCTGATAACCGTTGGGTCGCGCCCTAAGGCGGCGGCCCATTTCTTTTCCCCCGCCGTCTCACAAAAGAATGCCTCGGTTGTCATTCAGGCATCAGAGTTTCTTCCTCCGCTGTAGACCTGCGTGACCCGCAGGTGGGCCGAATCCAAGGGTAATCGTTCGAGGGGGGGTGCGTAACAACTCTGCGCGCAGTTGCGCGTGGGGAAGCAACCGCTTTCTCATGCGGAACGCGCGACCGGGGAATGGGGTGAGGGATGGAATTTCAGGACAAGGTTCTCAAGTGTATCGACTGCGGTTCAGACTTTATTTTTACCGCGGGCGAACAGCTTTTCTTTCACGACAAACAGTTTAAAAACGAGCCAAAACGTTGCAAGGCCTGTAAGGCAAAACGCATTGCCGTGCTGGGGGCGACGGTTCCAGGACAAACGCCCGCTAAAACAGAAACCCGCACCACATGTTCCCAGTGTGGAAAGGACACCACCGTTCCCTTCAAACCAACGCAGGGACGGCCGGTTTTCTGCCGCGAATGTTTTCAGCAGAAGCGGCAACAGGCAGCAACCGCCTGAGTTTTGCGGGTCAGGCAATCAGCCGGTCGACCAGGAGAAAGTCCTCCGGCTGAGTCGATTCCAGGAAAGCTGACGATTCCCCTGTTCTCCTGGCGTTTTTCCCCCCGAAGATTTGTGGGCTCTACGAAGCGGGTTCGCTACGCTGGGGTGGAAGTGTGCCTGCTCGCTTGGCCAGCAGTGTTTCGAGTTGCTGCACCAGTTGCCGCGTCCCGATCGGCTTGACCAGCAACGATTCCGAGCTTTCGTCGCGCCAGCTCTCATCCGCTGGAGGGTAGGCGGTGAGAATCGCGGTCGCCGGACGATTCTTCTGCGCGCGCGCCAGCCGCAGCACATCTAGCCCGGCCGCTTCCGTTTCCATTCGGATGTCAGTGATCACCACGTCGTATTCTTGCGCCTTTAACTTCTCGCGAGCTTCCGTACCCGACGCGGCGGTATCCACTTCGAAGCCGTTCAGTTCGAGGACCGCTTTCAGCGTGAGCAGAACGGGCTTGTCGTCGTCGACCAGAAGAACGCGACGCATCACGGGGGACTTCCCTTCTCCGATGAAATCACGAACATTCGCGGCAAGCAGTTTTGCTAGCAGCGCGATGGCGCGATTCGTTCCAGATGTGCTCGAAGGCCTAAGTGCGCTGCTACTATAGTATGGTGGCGAGTTTTTACGTACAGAATTTTGGGTGCCGCGCCGCGCAGGCTGACGGCGCCGCGATCGAACGCCAGTTCGAGGATCAGGGCCTCGAACGCGCCGGCGCCCCAGCTGACGCGGAAATCGTCGTTCTCAACACTTGCACAGTAACCGCCGCGGCCGACCAGGACGCCCGCGCCGCCATCCGCCGTGTTCACCGCCAGAATCCCCAAGCAAAAATCGTCGTGACCGGTTGCTACGCCCAGCGCGCCCCCGAAGAATTGGCCGCCATCCCGGGTGTAAGCCAAGTAATCGGCAACTCGCACAAACACCAGTTGGCAGGAATCACGGCGCCGCGGCCGCTTGTCTCTGGTCCGGCTTTCATTCCACTTTCTTCACTGACAACTGAGAACCGAGAACTGGGAACTACAGTCTTCGTCTCCGACATCTTCGCCCACACCGAACTGCTCGCCGCCCCGGTCTTTGACGCCGCGAACGAACGCACGCGTCCAAACTTAAAGGTGCAGGATGGCTGCGACAATCGCTGCTCGTTCTGCGTAATCCCGTTCGTCCGCGGTCAAACCCGCTCCATGAAACAGGATCAAATTTTGCGGGAAGTGAACGCACTAGTGGCCGCGGGCTACCGCGAACTGGTGATCTCTGGAATTAATCTCGGGAGATGGGGAAGAGATCTGGAGGCAGGTCACAGGTCACAGGTCACAGGTGACAGGGGCACGAAGCTAGGGATCGAGGGAACGAGCCGGCGACTGACGACTGACGACTGGCGACTGGTCCACCTCATCCATGCCATCCTCGACCAAACCAGTCTCGAGAAGCTCCGCATCAGTTCCGTCGAACCCATGGATTGGACCGACGAACTCATCGAACTGGTGGCAACGTCCCCGCGCATCGCCAAGCATACGCACGTGCCCCTGCAGTCGGGCAGTGATGCCGTGCTGCGACGCATGCATCGCAAATATCGTCCCTGGCACTATCGCGGGAAGATCGAGAAGATTCGCGCCGCCATACCATCCGCGGCGATCGGTGCCGACGTAATGGTCGGCTTCCCCGGCGAAACTGACGCGGAATTTGAAGAGACGCGTCGCATGATCGAAGACTTGCCGTTCACCTATCTCCATGTTTTCACCTATTCAGCCCGGCCCGGGACGCCCGCGGCCGAAATGCCCGCTCAGGTTCCCACGCGTGCAGCGCGCGAGCGCAACCGGATCCTGCGCGAACTCGCCGAGCAGAAGAAGCTAGCCTTCATGCAAAGCTTCGTCGGTCAGACCCTGGAAGCCATCACACTGGCCAAACAGAGCGGCACTGACACCAAGTGTGGCGCGGACACTCCTGTCCGCGAAGCCGATGTCACCGAGGCCCTCACCGACAACTATCTCAAGCTGCAAATCCAGGGGAAGTTCGAACCGAATCTCTGGCTCCGCACCAAGATCCTCGCAGTCGAGAAGCACGCCCTGATCGGCAGACCAGTTTAAGTTGCTCTTGGTTCGAAAATATTCCGTCATGTTATGTAACCCGCCATCTTCCAGTCATCCCAGCCGGCTCTGAAAGTAGCCCGCCACTTCAGTGGCGGGTGAACCCAAAGTCGCGCGTCCGTGCCGGAGGCACGGCTGAAAAGTCTGCAGACCTTTTCAGGCATCCCGATTGGAACGCATCTTCCTTTATCCACAATTCCCGGCGCTGAAGCGCCGGGCTATTTTCAGCCGCCGCTCCGCGACGTATCTTCAACCACGCCTGTCGACTTGATACGCGTCGCGGCTCGATGAATCACTCCCCCACAAAAAATCAGCCGCCCCCAGGTTCGGAGGCGGCTGATCCAACTCCGGCCTTACGCCACCCGACTGGGAACCGCCTCGCGCTCGGCCCCCTTCGCCGACCGAACGGGCACGAGCATCGGCACGCGCTCGCGATATTCCGCGTACTCCCGATGCGCCCGCACCAGATCGTTCTCCTCAAATTGAATCGCCACGAAGATGTACAAACTGGTTGCGACCGCAAACACCAGGTGCGCCACCGTCATCGTCGGAGTGGCCCAAAACGAAAGCAACCATCCCACGTATAGCGGATGCCGCACGTAGTGGTACAGTCCCGGCGTTTTGAAGGGGAGCAATGTATAAGGACGCCCGATCAGGTTCAGGCACACCTGGCGCAATCCAAACAGATCGAAGTGATTGATGAGGAAGGTCGCAACCAGGACAGTCAGTAACCCGGTCGCATAGATGGCGTACAAGATCGCTCTTGCCGAGGCGCTTTCGACATTCCAGATCACGCCACCCATGGGCTGCCACAACGCAAATAGCAGCAACAACGCGAGACTCGAAAACAGAACGTACGTGCTGCGCTCAACCACTTGCGGCACAAGCTTGGTCCAGGACTTCTTGAACCACGGGCGCGCCATTACGCTATGCTGCACCGCGAACAATCCCAGCAGCAGCGAATTGATCAGCAGGGCCTCAAGAAACGGCCGCTGCGGACCCGAATCCATGGTCTTGGGAACTCCGAAATTGCCCATGAATCCAATGGCATAAAGAAACGTGCCGAAGAACGCCAAGTAGCAAACGACCCCATACACGAATGCTGCAATTCTGCTGAACATGTCTTCTCCTTCGGGACGCCGTAAGCTGTAACTGCGAGACACACCCCAGGAAAATTGGCCCCCGTTGTCGCTATTAACTCGCGCGCGGGGCCTCAGCGTCCTTTGGCAAGACTGAATTTTTTCTGCTATTTTTCTGACACCGTGCCTTCCGAGCGCACCAACTCGGTCTATGAGTTCGGCCCCTTCCGGCTGGAGTTGCGCGAGCATCGCCTCATGCGCGAGGGACAAGCCATCCCTCTGACGGGCAAGGCGTTCAACACGTTACGCGCACTGGTGGAGCGGCACGGCGAACTGGTTTCAAAGCAAGACCTGATGAGCGAGATCTGGCCTGAGACCACCGTCGAAGAAAACAACCTTGACCGCAATATCTCGATGGTGCGCAAGGCGCTCGGCGACCAGTCGTTCATCGAGACCGTCCCACGCGTGGGCTACCGCTTCATCGCTCCCGTTTCCAAAACAGCGCCGAGCCCCACCGATCGGGCAACCCGTACTGCCACACGCCAGGAGATTCGCTTCTGCGTAACCGACGACGGCGTCCGTCTTGCCTACGCCAAAGTCGGCAGCGGCCACCCCATCGTCAAAGTCGCCGACTGCTTCAATCATCTCGACTTCGAATGGGATAGCCCGATCTGGCGGCACTGGGTCCGCGAGTTCGGCAACAACTTCAGCCTGGTGCGATATGACGGACGCGGCAGCGGACTATCCGACTGGGAAGTGGAAGACGTTTCCTTCGAAGCGTGGGTTCACGATCTCGAGAGAGTCGTCGACGCCGCGGGCCTGGACAAATTTGCGCTCATGGGACACTCGCAGGGTGGGGCCGTCGCCATCGCGTATGCCGTGCGCCATCCTGAGCGCGTCAGCCACCTGATCCTCTGGGGCGGGTACGCGCGCGGCGCCTATCATCGCGACATTCCTGACGCTGTCGAAGTCCGCCGCGCTCTCGAGACGCTCGTTCAATTGAACTGGGGAAGAACGAACCCGTCCTTCTTCCAGATGGTCACGGATCTTTACATCCCCGAGAAGGCAACTCCAGAAGAGCAAAGCTGGTTCCGGGATCTACAGCAGGTCTCGATTTCACCCGACAACCTCGTGCGCTATATGAGGGCCTGCGACGACATTAATGTGCGCTCGATCCTGCCGACTCTCAGCATGCCTACGATTGTCTTCCATAGCGACCGCGACAAAATCGCGCCCCCACAGGAAGGCCGAATTCTAGCGGCCGGCATTCCCAACGCTCGCTTCGTCCCTCTGGCCAGCGCGAATCACGTGCTACTTGCCGATGAACCTGCCTGGAAGGTTTTTCGGGAAGAACTCACCTCGTTCCTGACCGGCTCAGGCTCAGGCTCTTCTTGAGATTGCAGAGAATCGTCGAAGAAATGGTTTCAAAGAATCGGTGAAAGATGAGTGCGCAGGTGAGTCGCCAGCGCGTTTTTCGTCAGAAACCACTTCCCGCAATGGGAGCAGCGGCTTCCGAGAACCGATCGGGACGTAAGTTCGTGCAAATTACCGTGCCCTTGCGCCAGATCCTCCCGCGCCTGCTGGCAGTTGGCGCAGGCAATTCGAGCCAAAGTCTCACTTTTTCCGCGGGACATCGCCTGCAAACATTGCTCGCAGGAATTTGACTGCATACGCGTGGGCCTCGGCTCGGGAGGTTGCCCTGAAAGGGCAGAGCGGTGTCTTGGGGAAGGACAGGACAACATAAGCGCATTCCAATTTTTGAATCGGTGATAGCCGTCACGTCCGGAAGTGACGATTCAGTACACGAGAAACTCTGGCCCAACCGGGCCATTCCCATGCACTTTGGGCAGGAGTAGATTTCCCGCAGCCTGTTTCTGGCATACTCCCATGGTGAACCGGAAACCAGACATCTCCGATTTGGCGGGCGAGTTCCAGCGTGCGAACTCGCCCACCCGCAGCGCCGGGGAGGCAGATGACCACCGCTGGTATCGTTTCGCCCGCATCGTCCACGAACTAAAGCAGAAGGACGATCAGACAACTCTGCAGGCAGCCTTCAACCGGCTCGAGGAATTCCTCACAGGAGAGAATTCCGATCTGCGGAATTGGGCGACCGGATTTCTTCAAGCGTTGCAGGATGTTTCCACTTGGAGTTCACACGACGGCGAGTCTTTCCTGCAGTTTATGGGCGAACGCACGCGGCACGTGTGGGCGACCCTCGACACCATCCGCCTCGATCTGGCGGACTGTTCCATCCTTGAAGCCGAAGTTCTGATGTGGCGGGTCGTGCATCCGACCAAGCCCATCGGACGCAGCTAGAGCGCTTCGAAACCTAGCTTCCGCGCAGTTTGTCCCTGAAAAACAGAAAGCGCTTTCCGCGATGGGAAAGCGCCTCACGAAGTCCGGTCTCGAGAAAGACGACCGTCTAGACTCTGGTTACCGGACCGTTGGAGTGATTGCGCGCTTCGGCCAGATTCGCCGGCGCTACATCCCTGCTTTCATAGCCTTCCAGATCAGGCAGGGTGGAGGCGATCGCTTGCAACGTGGCGTTCGAACGCTCCAAAACTGTTTGCAGGTACTTCTTCGCAACCGCACGGTCCGCGGGTTGAACCAGAGTCCACCAGCGCGCGATGCATTCGCCGATGTCGCCCTCTGACTTGGCTCCCTCGACGACGGCATCCATCAACCGGTGTACCTTGGTCTTAACCGCCTGATAGGAAACTGAAAGCTCCTGTGGCATGAGAAACGGGCTCCTGCCCGCTCAAGTGCAAACCATTGTCCAAACCTCGGCAGTGAGATTTGCGGTATTTATCAGGATGTTACATTCCACTTGTTGTAGAAATTGGCTTTCGCCTATGAAACCACATATTCCGCAAGCAAGGAGTGAAGCGAACGTCCGCGTGCAGTGAGAGATTCTTCTACGCGACAGAGCGCAGCGGCAAACTGAGTCGCGCAGCACCCATGCTATAATTTTCCCTCGTGTTTCTGCCGGAACCGCACGGAGGATGTTATCGATAAAAGGTTTATCCGCACCAACGACCGCATACGCGCCCGCGAAATCCGGGTGATTGACGACGAAGGAAATCAGATCGGCATTCTGCCTCCCTTCGAAGCGCTCAAGATGCCCCGCGAGAAAAATCTGGACTTGGTTGAGATCTCGCCCACCGCGCAACCTCCCGTCTGCCGCATCATGGACTACGGGAAATTCCTGTACCAGCAGGAGAAAAAGGAGCGCGAGGCCAAGAAACATCAGAAGCAGATCGTGGTCAAGGAAGTGAAGTTCCGCATCAATGTGGACGACCACGACTACGAAACCAAAAAGAATCACGTGCTGCGTTTTTTGGATGAAGGCGACAAGGTCAAGGCGACCATCTTCTTCCGCGGTCGTGAAATGACGCGCACCAACCTGGGACGACAAATCCTTGAGCGATTGATCAAGGACGTCCAGGAAAAAAGTATCGTGGAGTTCCGCCCGCGCCAGGAAGGCAACACGCTGCACGCGATCCTGGCTCCGAAGAAAGACGAGAGCGGCGGCGCCAAAAAAGAGAAACCGCGGACTGCGTCGCCACCACCGTCATCGCCGCAAGTGAAACAGGCGTGAGAACCCAGCTAGTAGCTTTTGGCTCTTAGCTGTTAGCCAGCGAGTTTTGATCGCAAAGGATAGAGCTAACAGCGAAAGGCTGATTCGAAAGATTGAGAACTGACAACCGAGAACTGAGAACTGCCCTTTATGCCTAAACTAAAAACTCACAAAGGCGCCGCCAAGCGCTTCAAGAAAACCGCCACCGGCAAGGTGAAGCGTCATCATTCACACCTGCGCCACATGCTCACGTCCAAGGGACAGAAGCGTAAAGACAAGCTCGCGAAATCCGTGCTGGTCTCCGACGCCGACACTCCCAAAGTCCTGCGCATGATTCCCTACGCCTGATCGTGTGGGGCGGACACTCTTGTCCGCCAACCAGCAGCGGGTCGTAAGCCGTTTTGTCGTAAACTGTAGTCGTTCGAAGTTTTGGGGAGGGCGCGGCCTTCAGCCGTGCCGCTCGCGAGCGTCGTCTGCGGACTTTAGTCCCTGGGGTGACCGGCGAGTCAGGGTGCTGAGCATCGTGCCCGGGCGTGTGAAGAGGTCAATCGTCATCGACGATCCTTACCTCCAGCCGCCAGCTGTAGGAAACGAAAAAGGAGAAAGCAATGCCTCGCGTAAAACGTGGAACCAAGCGCCGCGCCAAGCGGAAAAAAATCTTAGACCGCGCCAGCGGTTATTTCCTTACAAAATCGAAACTCTACCGCTCCGCCAAAGAAGCCGTCGAGCGCGGACTGAAGTTCGCTTACTCGGGCCGCAAACAGCGCAAGCGCCAGTACCGCTCGCTGTGGATCGTGCGCATCGGCGCCGCCGCCAAGGCCAACGGCCTGAGCTATTCAAAGTTCATCAACGGCCTGAAGATCGCCGGTGTCGAACTCGATCGCAAGATTCTTGCGGACCTGGCGGTGAAAGACGCCGCCGCATTTAAGAATCTCGCGGAGCAGGCCAAGAGCGCGCTGGAAGCGGCGTAGCTCGGAGCTGCGGGCCTCGAGCTTTGATCATACAGCTTCTTGGGCTCCGGCACTCTCCAGTCGCCAGCTTTCCGCCATCAGCTAGAGCTGCCCCTAGAGGGGCATCCGAGTTGAAAACGCTTGCGGTATCGCGAAAGCGATACGCTGATACGAACCTTGTGCTTAAAGTGCGTACTCAGAGTCGCGAAGCGACGGCAGAAGTTAGCCCCGCACGCGAGTGCGGGGTATTCGCATCGGTAGGCGAGAGTCCCTTCAGGGACGCCACGCCGATTGGTGCGGTAGCCTCTCTCGGTACGCGGCAGGCTCTTTGGTGGCAAGTTGAACAAGCCGCGGAGCGGCGGCATTCATTAGCCCAGCGCGCAAGCGCTGGGTAAACTCACAAATCGTGCCAAGCCCCGTCAGGGGCGAAAGCAACCGACATGTATACCGTTCCTCCACTGACGGACTACTCGGCCACCGCGCTCGACGCGGCGGCGCGCGACTTGCTCTCCGCGCTCGAAGCCGAATCCGTCGCCGTCAATGGCGAGAACGAATACAAACTGTTCCGCGATCGTTGGCTCGCGCGCAAAGACGGCATCGCCACCCAGATCAACGATCTCTGGCTGAAGGCCGCGCCCAAAGAAGCCAAACGCGACGCCGGCCAGCTCGTCAACGACCTCAAGAACAAGATCCAATCCAAAGTCGACGCGATGCTGGAACGCATCCAAGGCAGCGCGGCCGCGAGCAAACTCGCGGGCGAATGTATCGATATCAGCTTGCCCGGCATTCGCCGTCCGCTTGGCGCCGAGCATCCCGTCATCCGCACGATGAACGAGATCGTCGGCGTGTTCCGCAATCTCGGCTACTCGGTTTCCGAGGGCCCGGAGATTGAAACCGACTATTACAACTTCGAGGCGCTGAACTTCCCGCCGAACCACCCGGCGCGCGACATGCAGGACACGCTCTTTCTCGCCGGGCAGGACAAGAAGGCCCAGCGCGAACGCCTGCTGTTGCGCACGCACACGTCTCCAGTACAAATCCGCACCATGGAGCGGCTGAAGCCGCCGCTGCGTATTGTGATTCCGGGCAAGGTCTACCGCAACGATCCGCCTGATGCCAGCCATTCGCCGATGTTTCATCAGATCGAAGGACTCGCGGTCGACACGAACATCACGCTCGGCGATTTGAAGGGTACGCTCGATCACGCGATGAAAGCTTTGTTTGGTTCGAGCGTGAAGACGCAGTTCCGTCCGTCGTTCTTCCCGTTCACCGAGCCCAGCGCGGAGATGATGGTCAGTTGCTTCATCTGCGGCGGCAGCGGCAAACGCGGCACTGAACCGTGCCGCCCGTGCAAGACCACGGGCTGGATCGAGATTCTGGGCTGCGGCATGGTCGATCCCAACGTCTTCGAGTTCGTGAAGCACAACGGCTACGACCCGAGGAAGGTCTCGGGCTTTGCCTTCGGCATGGGCGCGGACCGCATCGCGATCTTGAAGTATGGGGTCGACGATATTCAGTTGTTCTTTCAGGGCGATGAGCGGTTTTTGAAACAGTTTGGATAGAGCTGTGGGCTTCGAGCCACGAGCGAGCATGAACCGCATGCGAGATATGCTTTTTGCTCGTAGCTCGAGGCTTGTAGCTCGAAGCTGACTTTCAATGAAGCTTCTTCCCACATGGATCCGCGACTTCGTTGACCTCAAGGTCGACAACGCCACCCTTGCGCACGATCTCACATCGATCGGCATTGCGGTCGAAGGCATCTCCGGCGAGGGCGACTCCACCGTCTTCGAGATGGAGATTGGTACCAACCGTCCGGACGCGATGAATCATTACGGCGTGGCGCGCGAGGCTTCGGCTTTTTACGATCTGGCTCTCAAACCGTACGCTGCCAAGCTTCCGCCCTTCACAGACCTCGCCGGCATGACGATCACCGTGGAAGACGGGCGCTACTGTCCGCGGTTCACCGCGCGGGTGGTGCGCGACGTTACCATCAAGGCCTCCCCGGCGAAGATCACGCAGCGGCTTGGATTGCTCGACCAGCGCCCCATCAACAACGCGGTCGACGCCACCAACTATGTTCTTTGGGAGAGCGGAAAGCCGACGCACGTGTTCGATCTCGACCTGCTCGAAGGTCGCCGCATCGTCGTGCGATTCGCGCGCGCTGGCGAAACGCTCAAGACCCTCGACGGCGTAGTGCACAAACTCACTACCGAAGATCTTGTCGTCTGTGATGCGAAGAAGCCCGTCGGCCTTGCCGGAGTCATGGGCGGCTACGACACCATGATCACGGAGCGCACGCGCAACATCCTGATCGAGTCGGCGTGGTGGGACCCGCCGACCGTCCGGAAGATGTCGAAGCGGCACGGTCTGCACACCGACGCCTCGCACCGCTTCGAGCGTGGTGCCGACTATGAATCGACCTTGGTGTCCACCAATCGGGTTGCGGAACTGATTCTGAGTTCGGCCGGTGGGACGCTGGTCGGCGATGCGATCGACGTGGTAGTGGGCCAGCGCGACCAGGCGCCCATCGTGCTCAACATGTCTGAGGTTCATCGCATCCTGGGAAAAGATCTGAGCGCGCAGGAAGTCGTGCGCATTCTCTCGCGGCTTGGCTTTGAAACTACGCCCGGGCGGCAGGAAGGCGAGGAATTCGAAGTCACGATTCCTTCCTGGCGTCTCGACGTGGAACGTGAAATCGATGTGATCGAGGAAATTGCGCGCCTGTATGGCTACGATCGCTTCCCGAACACGCTGCCCGCTTTCACCGGTGCGGTGATCGAACCGCCCGACGCGCCCAAGGACGCGAAGCTGCGCAATTCCCTGCTCGGGCTGGGCTACGACGAGGCGGTGTCGCTGAACTTCATCTCGGCGGAAGACGCAAAGACCTTCTCGCACGCCCCGTCGATGACGCTGGCGAATCCGCTGAGCGAACAAGCGTCAGTCATGAGGACCTCGCTCTTGCCCGGCATGTTGGACATGCTGGCCTATAACCTGAACCGCGGGACCGACGACGTGCGCCTGTTCGAAGCCGGCCACGTATACGAGGCCGACGGTGCGGGCGCGGCGGAGCCGAAGCAAATCTGTTTCGCGGCCACCGGCAGCGCGCTGCCGGTGAACGTCAACCGCCCGTCGGAAACACGGTCGATGAGTTTCTACGACGTAAAGGGGGACGTGGAGAATTTGCTTTCCTCGTTCGCCTCGAAGACGCTGCACTACGACACCGAGGTTGCAGGATACTTCCATCCGGGACGCGCGGCGCGCGCCGTGCTCGATGGCACGGTGGTCGCGCAGTTGGGCCAGTTGCATCCAGATGTGGCCGGAGCCCGCAAGCTGCGGCAGGACGTGTTCGTGGCCGAGATGTTCCTCGGCCCGCTCTACGAACATGAGTTGCGCGAGCCACGCTACCAGGCGTTGCCGCGCTATCCGGCCGTGGAGCGCGATTTCTCGTTCGTGTTCGCCGATGGCGTGGTCTTCGAGCAGATCGAACGTGCCATCAACAAGCTGAAGCTCAGCGAACTGCGCAGCTTCGCTCCGGCCGAGATCTTCCGCGGTGGCAATGTGCCGGCGGGTAAGTACTCGATCCTGCTGCGCGCGGTGTTCCAGTCCAACGAGCGCACGCTGCGCGAAGACGAGGTGGCGCAGTGGTCCGGGCAGATCATCAAGGCGTTGGAAGGGCTGGGCGGGGTGCTACGCGCTTAGGCAGATTCGCTCCCTTCACGCCGACCATTCCCCTTTCCCCTTCACCAGGTTCTCCATCGCTGCGGTTGCGGCTCTTCTGAAAGCGTGCGCGCTGCCTCCTATGTCATCCCAACGCACCTCACTCAGAACGACGCTACATCCGCGACGTGGATACTCACCCTGAAGCAGCACGTCAGCCACAGCGGCCGCGATACTAACTTCGCATGACCGGATGTACTCTTCGGTCAGAGTCGATGGCCAAGTAGCTTTGGCTTCAAAGGTCAGATGAGTCGCGGGAAGGCACTCGAACTTCACAAAGGCATAGCTCGAAGGATGTCCAAAATGCCCACGGAATTCGTATTCGACGACTTGTGGTGACTTCAAACGGAAAAAAGAACTGGGATGGTGTCGTTTCGAAGCTTTTCCAATGCGTCGCTCTCCCAGCGCAAACCCATAGTTCTTCAGTTTAAACGTTGACAGAAAGCAATGCGTGGGACGTCGACCGAAGCTCTTCTCGCTCACTGATATACTCCCCGCCGAAACGAAGGAGGACCGTCAATTGCTATCGAGAAGGAATTTTCTGGCAGGAATCAGCGTCGCGGCGGCCGTCGGAGCACTGCCGAGAGTGTTCACCGAGACGGCCTGGGCCGCATCTGCTCTACCAACGAATTCCCCGGATGCCTCCTTGGTGGAACGCGCCCGCACTCTGCTTCGGCAAACGCCATTCGTCGAAACGCACAATGACCTTCCCTCCATGCTGCTCGCGGTGAAGGGCGACCTCGCGAAATACGATCTCAGCAAGATCCAGCCCAAGCTATGCGCCGATATTCCCCGGCTGCGGGAAGGAGGCGTGGGCGCGCAGTACTGGTCGGTGTTTGTGGAGTCGGCCACGCAGAAGACGCACACTTCCTTGCACGAAGCCATGCGCGAGTTCGATGTCGCCCTTCGCATGATCCGCAGCCAGGCGGACTTCGAACAAGCGCGGACAGCCGACGATATCGAGCGCATTCACAAGGCCGGAAAGATCGCCTGCCTGATCGGGGTTGAGGGCGGGCACATGATCGAGAACTCGGCCGCTTCGCTGCGCATTTTCTATGATCTCGGAGCGCGCTATATGACGCTCACGCACTGGGACAACATTGATTGGGCCGACTCGGCGACGGATCGCCCTGAGCATCGCGGGCTCACTGGATTCGGCAAGCAAGTGGTGCGCGAAATGAACCGGCTGGGCATGTTCGTCGATTTATCGCACGTGAGTGCGGAGACCATGCGCGATGCGCTCAGCGTGACGAAGGCGCCGGTGCTGTTCTCGCACTCCAGTTCATTCGCGGTGAACCCACATCCGCGCAACGTGCCCGACGACGTGCTCGCGAAATTGCCCGCTAACGGCGGAGTGATTCACGTCAACTTCATCAAGGAATTCATCTCGACCAAGAACCAGGCGTGGCAAGACCGTCGCAGCGAGGCCATGCGCAAATTGCATCTCGACAAGAGTACCGACGAGGCCATCACGAAAGCCATGGAGGAGTGGGACAAGAACAATCCATTCCCCAGGCCGACCATTTCCGATGTAGCCGATCACATCGACCACGTCCGGCGAGTCGCGGGCATCGATCACATCGGCATCGGTGCGGACTACTACGACGTGGGTGGCGAATCGATGGCGCAAGGACTCGAGGACGTGACGCGCTACCCGTATCTGTTTGCGGAGCTGTTGCGGCGGAAATATTCTGATGAAGATGTCCTGAAAATTGCCGGGAAAAATCATCTGCGCGCGATGAGGCAGATGGAGAACGTGGCAGCGCAACTACGGAAGTCGGAGACACCGCTCGAGGCGCTCACGCGATCCAGTGCCGAAGCCCTCAGCGCCTGAAGGCGCGATAGTTCCTGGACGCTTAGGGCCCGCTGAAGGCGGGCCCTTCCGGTAGCCTCTAAGTGCCGATTGCTCGGTGTTGTGGTTGATATACGTGCATCGACACGCGTGGCTTGGGCGTCGAGTCAGACCAGGTATTCGTGATTTTTTGGCGGAAAATTTCAGCGGGGATGGATGCCGAAATTGGCAGCTGACGTCAGGACTCGGTTGGCGGCTTGCCTTCTGCTTGGTTCGATTCATTATGTTCGGGGCGGCCGCGCTGCTGTTTTAGGTCTAAAAGGCGATTGATCTCCTTCACCAGTTCCATGAGTTTTTGGGGGTCTTGTTCAACAGCGGCTTCGGCACACAACTGCCTCCACCGCTCTTCAGTGTTCACCATGACGAGTAGTTCTCTCCCATTGAGAAAGCGTCTGACTTGTCCTGCGTGAACTTAAGACTACCGTCTAGCCTGTAGAGAGTCGGTCGGCTGGCCTACATAGGCCGCTCGGGCCCCAAGCCTAACTCGACGTTGAACTGCTTGAAAGCGGCGTAACACTTGCAGGATTGCTGCTCGAGCAGAGCCCGATTTACAACGAAAATCGAGCCCCGGCTGCGGGAGATGATGCCGTCCCGCTCCAAGTCGGCCACCGCGACGCTGACAGTGGGGCGGTCCGTTCCGATCATTTTCGACAGGAAATCGTGGGTGGTTGTGATGAGGTTCGAGTCGATACGATCCAGCGTGACCAACAGCCAGCGCGCGAGGCGCTGCCGCACGTTGTGCAGGCGGTTACAGGCCGCATTTTGCGCGAACTGGACGGAGCGGATGCCGAGCTGCCGAACCAGGATCCGGCGGAGTTCGGGCAGCGCGCAGATGGCGCGACGCATGACCGTACTGTCGACCTGAAAGCCATCGCCCGGAACCTGCACGATGATGTTATGGGGATGGCTTTCGAGACCGGCCGCCAGCGGCAAACCGATCATGTCTTCGCGGCCGGAGACGCCAACTTCAACACTGCGGCCGTCGTCGGTCTCGACCAGCATCGACGCGATGCCGCGATTCATGAAATAGACAGAGTCGATCGTTTCCTGCTCGCGTTGCAGCATAGTAGCCAGGTTGAGGTTGGTGAAACGAAGATGAGGCTGAATGGCCTCAAATTCATTGTCGGGAAGACGCAACAGAATCGTGTTGCGCACGGTCCTGCCATTGGCCATTCGCTCGGTAGCGGTCTCGAGTTGTGGTTTTGTGCTCACACCAGATCAGATGACGGTGCGGGGTTTTTCATCGTCATGTATTCGCTGTAAGTTGAAGGGGGGCGCATGGTACTGGAACTCAAGGGTTTTCGGGATTTTTTGAGGCAACGCCGCTTTTTGCCGAGAATCACGTACATAATTCGTGAAAATCCTGTCAAGTGGCTTGCGCGGTCGAAATTGCGCTAAGTGCATGTTCTCAAGGCAAATATAATTTCTGCTAACTTGTCACAACTACTATTAGCCGAATGATATAATAGATTTTATAGAGCATGACGAGGCGCGGCTTCCTGTGGAGGCCGCGTTTTTTAATTGGCCGAAAGACACTTGTTGACCGCGCCCATGGGAATCACAGTCGCTGGATTTCTGGAAGGCCGCACCAGACTGGATGCAACGCAAGAGGTCGGGAACGCGTCTCAGGTCCGTCCTGAATACAACGTGGGGAGGCAGCATGAAGTTTTGGTGGCTCGTGGTGTCGCTATTGTTGGCGATACCCGCAGTTGGACAAAGCGGGAGCGAAGCGTCAAAGCAGTTTACGGTGGGGAACGAAAGGCTTACGAACTATCAACCTGCGAACGCGAGCGATCGACTGAAGTGGTTCGCTGTCTCAACGGCGGGGCCGTTGAGCCTGCTGGCTGCTGGTCCGATCAGCGCCGGCTTCGGCACGGCGATCAATCGGCCGAAACAGTACGGGCCGCATTGGGAAGGCTTCGGAAAACGCTACGGCATGCGTTTGACGGGCGTGTCGACCGGCAACGCGATCGAAGCTTCACTGGGCTCGCTATGGGGAGAGGATCCGCGATATTTTCAATCGCCGCAGCGTGGGTTTGGCACACGCGTGAAGTATGTGATCAAGACTACGTTCGTGGCGCCACGCCGCGATGGGACGCTGCATCCTGCTTACGCGAGGTACATCGGAAATGTCGGGAACAACTTTTTGTCGAATACGTGGCGGGTACAGAGCGAGAACGGTGCGGGGACCGCTGCGTTGCGATGCTTGCTCGGGGTGGTGGGTCGGATGTCAGGGAATGCGTTCGCTGAGTTCTGGCCGGATGTGCGGAAGAGAGTGTGGAGGAAATAGGGGGATCATCAAGAACGTTCTATGAAGCGACGGGCGTCTAGCCAGTCGGCGGGCGGGGACGCCGCCGCTCCATCGCTGATCCGACAAGCACGGCAGAGACCGTATCCAATCTGCCATGTTAGTCTGGCGCAACTATGACTGAAGTGGTTGCGCGATCAAAACATTTTCTCAGCGACCGCGTCTCGCATTTTACCGAGTCGGTCATCCGTGAGATGACGCGGCAGGCGATGGTGCATGGGGCCATCAACCTGGCGCAGGGGTTTCCAGATTTTCCCGCGCCCGCGGAGATCAAGCAAGCGGCGCAGAAGGCGATCGGCGCCGACGTGAACCAGTACGCGATCACGTGGGGCGCGAAAAGCCTGCGCGGAGCGATCGCGCGGCAGATGGAAACCTGGCAGGGTGTGAAGGTCGATCCCGAGAAACAGGTGACAGTGTGCTGCGGATCGACCGAAGCCATGATCTCCACGCTGATGGCGGTGTGCAATGCGGGCGACGAAGTCGTCATCTTCGAACCCTACTACGAAAATTACGGACCGGATTCGATTCTGAGCGGCGCGAAGCCGCGTTTCGTAAAACTGCGGCCGCCGAACGCGACCGGCGGCGAGTGGACGTTCGACGAACAGCAACTCCGGCGCGCATTTCACAAGAACACGAAAGCCATCATCGTCAACACGCCCAACAATCCTACTGGCAAGGTGTTCACGCGGACGGAACTGGAATTGATTCGCAACTTGTGCGTGGAGTTTGATGTGCTTGCGATCACCGACGAGATCTACGAGCACATTCTTTACGACGGCACCAAGCATATTTCGATGGCATCGCTCCCTGGCATGGAAGAGCGGACGATCACCATCAACGGAATGTCGAAAACCTACAGTGTCACGGGATGGCGTGTGGGATGGACGATTGCGCCGCCGCGCATCACGGACGCCATCCGCAAGGTGCATGACTTCCTGACGGTGGGAGCTCCGGCGCCTCTGCAGGAAGCCGGGGCTTCGGCGTTGAGCATGCCGGAAAGCTACTACACGAAACTGGCGGAGGGGTACCGCAAGCGGCGTGACCGGCTGGTCCCTGCGCTGGAAGCTGCCGGGTTCCGGTGCTTTCTTCCCCGGGGGGCATATTACGTGATGACCGACATCAGCGGCTTCGGTTACGCCGACGATCTGGCGTTCACGAAGTACCTGGTGAGTGAGATTGGTGTGGCAGCGGTGCCGGGTTCGAGTTTCTATCGCGATCCTAAAGATGGCGCGCACCAGGTGCGGTTCGCTTTCTGCAAGCGCGATGAGACGCTAGATGAAGCGGCGAAGCGTTTGAAGAACGTGCGGCCGGCAGGAAGAAAGTCTGGTGGATAGCGGTATGGATCGGTTCATTGTCGTGACGGGCGGCCCGGGATCGGGCAAGAGCACGCTCATCGATGCAATTGAGTGCGCGGGCTTCAGAAGGACGCTGGAGGCGGGGCGCGGAATCATTCAGGATCAGGTGGCGATCGGCGGACGGGCGTTGCCGTGGCTTGATCCGGCATTGTTCGCCGAGATGATGCTGGTGTGGGAGATGCGGTCGTACCGCGCCGCTGAGCAGCAGAGTGGGACCATTTTCTTTGATCGCGGAGTTCCTGATGTGGCGGGGTATTTGCGGCTGATGAAGCTGCCCGTGCCTGAGCATGTAATGAAAGCCACCGAGATTTTCCGTTATCACTCACGGGTGTTGATCGCGCCGCCCTGGGAAGAAATTTTTCGTCAGGACTGCGAGCGCAAACAGGATTTCGGGGAAGCAGTCCGGACGTACGAAGCTCTGGCGTCAACATATGCCGAGCTTGGGTACCAGCTGGTGGAATTGCCTCGGGCCAGCGTAGAGTCGCGAGTGCAGTTTGTGCGACAGATGCTTGATTCCGTGTGATCGGGCTCTGGTGGCGGGTTTTGGAGACTTTTTCAAAAACCTTTTCGCGTAAATCGTGATTTTTACATCTCGCCGAGCGCGCACAAGAATGTGCGCCACACGGTTCTCAAAGCATCGACATTTTCACGGTTAGTAGTTCGCAGGCTTGGGGTATACTGCGGTTAAGATCGATAATTTTTCTCTCGGGAAGAAGTGAGTCATGGCTCTGAAAGCGGTTGACGAGGTATCTGCTGAGGTTCCCACCGACGATTTCCAGGCGCTAGAAGACAAGGTTTATCGCACTATTGAGATGTACAAGGCTGCGCGCGAAGCGAAATCGGCAGCCGAGCGGGACGTACAGCGTCTCAAGCAGCAACTGCGGGATCGGGATGAAGAGACCGAGTCGCTGCGCCGGGAAGCCGTGCAGCTCCGCAAAGACCGCGAAGAGGTTCGCCGCCGGGTGGAGAAGATGATGCGGCAGATCGACGCGGCGGGCGAAGAGCAGGTAGCCAGTTAGCCTGCAGAATCGACCGGAAGAGAGGAGCAAGGCTATGGCAACGGCTACGCGACAAAATCCTGCAAAGGACGCGAGCAACAGCAGCGTGCGGGTCGAGATTTTCGATCAGGCATACAACCTGAGGGGCTCGGATCCGGAATACATCCTGAAGCTGGCGGAATACGTGGACGCGAAGATGCGCGCGGTCGCGGAGCAGACCAATACGATCGATACGGTACGGTTGGCGGTACTGGCGGCGTTGAATATTGCCGATGAATATCATTTGCTGAAGCGCAACAGCCATGTGGGAGCGTCGACGATTGTGCAGCGGACGCATCGGTTGTCGAGCGCGCTGGATGAGGTG
>DASRDJ010000167.1:0-3559 GCA_035652655.1 Terriglobales bacterium
GATTGGAAATGGCCACGCGATGGGTGTAGCGACCGAGATAGCGCAACACCTGCATGGGGCCGCCGAACGCGGGCTTGGCGTAGACCACCCAGTCGTGGCGATGGAGACGACGCAGCAGTTTTGCGAACTGCTTGTAATCGAGGAGGGCCGCAGCCGGGCCGGCGCAGTGTAGCTTCTTGCGGCGGTGGAGGCGTTTCAGGCCGGCGAGGAACTTGCCGCGAAAGACACGGCTCAGGACTTTGACGGGTAAGAAGAAAGGATAGCGCGGGCAGACCCATCGACGATGATCCAGCGAGAGCCCGCCGGCAGGAATGACACAGTGAATGTGGGGATGCAAACACCCGCGCCCACAGTACCCTGAGTGCGGAAGATACTGAGGTCCAGGTCTTCTATCCTTTTCACCCCCTCCAGGGCGCTACCGTTCAGATCCTTCGCAGACCGAAACGGGAAGACGGCGCGGTGTCTGTCATTGACCGAAGTGGGAAGCGGCTGAAGATTCCCGTATGGATGCTCTCGCCAGAAACCGCCCAGATAATGATCAGCGAGCAGGCTCATCTCAGCAAGGAAGCTCTTCTCTCTTTAGCTTCGTTACTTTCTCTTCATGCCGGTGAAAATCGCGGCCACGATAACCTTCTGTCAACTGCTGTTAAGGAATGCCAGGGAGGTCATCGTGGAGCAACTGGAACTATCGGGCCTGAAGATCCGGGAAGGAAGCGGAATCGCGCCCGTGGATGCAACCGTGCGCGCCGATGTGGTCGATCTGATGGCTCGGATTCTGATGGCGGTTTTTCAAGCGGAAGGAGGAAGGATTGATGACAGAGCTTCTCTGCAGTCCCAAGATCAAACCGGAGCATCTAGCGCGCAAGGCGATCGTTTACTTACGACAATCGAGCGAGAAACAAGTGCGCTACAACCTGGAGAGTCAGCGCCTTCAGTATGAGGTAGCCGATCGAATGCGAAACTTGGGCTGGAGAGAAGTGGAGATCATCGACAGTGATCTCGGTTCCAGCGCAGGGATGGCGGCGGCCCGTCGGGAAGGATTCGAACGCGTCCTCAGCTTGATAGCTCTGGGAGAGGTTGGAATCGTGGGCAGCCGAGAGGTTTCGCGCTTGTCCCGCACAGACAAGGACTGGTGTCGGTTGCTGGAGGTGTGCCAGATTTTTGGAACGCTGATCGCCGACGAACAACAGATCTACGATCTTAATTATCTTGATGACCAGCTGGTGCTGGGAATCAAAGGGACACTCAGCGTTGTCGAACTGAAAGTCCTTCGGCAACGGATGCAAGCAGGGCAGGAATCGAAAGCGCGCCGCGGCGAGTTGTTCAAGCGGCTACCGGTCGGCTACGCCCAGGATCTCACGGGTAAAGTTGCCTTGCATCCCGATCAGCGGATTTGCGAAGCCATTCGACTCGTGTTTATGAAATTTCGAGAACGGTGGAGCATACGTCAAACCTTCCAGTGGTTCCGGGATCACGATATAGAGCTACCTGCGAATCCGATCCAGGGGACAAAGCTGATATGGAAGGTCCCCACTCAGAGCCTCGTCCGCGATATCCTGATCAACCCATTCTATGCGGGCGCCTATGTGTGGGGCCGTCGTCCGCAGACGACGCTGCTGGTAAACGGCAGGTTGGAGAAACGTCAGAGCGCCACGCGTCGAGCTGAAGAATGCCGAGTCTTCATTCCTCATCATCATGAGGGATATATTGACTGGGCCACCTATGAAGAGAATCAACGAATGACGCGGCGAAATTCCGTAAACTGGCAGGGGGATGAATCCATGGCAGCGATACGTGCCGGACAAGGCCTGCTGGTAGGACTACTGCGTTGCGGGCACTGTGGCCGAAAACTGCACGTACGTTACTGGGGTGGCCGAGGCACGCACGCGCGTTATCTCTGCAAGGGAGATTATGACGACGGTGGAGCCTACTGCCTGGGTTTTGGTGGCGCCTCGGTGGATCGTCGGTTGGGGCAAGTACTGCTCAACGTAATTTCTCCGCTCGGGCTGGAAGCGAGCCTGCGCGCACTCGAGGAGTTGAGCGCCGGGGATACGGCCCAGCGCATCGCTCTCTCCAGCAAACTCGAACAACTCGAATACGAAGCGAGAAAGTCTTTTGAGCAATATGATGCGGTAGATGCCAGGAACCGTCTCGCGGCCAGCGAGTTGGAACGTCGTTGGAATGAGAAGCTGGATGAGATCGCAAAGACCAAACAGCGACTGGCCAGTCTCAATGGGAGGCGCTATTCGTTGACCGCTGACGAAGAAGCTCGAATTTTAGCGATGGGCAAGAACTTCACAGAGGTCTGGCAAAACGAGCACTGCCCTCCAGAACTCAAGAAGATGATCTTCCGCACTGTGGTGGAGGACATTGTCGTGCGCTCAGATCGGGAGAAAAAGGCTTTGCAGTTCACGATTCATTGGAAGGGCGGTACGCATACACAACTGACGATGGAGCGGCCGCGTTCTGCGACTGAAAACGCAACGCCGATAGAGGCGCTGGAGATCATCCGTCGAATGGCCGTGCGACACGGCGATGATCAGATAGCCTCCGTGTTGAACCGACTCAGGTACTCGACAGGCAAAGGCAAGCGGTGGAATCAAACTCGTGTGGCTACCGCCAGACGCAACCATTCGATTAGTGGGCAAAAGCGAGCGCTACCCGATCCGGAGAGAGTAAGTCTGAACGAAGCTGCTCGGATATGTGGAGTAAGTCATCGCACAATCGAACGCTTAGTGGAAGCAGGCCTGTTGAAGCGTGAGCAGGTCACGCCTCGCGCACCGTGGGAGATTCGTCGTGCAGATTTGAACAATGAGCCAGTTCGAAGTGTTATCGAAAGGCTCCAGCGCACAGGCAAGCTGATTCTGCAAGGGGGTAGTTCGGAAAACCAATCTACCCTATTTGCTGAAAACGAAGGAGATGATAATGCCAGGCATCATGAGTGAGGGTTCAAAAGCAGGTTCTGTCCCCACGTGTGAAGGATCGCGACGACACCGATCTCGGCTCCGAGGTGTTTGGGATCGGATGCGATTTCCAGCAAGGTTTGTGCGCTGGCAGTGAACAGCAGATCGTAAAACGGACGCGGGTTTTCCAAGGCCAAGACATTCAGTTCATGAGGCACGGTGAACACGGCATGGAAATAGCTGGTAGCCAGGAGTTCGCGCTCGCGGGCCGCCAGCCAGCGCTCGCGGGCTTGCGCCTGACACTTGGGACAGTGCCGATTTCGGCACGAGTTGTAGGAGATGGTCTGATATCCGCACCTCTGGCAAGCGTCGCGATGCCCGCCGAGGGCAGCGGTGCGGCAGCGCTGAATGGCCCGAAAGGCTTTGAGCTGTTGAAAGCCAAAGCTCGACCGATACCGATCCAGGAAGCGATCACCATGCGCGCGCAGAATGTCGGCCACCTCGAGGGTGGGCCGAGTCATTCTTGTTTTTTTCGCTTAAAGCTACGAGTGACGCTCTCGGCGCCAGCGAGAGTCAGACCATCCAGCGGATTGCTGACAGCCTGCAAATGCCGCCGTGACAGATGCAGGTACTGAGCGGTCGTTTCCAGATCGCCA
>DASRDJ010000168.1:0-2507 GCA_035652655.1 Terriglobales bacterium
GGAGGCCCATCCGCACCGAACGTAGATAAGCTAGCGCCCAGCAGCACTAAAACAAGGAATGACTTTTTCATGATTTGTCCGGCCAAGCAGAATTCACTTAAAGCGAAATGCCGCGCTTCCAGGGAATGAAGTCGTCCTGCCCAAGCACTTCAGCCTTGGTGCGCACTTCCCCGCTCGCCACCTGAATCACCGATTCGAGAATCGTCTCGCCCATTTCCTCGATCGACTCCTCGCCGGAGATGATCGGCCCAGCATCCACATCGATGATGTCGGGCATGCGTTTCGCCAGATCGGAATTGGTCGCGATCTTAATTACGGGCGCAACGGGATTTCCTGTCGGCGTGCCTAATCCAGTCGTGAACAGCACGACATTCGCACCCGCGCCGACTTGCGCCGTCACGCACTCCACGTCATTGCCTGGAGTGCATTGCAAGTTCAAGCCAGACTTCGCGGAATATTCCGGATAGTCCAGCACGGCCGTGACCGGAGAGTTGCCGCCCTTTCGGGCTGCCCCCGCCGACTTCATGGCATCCGTCAGCAAGCCGTCTTTTATGTTGCCCGGCGAAGGGTTCATCTCAAATCCCGAGCGCACCGCTTTCGCACGCGCGGCGTAGTCGCGCATCAGTTGAATAAATCGATCGGCGGTCTGGCGATCCACCGTCCGATCGATCAGCGCCTGTTCCACGCCACACAGTTCAGGGAACTCGGAAAGAATCGTGCGGCCGCCCAGCGCAGCGACCAAGTCGGAAACATGTCCAACCGCAGGGTTGGCAGAAATTCCAGAGAACCCATCCGATCCACCGCATTTCAAACCGATGCAAAGCTGAGACAGCGGCGCGGAAGTTCGGCTGCTCTCGTTTGCGGCGGCCACTCCGAGGAATGTCTCGCGGATCGCTTCCGAGAGCATCGAAAATTCCGAACTGCTTTTCTGCTGCTCGAACACCAGCAGCGGCTTTTGGAAATGCGGATCGCGCGCGGCCACCTGCTCGCGCAGAATGCTCACCTGTGAATTCTGGCAACCAAGACTGAGAACGGTCGCGCCCGCGACATTCGGATGATGCAGGTACCCAGCAATCAGCCCGCACAGGTTATGGGAATCTTCGCGCGTGCCGCCGCAACCGCTCTGGTGCATCAGGAACTTGATGCCGTCGACGTTCTTGAAGAGCGCAGGCTTCGCAGCCGGACGCGCGCCTTCCTCGTTGCGGCGATGCTCGATCTCTTCCAACTTTCCCTGCTTGTAAAGTTCCGCCATCTCCGCCACCTGACGGCGGTAAACCTTCGGCGGAGCGAAACCGAGTTCCTCTTCAAACGCCTGCTTAAGCGTCTCGATATTCCGGTTCTCGCAAAACACCAGCGGCACCACCAACCAGTAGTTGCGCGTGCCGACCTGCCCGTCCGCTCGCTGGTGTCCGAGGAATCGACGCTCTTTCCAGCGAGAAATATCCGGAGGATTCCAACTCTGCTCTTTCGTCTTCTCCTGGAAAGAAAGCGCATCGTGCCGAATATTCAAAACATTCAGAGCCGATCCCTGCGGAATCGCTTGCGTCGCCTTGCCGACAAGCACGCCGTACATGAACACCGGATCACCCGGAGCCATCACCTTCACCACGAACTTGTGTTTGGCGGAAACGTCGGACGTCAGCTTGAAGGAGTGGCCATCGGCTTCCACGGATTCGCCCTTGCGCAAATCGCGCAACGCAATCAGCACATTGTCTTCCGGGTGCAGTTTCAGCGCCGCTTTCGCCATTTGGTCCCTTCTAAATTTATACCTGATCCTGGCATGGGGCCGCGGGAAACGCGACACGCCGCAGACTCCAGCGGTCAACTTGTGTATAACAATACAGAATCTCGTCGGGCCCAGCGCATGCGGGACCAAGCCAAACAAAATTTTGTAAGTCTGATGAATTCGCGATGCCACTGAACATCAAAGATAAAAAAGACTGCCGATGGGACCTGGTGAGCCTCGGCGAAATCATGCTGCGCCTCGATCCCGGCGATCGGCGCATTGCCACCACCCGGGCCTTCGAAGTCTGCGAGGGCGGGGGCGAATACAACGTCGCCCGTGGTTTGAAGCGATGCTTCGGTCTTGAAACCGCGGTGGTCACCGCATTCGCCGATGATCCAGTAGGCCGTCTGTTGCAGGATTTCGTCTTTCAAGGCGGCGTCGATCAGTCCCTGGTCCGCTGGGTGCCGCATGATGGCGTTGGGCGTGGCGCCCGCAATGGACTTAACTTCACAGAGCGCGGTTTCGGAGTCCGCGCTGCGCTCGGCTCCTACGATCGCGGCCACACCGCAGTCTCTCAACTGAAACCCGGCGACATCGATTGGGAAGAGATATTCGGCAAACTCGGCGCCCGCTGGCTGCACACCGGCGGAATTTTCAGCGCACTTTCTTCTACCACGCCCGAAGTAGTGATCGAGGCCATGCAGGCCGCCAAGCGTCACGGCACAATTGTTTCTTACGACTTGAACTATCGTCCGTCTCTCTGGAAGTCGATCGGCGGCAA
>DASRDJ010000169.1:0-4316 GCA_035652655.1 Terriglobales bacterium
AGCGCGAGACTTCAGGCGAAACTTCGTCAACAAAGGGAACAAGCGATTCTCCATCGCGCCAGCTAGACTCCACGGGCGCCCTGCCGCGGCACGTGCGCCGCCAGCAAAAAGCGCTGGCACCGCCCGTGCAGGCTCGTTGGAAGATGCGCCTACCCACACGTCCCGGCAGCGGTGAAGATCCCCCACAGAGAACGCGGTGACGCCCATCCCGGCGCGCGCCCCGCAATTCCGGCGGTACGAGCCAGCAAGGGCTGCGCCTCAGCCGGCATCCTGCCCGTTGGCCGGGTCCATGCCTCGCTGCTCTCACCACTCGCCGGATACACGAAGGGCGGCGCAGAGATCGCGCTCACTGTCCGGGTGTCAGCGCGGACAGTCGCGCGATCGGTTTAAACCGGGGAGGAGTTGGTTGGCGAAAGGGTTGACTCAGGCTACCCGCCTGTTTTCAGGGTCAATGAGTGAGCGATTGCACCAGACTGAAACATGAGGAACCCGCATTCACCCGATTGACAATGTCCCGGGCCGGAAGTATATTGCGCGCGCTCTGGTCTTAGCCGCCACCACCCGCCCGCGCGGCCAAAGGGATGATCCGGGTTTCGTGCTCGCCTAAGGAGGTATCCCATGAAGCGGTTTCAATGGGCAACTGCGGCTCTGCTCATGGCGTTTGCACAATGCGCCTACGCTGACAGTGTTTCCAATTTCAAAATCACTCAGGTAACGGTTGTCGTTTTCGTTAATTTATCGAGCGACAATGTGTTCTTCGGTTTGACCGGTCCCGGCACCAACATCGGAGGATCGGGCGGAACGATCTGCCCAGATCTCTGGTGCAATATAGGAATTTTCTTCTTGCCGGGCACCAGTGTTCTCCCAGAAATCGGACAAATTGGTATTGCGGGTTTCAATAACGCGCTGGTTGGGGGGAAAAACTATCACCCGCTCAGCGACATCGCTTTCACGTCAGCCTTGTCGATCCATGCTTTGGGAAGCATTACCCTGCCCATGAATTCGCAGAGCTCTACTTTTTCCGCATGTGTGCCGGCAACAGTGTCTAGTCCCATCAGCGGGTTCGTAATGAACAGCAACAATATCCCCGAATTATTCACGCTGACGAATCCCACCGGCGGAAGCTTTTGTACCACTTGGGACCTTACGAGTTTTGGCCAATACCAGTTTGCGAAGGGTGAATTCGTTGTTTCAGCGGTTCCCGAGCCGGGCACGCTTAGCTTGATGGGAGCGGGCTTGGTCGCCCTTTTTGGAGAGGCCCTAAGACGAAGACGGCGATCTAAAACAACCCAAATTGTCTCTTGTTGATCGCTGTTCGAACAAATGAGACTTAGCCGATTACTGGCGAAACCTCGCCATTAGATTCATTGCCCAACGTGGCGGGCAGCCCACTGCTCCAGCGGCCGCGCCCACGGGCCGTGCCACCCCCTCGGTCCAAACGTCGGATTCGCGACAGACAAAATACGTCCTATTGCGTACGTTTATGTGCGATAAAGGGTACACTTCGATTCCCTGCTGTCGTACAGGCGTTTTAATTGGACGACCACACTAAAGAGCGTTGGTTTCAACTTTGTCAACTTGCTGCAGTTGAACAAGACCCGGCAAAGCTAATTGCGCTCGTGACTGAGGTTAACCAGTTGCTTGAGGCAGAGGAAACTGAGCGCAACAAGGGCCGCGCTCGTCAGGTTGAATCATGGAAACAAACAGCTGAGTCTGACCAACACCAAACCAATGCACGCCAGCCTTATCTCAGTCGAGAGCACCAATCGGATGCGACTTCGAATGAGCCGAACAAGCCCCCGCTGGGTTCAGATTCCTTCGAGGACTCCGAATAACCAGCTTTGTGGATTTGACTCCGGGCTAGCTCCGGTGCTGCGCCGGAACATCGCGTATCGCTCATTGACCGACGTGGCCGGCAGCCCACTGCTCCAGAGGCCGCGCCCACGGACCGTGCCACCCCTCCCCCCACCCTGCGCGATCGCTTCCACAGCGGGCACCCGCCAGCCCGAAGAGCGGCCGCAAAGAGCGCGGCCGCAACCGGAAAAAACTCAACCTTGTCACTGCAGCGCACCGAACCCCGGTGCTAGAATCCGCCGCGAAAGCTGGAGAGGGCGAGAGCCCACACCCCAGCTCTCGTAAAGCTGCAGCGGCGCGGATCCGCCACACGCAAGCCGGCAAGCAATTCATACGTCAGCGAGCGCCCGCGCCGCCCAGCTCCTCTCGCACAAGGGAGGAGGCCCCGCTTGCCAGAACCATGGCCGGACTTGGTAGAGAAAGCCCTCTCTGAAAAAGACCCCAACCTGCGCACGCGGCGCCTCAAAGACGCCAAGAAAGCAATTCAAGATCGCCTGCAGGAACTCGAAGTAGAGAGAGAAATGCTCCGCGAGGCCAGGAAGAAACTCACCGAGCGCCGCTGAACTCGCGCACCGCCGATGCGATCCAGCCACAGCTAACGGCGCCCGCCATGCCGATCTGCAGGCACCCATGATGCCCCGCAGGTTAAACGCCAGTCGATAACTCAGCCGCGTTGAAGTGCGAATAGTGTCCATGCGCGCTGGACACCACGATGGAAAAACGATAGATTACCCTCTTGGTGGACACCAACCCACCACGCAAGTGACTCCAAAGAAAGCGGCGCGACGACCGGGCTGCACCAACACCTGGAGTTCTAGGCAGGGCGCTTAACTCAGCGGTAGAGTGCCATCTTCACACGGTGGAAGTCATAGGTTCGAATCCTATAGCGCCCACCATTCTCACTTTTGTGTCCCAGCAGGTATCTGGATCTCAGGGAGCACTGGACGCTTTGCCCTATTTCAGTTTCACAAAAAGCAAAACGAAGATCGCCCACACTCCCACGGTCAAAGGAAACTGGGCCAATTGAGCGTCCTGCAATGCGCCTCCACGGGGCAGAGCAAAGGTTAGCGCCAACATAGCCAGTGCTGTGAAAATCCCAAGAGCAAATTTGGTTTTCGAGTTCATCGGTATTTGACCCTCGCTTCTTGTTTGTCCGGTCGCGCCCTGCGCAGCAACAATCCTGCGGCATCATCCTCGCAAAAGCGGGGGCGTGCAAGCCTTCTCGTTCACCGACGTGTTACGACCTTGGTCACTATCGACGTATACACAGCCCCGCTAGCATGGTTTTTGACCGCATTCAAGAAAGCTTGGGCTGTTAGGGATGCCGCCGAATAGGAGCAGAACAAGGCGGGGAAGTCGTCCAAATGGGAGATGACCTGCGAGAATCCTTCGCTCGACCGGAAACAGCCCACGCTCTAAGAAACGCGCCTGCAGACGCTGACATCGATCGTGGTCGCGATTCCAAGTTTTTCTCTGACCTATCCGAGTTCAAGTCCCGAATACCCTAGTTAGTCACATGAGCTGCGTTTGTCGGGTGGGTCCTTTCCGATGCGCTGCTCGAACCTCGCGCAGGACGGCTCCGCGTAAGTTTCACCTTCGTCGGTCTGAGGGAGAATAAATGAGCGCTCCGGCGGCCTCGGGCTTGCGATTATCGCTCGAGGGACTGCTTGGCTGTGGCATTTTCCCGTTGGGTTCGAGGGTGCTGATTCCGACGTTCGTCAGTCCTCGGAAAGCTTCCCTAAGTATCTGATAAGAGGCAAGCACACTTTTCTTGCCTGGGCGGAGCAGCGGGGGCTTCGACGCCCGCCTCTGGGTGCAGAGAAATCCGCCGCAAAAAATCTTGACAGTCGCCAGCGATCCGCGCTTCTATGCTGCCCATTGAGTTCCCGGCCAAACGGGTTCAGAATAGGGCTCAAGTGGGCTTGGGGCAGCGCTGGCCTCGTGTGGTTCGTAGAGGTCTCGCGGCCGTCGCTTCATATTTGCTGGAGGCGGCCATGAAAACGACATCTCTCAAGAAGTGGGTGCGCGTCGCGATGACGTCCGCGATCGCGGTGTGCGCATTTTCGGCGCTCGCTTTTGCTCAAAGTGAGAGCGGGGTGGATGCGGGCTCGAACTTCACAGGCGTCGTGCGCTATGAGAACAATGCCCCCGCACAATTTGTTCAAGTCGAGTTGTGGACAGACGGCGAGGCCAGCTGGCGAACCCTCACTGCGACCGATCGAATGGGAAAGTTTCAGGCGGGCGCACCTTGCATGGTCATTCAATACCGAATCAACCAAACTGGCTATCGCCCCATCTACGGCCGCGTTGATATGAGCATCAAGCCTTGTCGCGTCCTCGAATGGGTGACGTTGAAGGTGGATCCGAAAAGCGCCGCCGACAAGCAGCAAGTTCCCGCCTCAGGAGTCATTGATAGCCGCATCGCGAGCATTCCACCCGAAGCGAAGGTCGAATTTGACGCC
>DASRDJ010000170.1:0-46406 GCA_035652655.1 Terriglobales bacterium
CGCAGCGATATTCCTGACGTGCTCGCCAGTTGCGACATCGCGGTGCTGCCGTCGCGCGCGGAGGGACTGCCAAACGCTGTGCTTGAGTACATGGCGGCCGGGCTACCGACCATCGCGAGCCGGGTGGGCGGCAACTCGGAACTGGTGGAGGATGGAGTTACAGGGTTACTCGTGCCGGCGGAGGATTCGGCGGCCATTGCGGGTGCGCTGCTGCGGTTGCTGCGCGATCCGGAACTGGCGCGAAAAATGGCCGAGAGCGGAAGAAAGCTTGCCGTGGAGAACTACAGCTTCGAGCGCCTGATCCGCGAAGTGGATGCGCTCTACACGGAATTGTTGCGGCGTCGCGGGAGAAAGAATTAGGCAGTGAGCTCGCAATCCAAATGGGCGTCACGGATGGCCCGACTTCGCTCCATGAGCAAAGAAGAGCTGGTGGATCGCGTGTCACAGCAGGTCAACTCGCGCCTTGATGCCTATCGGGCGCGTCGTGGTTACGATTTCACGCAGGTTGCGCTCCACCAAGTCCCTGCCAATCAGAAGGGAAAATTCTTCTTCTCGGCGGCGGAAGTGCAAGCGATTGCGGAGCTCCTGAAGGCGCGCTATCCATCGATGGCAGCAAACATCGTGGCGAGCGCGGAGAAAATCCTGCAGCACCGCTTTGACTTGCTTGGCTTCGAAAGCCTCGACTACGGCCCTGAGATCGATTGGCATCTCGATCTGATTCATCAGAAGCGGGGTCCGAACAGGCCGGCATTCCGCGTGAAGTATTTGGACTTCGCCGAAGTAGGCGATTCAAAGATCACCTGGGAGTTAAATCGGCACCAGCACCTCGTAACGCTGGCCAAGGCATATCGGCTGACCGGGAACGCACGCTTTGCGCGCGAAATTGTCGCGCAGTGGAAGTCGTGGCATGCAGCCAATCCGTATCCGATGGGCATGAATTGGGCGAGCAGCCTGGAAGTCGCGTTTCGCAGCCTCTCGTGGATGTGGGTCTACTTTCTGATGCAGGACTCGCCGGAGATGACGGCCGAACTGCGAACGGAGTGGGTGAAGGCGCTGGCGCTGTCGGGACGGCATATTGACAAGTATCTCTCCACCTACTTTTCTCCCAACACGCATCTGCTTGGGGAAGCGGTGGTTATGTTTTTCCTGGGCACACTGTTTCCAGAGTTGCCCAAGGCCCGGCGATGGAAGGAGCGCGGGTGGGCGGTCGTGCTGGATGCGGCGAAGAAGCAGGTGCGGCCGGACGGCTTCTACTTCGAGCAGTCAACGTACTACCACGTTTATGCGCTGGACTTTTTTTTGCACGCGCGCGTGCTGGCTTCGCTGAACGGCGTCCCGATCCCGGCAGAGTTCGATTCGACACTCGTGAAAATGCTCGACGCGCTTTGCTTGCTGGGACGGGCCGGATCAGTGCCGACTACAGGCGACGACGACGGCGGACGGCTCTTCGATCCACGCCGTAATCGAGCACAACATCTGCTGGACCCCTTGAGCACGGGAGCCGTTCTCTATCAGCGTGGCGACTTCAAATTTCTTGCCGGCAGTCCGCGGGAAGAGACGATCTGGCTGCTGGGAGCCACGGGCGCGGCAGAATTTGAGGAAGTGCGAAGCTACGAGCCTTCAGAGGCGTCAACTGCTCTCCGGGAGAGCGGCCTTTACCTGATGGCAGACTCTGCCACGGGACAGCAATTGCTGATCGACGCAGGACCGCAAGGTCCAGGCACGGCCGGGCACGGTCATGCCGACGCGCTGAGCATTCATCTGGCAAGCGGCGGCGAAACATTTCTGATGGACCCCGGAACACTCGAGTATGTGGGCGAGACCTTCAATGACCGGAACTTCTTCCGCGGAACGGCCGCGCACAATACCTTGCGCGTGGATGAGTGCGATCAGGCAGAGAGCGTCCCTCCCTTTGCATGGCGCGAACTACCTAATGTCGCCGTGGACCTTTGGACCATTGGGAAACGGTTTAGTTTGTTTGTCGGAAAGCATGACGGATATCGGCGGCTGGCCTCTCCGGTGCGGCATGAGCGATGGGTGTTTCAGCACAAAGGTCAGTTCTGGGTGGTTCGCGACGTTGCCAAGGGCGAAGGGAAACATCAACTGGAACTCTCATGGCATCTAGGACCGAGCCTTTCGCCGACGTCCGCGAAGGATTACGTATTTGGGATCGGACAGGAAACTCTGGGCCTGATCACGCCCGAGGGTCATGGATGGTCGCAGAGCGCGCAGCGAGGAATCTGGTCCCCGGTCTACGGGCGGCAAGAGCGGACGATGGTGGTCACGTTTGGCAAATCGACCGATCTGCCCGCGGAGTTTTTGACCTTGTTGCTGCCGAATGTCGGTGAGCGCATCGGGCGGCTGGAACGAATCGAAAGCGAGGCGCGCGTACGCGTCTACCGATATACCCGCGATGGCGAAGAGCACTGGTTCTTCTTTTCTGAGCCGGGCTGTGCCTGGCGTGCGGGAGATTGGGGAAGCGACGCTTACTTTCTATACTGGTCATACAACCGACGTGAGGAGCAGCGAACTCTGATCCTGTGCGGCGGAAGCCGGGTGGATTTTCATGGTCGCCGCGTCGTTTCCTGCGAGGCCATTCTTGATTTTGTTGAAATCAGCGAGGCGGGCGGTAAAACTGAGATGTCTGCATCCGATCCTGAGCGCGTTCATGTTGAGTCAGGCTTGGACGTGGCGGACCTAAAACCAAGCGAGAGCGATCCCAAAAAGATAGGCGTCTAGACCATGTGCGGAATTTGCGGAATTTTCTATAACGATCGTTCACGCAGGGCGGAGCGGGAAACGCTCGCCGATATGAACCGGCAGATTGTTCATCGCGGCCCCGATGACGATGGTTTCTTCGTGGAAGGCAACGTCGGTCTGGCTATGCGGCGCCTGAGCATCATCGATATCAAGACCGGCCATCAGCCCATCAGCAACGAGTCGAACGATATCTGGATCGTCTACAACGGAGAACTTTACAACCATCAGGAACTCCGCAAGGGTCTCGAAGCTCGCGGGCACCGCTATCGCACGCATAGCGACACCGAGACGATCGTTCACCTGTATGAAGAGTACGGGCGCGACTGCGTGAAACACTTGCGCGGCATGTACGCTTTTGCGATCTGGGACCGGCCCAAAGGGCGTCTGTTCATTGCGCGGGACCGGTTGGGCATCAAGCCGCTGTACTACCGCTTTGACGGGAAGTCCCTGCTCTTCGCTTCGGAAATCAAGGCGATCCTCGCGCACCCCGGGGTTACGCCCGAGTTAAACCGACCCATGCTCGCGGAATACTTGGCCTTCGGCTACATTCCCGAGGCCGAGACGATGTACGCGGGCATCAAGAAGCTATTGCCTGGGCACACGCTCGAGATTTCCGAAGGCGGCGAACCACAGATTTCCCAGTACTGGGATCTCGATGTGAAGGCAGACGACGACGTGCGGCCTCGTGAATACTACGTCGAGAAATATCGCGAACTTCTCGAGGGCTGCGTCGCCAGCCATCTGATGAGCGATGTCCCATTGGGAGTGTTCTTGAGTGGTGGTCTTGATTCGAGCGCGGTCGCGGCGCTGACCACGAAGATTCGTCGCGAGCCGATTGAGACATTCGCGGTAGGCTACGGGGAAGAGGCGTTCAGCGAACTGCCGTTCGCGCGTACGGTCGCGCAGCACATCAGTTCAAAGCACCACGAAGTACGCCTCAGCCGGGAGGAATTCTTTCACTCGCTCCCGCACCTGATCTGGCATGAGGACGAGCCCATCGTTTGGCCGTCGAGCGTGTCGCTTTATTTCGTGGCTCGTCTGGCACGGGAGCGGGTCACGGTCGTTTTGACGGGCGAGGGAAGCGATGAGACTTTAGCGGGTTACACGCGCTATCCATGGACGCTGGCGAATTCGCGCATGGATTCCGTCTATCGGGCGGCGGTTCCGGGAATGCTTCGCCGGTGGGTCCGCGAAGCGATGCAGTCCGGCCGCATCTCAAAAGATATGCACCGCAAGCTGGAACACACGTTCCTGGTGCGAGGCGGCGAGTCGTGGCAGGCCTTCTACTTTGACAATTTCTACTCAGCCTTCTCGGCGGCCGATCAAGCAGTGTTGCTTACTCCTGAAGCCAGGGCGATCGCGGGCGATGCTTACGCTGGGTCGATGAACTACTGGAATGCCTCCTCGGGCGATTTGCTGCACCGGCTTCTGTACACCGACATCAAGACCTACCTGGTCGAATTGCTGATGAAGCAGGACCAGATGAGTATGGCAGCCTCGATCGAGAGCCGAGTACCTTTCCTCGATCATGAACTAGTCGAATTCACAGCTAGCATTCCCGCGAAGTACGACACGCAGGGCATGGCCGGCAAATTCATCCTGAAAGCGGCCGTGGAGGATTTGCTACCGCGAGACATCGTCTACCGGCAGAAGATGGGGTTTCCGACACCCTGGGCATACTGGCTGGGTGGGCCGCAACTCGACGAGCTCGAACAGCTCTTGCTCGAACCACGCACCGTTGAAAGAAACTACTTCGAACCGGAGGCCGTCAAGAAGATGTTCGCGGAACATCGTGCCGGCGCGCGCGATCATGGCAACCGCATCTGGCGGTTGTTGAATCTGGAACTGTGGGAGCGAGTGTGCGTGGAGAAAGACCCGGTGGAGGAAGTTGCCCAGCCGCAGGGCGCTGCGCTCGCCTAAGCGGCAGGCCTATTTTTCGATTCTCTGCGCCGCCGCAACTTGCAGATGTGGCTGTAGCAGTTCGAGCAATCCATCGCGCAAGTTGGGACCGCTGGCGATCAATCCCGAGAGCAGCGGGTCCCGGTTGTTGGCGCGAAACGAGGATCCGTTCAATGTAGCCAGAAAGCCCCCTGCGCTCGATACCAGGGCGGCACCGGCCGCGACGTCCCATTCGTTCTTAGGCGTGAGTGTGAATGTAATGTCGGCAAGTCCCGCCGAAACCAGTGCCAGCTTGTAAGCCACCGATCCCATCGCGCGCACCTCGAGCGGGCCATTCGCGAAGGGCTTCCATTCTCCGCGCTTTACTTCGCTTCGGCTGGCGAGCGTGACCGCGCCTTGCAGATCTTTGCGCGGACTCGCGCTCACGGGCTTTCCGTTATAGAACACTCCCGTATCGATCGCGCCCACGAAGGTTTCCTGCGTCGCAGGATTGTGAATTCCGCCGGCGGCCGGGCGCCCATTCTCGACGTAACCAATCGAAACGCAGAATTCCGGGATACCTTTCACAAATTCCCGCGTTCCATCCAGAGGATCAACGACCCAGACGTTCGATTTCTCAAGGCGCGAGAAGTCGTCCACGCTTTCTTCCGAGAGCCAGCCCTCGCCTTCACGCAAAAGATTCTGGCGGAGCACAGCGTCGATCGCCCGATCCGCTTCGGTGACGGGATCGTGTCCGGCTTTAAACTCGGCGTCGATGGCGCCCGGTGTGAAACGGGAGAAGATGGCGCGGGCATCGACGATGGCGGCTTCGATGCGTTTGAGGATTTCGGAATACGCGGAAGTCATCAAGTCCTTAAGGTTGAGTGAGGATCAGGCCCAGATCATGCGAGCGCCTGTGATGAATAGGATCGCGCAGAGAATGCGGCGCAACCAGAGTACCGGAACGCGCGTACTGAGATAAGAGCCCACCAGACCGCCCGGGATCGATCCGATCAGTAAAGCGGAGACGAGCCCGGGATCCACATTTCCGAGCCGGAAATGCAGAAAGCCTGTGACACCTGTGAGCACGACAGCGTGAACGATGTCGGTGCCCACATTGACCTTGGGCGGGTAGCTGTAGAAGAGCAGGAGCATCATCATGATGATGCTGCCCGATCCCACCGACGTCATGCCGACGAGGAATCCGGAAAACAATCCGATGATCGTCATCCCGACGAACGACTTGAGCGTGGGAGAACGGTTCACCATGCGCTCTTCGATGCGTGTCTGAAACATCAGGAGGATCGGGATGCACACCAGCAGAATTCCGATCGCGAGCTTGATGACTGCGTTGACGCCGTCACCGTACAGGTGGCGAAGGTGTGTGAGGTAGGCAACTCCGGTTGCCGAGCCCGGCACGCTCCCCACCGCCAGCGCGAGTACAACCTTGCGTCGCACAGTACCTTTTTGCAGGTGAACGAGGCTGGCGGGGATTTTGGTGAAGAAGTTGAAAAGTGCGTCGGATCCGACTGCCACAATGGCAGGCACACGTAGCCCGAAAATCAGGATGGGCAGCAGCAACACGCCGCCGCCCAGCCCAGTCAGGCCGATCAAGGTGCCTACGCAAAAGCCCACCAGAATTTTGGCGGCTATCAGTGGCATGGAGTTTCCAGGTCCGTTCGCACTCGATTCGTCGTTTACTCGGCTCCGTTCACTCCGATGAAACCCTGCTGCTCCAGGTGCAAGATGATCTCCTGGGCGGCTTCTTCGGGAGAAAGTTCAGCCGTGTTGATCACAACTTCCGCCTTCTGCGGAACCTCGTAAGGATCAGAGATGCCGGTGAACTCCTTGACGATTCCGGCACGTGCTTTAGCGTACAAACCTTTGCGATCGCGCTGCTCGCACACGTCGATCGGCGTCGCCACATGCACCAGCACAAAACCGCCAACTGGCTCAATCATGTCGCGCACCGCCTTGCGCGTTGCCTCATAGGGGGCAATGGGCGCACAGATGGCGATACCACCATTCTTCGTGATCTCGGAAGCAACATAGCCGATGCGGCGAATATTGATGTCGCGATGCTCCTTGGAGAAGCCGAGTTCGGAAGAGAGATGCTTTCTAACTAAGTCTCCGTCAAGAATAGTTACGGGTCGGCCGCCGGTTTCGAGGAACTTCGTCAGAAGAACGTTGGCGATAGTCGATTTGCCAGACCCTGAAAGCCCCGTGAAGAAGATCGTCACTCCCTGCCTGTGCCGTGGTGGGTAGCTGCGCCGCAATTCCTGCACGACTTCCGGATAAGTGAACCACGCAGGAATATCGCGTCCCTCGTTGAGGCGGTGGCGCAGTTCGGTGCCTGAAATATTCAGAACGCGCGAATCTTTCGGAACCTCGTTGTCGGGGACGTATTTATCCTGATCTTCGAGGTAGACCATCATGTTGAACGGAACCATGGTCACGCCGATGTCGGATTCGTACTTCTTGAAAAGCTGCTGGGCGTCGTACGGGCCGTAGAACGGCTTGCCATCGGTGTCACTGCCCGGGCCAGCGTGGTCGCGCCCCACGATGAAGTGGGTGCAGCCGTGGTTCTTGCGGATGAGGCCGTGCCAAATCGCTTCGCGCGGTCCGCCCATGCGCATTGCCAGAGGCAGCATCGAGAGCTTCACGGTGCCCTGAGGGTACTTGTTGAGCAGAAGTTGATAGCAGCGAACGCGCGTGAAGTAGTCCACGTCGCCGGGCTTCGTCATTCCAACTGACGGATGGATCAGCAGGTTGGCTTCTACCTGCTTGGCAGCGCGGAAGGTAAGTTCCTGGTGTGCGCGGTGCATGGGATTCCGTGTCTGGAAAGCAACGACGCGGCGCCAGCCGAGGCGGGAGAATTCAGCGCGGAGTTCCGCTGGGGTGAGGCGGAGGGAACGAAAATCGTAGTGCGAGGGAAGCTGCAGACCTTCGAGCGTGCCTCCGACATACCAGGGATTCGCTTTGTTCATCGCGTAGTCGGCCCCGGGATGCGCCTTGCTGGCCGTGCCGAAAACGCTTTTGGCTTCCGCCCCGCGATCGGGCTGCCATACATCCTGCACGTTCAGGACGGCGAGCATAACGCCTTCGCCGTCGCGCAGGGCGACCTTGCTGCTGCCCGGTTTCAGAGACTTGGCAAACTCCTCTGTGACATCAAGCGTGATGGGCATGGGCCAGAGCACGCCGCTCTTCAACCGCATGGTGTTGCAGACGCCTTCATAGTCTTCGCGGTTCATGAACCCGCGCAGGGGAGAGAAGCCGCCACTCAGCAGCAACTCGACATCGCAGACCTGTCTGGCCGTGAGATCCCACGACGGCCACTCCTTGGAATGTGCCTTGAGGTCCGCGGCGCGGGCCGAATCCACAACCAGGTTGACCAGTTCTCCGCCGTGCGGAGCAATAAGATGGCTAGTAGTCAAATCCGTGAACCTCCTCAGGTTCTTATCGCTGTTTGGAATGCGCCGGAACTACGCCGGCAAAATAACTTGCTCACGATTCCTGCCGCTCCGGGGAATCCGGAGGCGGATCCTGTGCTAGCCGTGAGCCCCACCAATCACGAAAGTCGTTGTCTTTTTATTGTTACATACCGCCCATTCTTCGATATTGACCTTCCCGCTTCGCGCTTCGATTCGTTTTTTTGTGCAGTTCCCAGCAGTCCTCACGGCTCTTCCTGATAGATTTCTACGAACGCGACTGCCACTTCGTTGGGCGGTTCGATTGCCAGGTCGCTCACCTGCCATGCGCGTTTTTTCCGGATCGCCCAAAGTAGCCCTAAACCGTAGGGGAGAAATCCGATGGCCGCCTGGAATATGACTTCAAAAACGGTTCGCGCAACGAACCACTGCCTCACCAAGAGCAGAGTCGCCGCTAGAGGCAAGGTAAGCAGCACGGGGAGCGTGTATGCCTCGCGCAAATACGTTCCGACGCGAACTCCCATCAAGCGGCACATATGCCGTGGCATAAACAAAATTGAGGTGAGCATCAGCGGGATCGCCGTTCCAAACGCGTCGCCAACAATGCCGAAGGGACGAATCAGTGCGATGCTGAGAATCAGGTTGGCAACGCTTTCCATCAAGGTCACGATGGCGAGCGGGCGATGCTTCGCCATTCCATACAGAATTCGCGTGGAGGCACCCTGTGCCAGCGTGAACATCATCGGCACGGCCAGAACCACCAGAACGGGGTAGCTCTGGGCGACGTACTGGGCGCCCACCCAGGCCGTAATGACTGACTTGCCCAGAATGATGAGCAGGGCGGTGATGGGGAAAATGATCATGGCGCAAGCGCGATTGCCGGCGATCCAGATCGTGCGCAGCCGGTTGGTGTCGCCTTTGGCATGCGACTGCCCGGCCATGGGCACGAAGATCTGGGCCAGACTGCCTACCAGTTCTGCGGCGTAGTCGAGCAACCGGTCGCCGATTGAGAAATAGGTAATCGCCGTGACCGACAGAAACGTGCCGATCACGATCTCGTCGGTCTTATAGCGCAGCTTGTAGCCGATCATCAGGATGAAACTGACGGCGCTATAGTTCGCGATTTCGCGAAACGCGCTGCGATCGACGTATCGCCAGCCGAATCGAATGGGCAGCACTCGTAGAGCAATCATGGCGCGCGCCATCGAGCTGATAAGCGGCAGAACGACCGTGATCAGTGCGATCGTCAATAGCCCATACCCGCGGTGTAGAGCGAAAACGATGAGACCCGCGCGGAGAAGGGTAGAGATCACGTTGGTGAGGTTGACGAAATAGAAGCGCTGCAGGCCTTCGAGAATTCCGCCAAAGACTCCGGCGGGGAAGCCGAGCGCGACGGCAGTCCCGACCATCAGAAACAGCAGCCGGGCCGTGGGCAGAAAGTCCGCAGGGATTCGGAAAATTCGATCCACGAACAAACTGCACACCAGCGTCACTGCCATGGCCACGGCTCCGATGGTTGCATAGGTGGCGAGGCTGGTGTTGATCAGCTTGGCGAGACCTTCCTCATCGTTGGTCGCGGTGTAGGTGGAGACGTAACGAACGACGGAAGATCGAATGCCAAGATCGAACAGCCCGTAATACCCGGTGACAGAGAAGATCAGAATCCAGATTCCATACGCCGTGTCGCCCAGGCGGTGGAGGATGAAGGGCGACAGGAATATCCCGACCAAAATGTTCACGCCCAGGCCGAACCAGCTGGAACTCACATTCTTGAAAATTTCGATTCTGCGCATCAGGGAGCCATTCCTTGCGCCGTGGGCGTCGCCGTGGTGGGCGAGTTACCCCGGTGAGCAGCATCGGTTAGATCTGGGCAGGGATTCATTTCAGTGGCGTCGGGCATGAGGAGCGGCAGTGTCACCGAACGGGCTCGGCGACGGGCGTTGTTACAAGTTCGTATCCCAGGGTCGTCATCAAGCCCCCCCAGGCGTTCTCGATCTGTTGCACACAAGTCGCAGGTAGCGCGGTGTGCCAGCCTCCGGACTTAGCTACCCGAACGAACGGAATGTCTTTGCGGCGATTCTTAGTGGCCACCCATTTATCTTCCTCAAGCTTTTCCAGGGCGCGCATGCGATCGGCGGAACTGCTCTCAACGGCGTGTCGGAGGCGGCTCGGATCCGAGGGAATGTCGAGGAACTCAGAGATGCGCGCGAGTTCTCGCTCGGTATCTTTCATCATGTCTTCGTAGCGCAGCAGCAGGAAAGTGCTCCGCTTTCCGCGGGTGTACATCCAACTGGCAACGTTTTCCCCCCACGTTCCCCAGCCAATCGAAATCAGCTTACCGTTTACGAAATCGTCCACGTACTGCTCGAGCGGATAGGCGTCGTCGATTTGCATGTACTTTCGCTGAAAGTCGTAGTAGGAAAGCGCAACATCGCGGGGATCGCGCACGATATAGATGGTTTTCGGGTAACGATGATCAAAATATTCGTGCGTCTTAATGATGCGCGGCCGGGGCGTCGCTTTGAGTGCGCGATTGGACTGGGAAGATGTGTCGGGAATCAGTTGCTCGATATTGGTGAAACTCACTTCCTTCTCGGGATGCACCAGGTTAGCGATCAGAAAACGGGTCCAGGTGTTCCCGGAGCGCGGGTAGGACACGACGAATGTGTCGTCGGGATAAACGGCGAAATTGCGTCCCGCGATATCGATCCCCAGGGCGTACTTCAACACCGTTTTAATTCCGTAGATCATCGGTCACCAGATCCCAGCTTCAATTCCTTTCCAGCTTTAGTCTTGCTGCCTCTCTACCCATGCAGGAATTGTACGGTGTCACGTGAGCGTGGGGTCCGTGAGCACTTTCGTGTCAGGCGCCAGACCCTCGAAGCCCGCGTTCCTCAACGCCCGGGTGCTGCGCTCGCGATACTGGCGCTCCATTCGGCGGAGATGCATACGATAAAGCGCTTGCATCGTGTGCGGAAACTGTTGCAGTCCGATGCGCAAGATCCCAAGCTTCCAGCTTGGATCGGAGGCTTGTACGCTCCGGACGCTCGTGAGCGCCTTTGGGAAATCGCCTTCCAGTAGAGCACGCTTAGCGTGTCGAAACTCAATCGCCGCGGAAATCTCTTTGATCTTGGTGCGAACGAAACGCGATTGCTCAGCAGTCAGTGCTCCGAGCGCCAGATGTTTCTCGTAGACCTGGATCAGAGCTTGCCGCATTAGCTCCCAATTTGCTGCCAGGCCATTGGATTGCCGATGGCGAATTTGAATTTCCCGGGTAAACGATATCGTTGCCCCGGATTGCGCCAGGCGCAACCACAGGTCATAGTCCTCACAACGGCGCAGTTGCTCATCGAAAAGCCCTACCCTCAATAGCGCTTCGCGTAACACCACCGCAGACGATGTGATGACGGTGGCACGCTCGTGCAGCAGGCCGTCCAGGTCAACGGGGAGCGACTGAATTGAATTGTCGAACAAAATGCCAACGGGAGCATCACCCCGCAGGTAAATGCCATTGGCGTAGACCATCTGCAACTTCGAATTTGCCTCGAGCGCAATGACTTGTTTCGCAAGATGCTGCGGCAGCCAAAGGTCGTCGCTATCGAGGAAGGCCACATATTTTCCCGTGGCTGCCTGGATGCCCCTATTGCGCGCGCTGCTCGGTCCATGATTTTCCTGCCGGACGTACCGAATCCTTTGATATGGGCGTAGAGCCAGTTCCAGCGCCGGCGTGTCAGGCGATCCGTCATTGACAACCAGAACCTCGAAATCGGTGAAGGCCTGCTTAAAGACCGAGTCGAGAGTCGCGCCGATGTATGGCGCTGCATTGTAAGCAGGGATGACGACACTCACCATAGGTGCAGGTGTCCGTACGCCGATGTGCTGCGCCGGAATGTCGTTCCTTTGATCCACGTTCGCGAGCCTCTCCATTTAATGTAAGGACTTGCGCGGCTTGGTTGTGCAAGTCCCAGGTCGATTTTCTACCGTTTACTAAATATTACGTGAGCAGAAGGCTGTTGCCTGCTGGTTTTGGTGCCTAGGTGGTTGAATGCTGGGTACGTTGGTAATCGAGGGTTAGGCTGTATCTCCTTGCTAATGTGTCGATTACGCCCCACAGAGGCAACACATCCGCGACTTTCAGTCTGAGATGCAATTTGCGGCAGCGCAAGGCGGAAATTCATTCGGTTGAGTGCGCTTCTGGGGCCGTAGATCGGACTTCCCGAGGTTGAACGGACATGCAAAATTCAAGTGAGCTTTCCCTATCGGAAAGGGGCGCCCATCTTGGCTTTTGGCCGGTTGTAAACGCGTGTAAATGGTTCCACTCGGCTTACAGGCACGTGCACTTTTATCCTAGGGTCTAGACCTTACAGTTACGATCCTAGGAAAGAACCCAAAGAAAAGTTAAAGAAAAGTTTTGTCGTACTGGAAAACGCTGATGTCGTACGGGCTACAGTGTTGGCCCGGGGACACATCTGCCAACTTGTCGGTCGAGTCGCCGCAACGCATCTCGGAAAATTATTAAATTCATAGATTTACCTTGAATTCCTTATGTGTCACAGAAGCTCATTTTTCTTCTTGCAACATACAACCCCTATCTCTTTGCCTTCGTTACGTTCGTTTTTCCACAACCGAGAGCCTGTTCGCAAACGGTCGATTGCGGGGCTGAACTCAGTCGCGGCCGGTCGAACTGCAAAAGTTGGCAAAGTGTGTGCTATGAATTTCCGTAAGAAGCTCACTAAAACTCACAGTGCTCGTTCTGGTTGTTTCGGCGCCCGAACTATGACGTCGGAGCTACTGTGCGGTCACCAAAGCACATTTGAGGGGGATCTCAATGAGCGAAAGGCCCATACGTCTGGGGCAGCGAGAGCAGCAGATTGTCGAGCTGTTGCTGCAAGGCTGCGATAACGACGAAATCGCTCGGCAACTCAACATGGCACGTCGAACCGTGAAGGCACACTTTAACCGGTTGTTCCTGCGATTTGGCATCACCAGCGGTATAAAGCGAGTAAAACTCGCAACACTCTTGTATCGGAGGCAGTTATGTTTGGAGGCGAACGTTACGGAAAGCGAATCCCAAGCGAGCGAGAGAATCGCGTCATTGAGCTTGTTGCCCAGGGACTCAAGAACAAAGAGGTTGCTGACGAGATCGGAACCACCGAACACGTCGTTAAAAACTACCTCCGAGTCATCTATGACAAGCTTGGACTCTGGAATCGAGTCGAACTCGCTCTCTGGTACGAAGCTAGAAGATTCGAAAACGTCGCCCGAGCATGACCAACCCGAAGCCTGGGAGCACAGCATCCTGGGATTGGGAGCCGCCACGGCTCACCACAACTGAAACGCAGTTTGATCGTGTGAAATGGGAGGCTGCCCGTTATTTCGGGCAGCCAGACCTCAAAAGATCGCCCAGTTTCGCAGCGGCTTGAGGCACACCTTTTTTGGCCGCAGCGCTCAAAAGCAACCTAGCCTGATCGCAACTCTTCGGAACGCCGTCCCCTACCAGATACATGTCTGATAGCAGCAAAATCGCAGTCGGATTTTCTTTGCCGACTGCCCGCCAAAGATACTTGGCGGCCTCTTCGCTGTTGCGCGGATGCGTTTTTCCGTTCATGAAGTCCTCGGCCATAGCCAGTTCTGCCGCGCCGTTAGCGGGATTAAGCGCAGCCGCAGACTGGGTCGCGATTTCGGACGGGGCGTTACCGGTAGGCGGAATTCGTTTCTCTTTGGCCGCGGGCGCGGGGAATGGAGTTGATACTGAGGTTTGGTTCTCGGCAGGGACCGAGGTTGCCCGTTCAGGAGCAGTTGGCGCGGCTGATGTTTCAGTTGGCGCTGATTCGGCCACCTTGGGCGCTGGAGCGGTCATCGGTGGCTTTGTGCTGTCTGAAGCGGTTTGCGAGGGCTTCGAAGCCTGTTGTCCCGGTCCTTTCTGTGGGCGAGATTGCGCGTAAAAAAGAATTCCGATCGCTAGCACGGCGATCACAGCCGGAGCGTAACGCGCGCGTCGCCAAGGTGAATCGGAATCGGATAGGCTTTTCTCCCGAAGCCACCGAATGTCGGAATAGTCGTCGGGCTGATTCACCGACTCATCGACAGGGGACAGGCTCGGCAGATCCGCATGAGTGAAAAGCGACTCAACCGGTCGTGTCGGGTGGGGCCGCGGAACTGTTTCCGTGGCGGGGGCGCGTTCTCCTTCCAGCGTCGCTCCACACATCCCACAAAATCTCTGCGGAAAAGCATACGGGTGCCCGCACTCGGCACACTGCAAAGAAAGCGGTGTGGACACAGCCTCAACGATACGAATTGTTTCGGGCGAAGTTGTTTCCGCTGGGGGGCGCTCGGCGGGCAAGGGCGCGGACTCTTCCTCTCGGCGGAACGAAGGTTCGCCTTGCAGTTCACGTAAAAGCTCTTCGACCGCCTCTTCGCGTTTCTCAGGCGGGCTGGTGAAGTAGACCTGCGCCCACCGCCCCAAATGACGGCCCAAGGTGGGGTTCAACAGAGGATTCAACTCCGGATTGGGCAACTCTGTTGTCTGTTCCGGGGTCTTTTCCTGCGATTGTGGCACCGATGGTTCTCCCGAAGTGCTCTTCAGATTAATTCCACTCCGGTGGGCGTCAGTTGTCAATTCTAAGCCTGAGGAAAACCCTGTAGGTCTTTAAGAAAGATCATGGTCCGCTGGGTTATTCGCAGACTTTGCGGGACGCCGGCTCGAACTGATCCTGTTGGGCATCTCGCTGGCTCGCGATCTTGCCTTGCGGAGTCTTGCCGTACAAATCCGAGCCCGGACAATAGTACAGAGCGGTGTGCACGTCAACCCAGACGGGAACATTCGGATTTCCGCTGTACGAGGGAGCAGGGGGCGCCTCGGCCAGACCCATGTCCACCAGAAGCTCCTCGAAGAAGCCAAGCTTGGGAGCCGGAGGAGGCTGTTTGCGCTTTGGCTTCGCGGGAGCACCGCTCGCGGTGGCTGTGGAGGTTCCGGTATCCGCCGAAGTTGTGGTATGGGTTGAGCTCACAGCCCAAATGATCGTGATCAGGAACAAGACCAGCGAAGCTCCCAGGGCCAGGTCCCCGCGGTGCGTGCGCGCAAACACCCGTGTCTTTTGCCAGAATCCGCGAAGCTGCACGGCGGGCGGCGAGACAGCAATCGAGTGCAGCCAAACCCGGGCTTCCGGAGGCTTGGTGGGCGGAGCGGGAATAAGTTTGTCTTCAGTGGTTTCTGCCGATGCGTCGGGCGAAGGCTGCGCTGTCGTGTCTTCGGACAGTGCATGGGAGTCACTGCCGTAATCCTGACCGAGCGATTTCGAAACCTCCTTCGACAAAGTATTGGCCGTTTCGGATTCTTTCGGAGATTCCTGGTGTTCCGCTTCGGACGATTGTCCGATCAACGAATCGGTCAAATCGCTATCGAGAGCCGGAGGAGGTAGTCCGCTTTCGCTGGCCTTCTTCAGATTCCACAATGTTGCCCACTTGCTCTGCAGGTCTTCTCCCGGAGTGGTGGCGCGAGAAGTACCGCACAATCCGCAGAAGGCTTCGCCCGGAGCCAGCTGGTTTCCGCAGTTCGTACATTGCGCTTCTTCGAGCGCAAGATCATTGGCGGCGGATTCGACCTTGGAGACACCAAGTGCTGCATCGGGATTGCTGGCCAGGCGAGCTAGCTGCGGCTTGATCTTCTCGAGAACCTCCAGCATCGACGCGCGCTCGGCCGCTACCCCCTTACGCCATTCTTCTTCAGCGGTGTGGGTCAAGGTTTCCGTGACTAGCCCCGCCATCAACTGGCAAGTTCGTACATCCTGATCGTGAAACGCGTCGGCCTTTGCAAATGCAAGCTCCAGAGCCCCTCCGGTTCTTCCGTTGTGAAGAACCGGCACAGAAATAAATGACACGATACCCAAGCGCTTAGCGATCTCGGGATTTACACGGAAATCGTTGCTCGCGTCCGGACAACGCAAAATCATGTCGTGCAACAGAGTCGAAGAGGACAGCGCGCCTTCGGGTCGCACCGACTTGCCCACTTGACCAATCAGAACTCCACGAGCCGAACGATAGCGAAGCATGCCGTCTTCGAGAATGCCGATCGCCGCCCCCTGCGCCCCCGTGATTTTGACGATCCGTTCCATCACGAGGCTCGTGGTGCCGTCGAGGTCGAGATGATTCGCCTGAATCTCGTGCTGAGTTTCGACAATTTGCGCGAGGATGCTGGTGTCGGAGTCAGTATCGTGACTGTCGGATTTTGCTTCGGCCGGAGGCGTGGGCTTGGTGCTGTCGTGATGCTCCTGGAGGACGTACGCGGCCGCCAGCAACTTTTGAAAAGTTGCTTCGTCGAGCACGGGACCGCTTTTGCTGGAGGATGAAGTCATCACGATCCCATAGGGTCCCCCTTTTGGGCGGGCAAAAAGGGCATTCAGCAGCCCATTGTAGTGCAACTTCTACTCCAAACGGAATGCAACGGACGTGCCGTAGCCACTTGAGAACGGGCTTTTGCCGGCTGACTTTTGAGAGCCAAACCCGCATGAAACCTAACGTTGTAGGGGCGGACGGGTTCCTCGGATTGGCCTGAGTCAAGATCTCAAGCCCGGCGGCGATGGCGGCCCGATGCGCAGTCGGTACTCGCTCGAGATGCGACTCATATCATGGGTGGTCGACGAACGCGGGTTGCCCCGTCCCGCCAAACCCCCGACGGGAGGGTTAGCGGAGTCTCAGACATCCTGCCGGCGAGGAGCAGATGAGTCGTCGTTAATGTTCGGCGTTCAGATTCGGGTTGGAGAGTGCCCTGCGGCCACCCGAAATGGGCGCCCAAGAAACACTCCGTCGGTCATGGATTCTCTGAAGTGCCCGTAAACATTGGTTCTAGTCCAAACGGTTCAGGTAGCGAACATTTGGCGAAGCGCGTGCAATACGTTGTGGCGTTAGTTGTGACCCATCGATACGATGGTAGGCAATGAGCAATTTAGATGCCGTCAAGATAACGCCGCGGGACGAAGAGGTGTTGCGCCTCCTTGCCCAGGGATGCAGTAACAAGGAAATCGCCGGAAGTCTCAACATCAGTCCGCGCACAGTGAAACAGCACCTGCGAACACTGTTTCTGCGCGCCGGAATCACCGATGGCCGCAAGCGCGTGAAGTTGGCGACCGCTGTATTTGCGAAGGAGCAGATGGAATCATGCAGCCAAGGGATCAGCTAACGACGAAAGAAATTCAGGTTACGACTCTGGTCTGGGAAGGGCTCACGAACCGCGAAATCGCGAAAATTGTGGGCACCAGCGAGCAGGTTATCAAGAATTACCTCCGCACCACATTTGACAAGCTCGGTGTTTGGAGCCGACTGGAACTGGCGTTGTATGTGGCGAGCCATGGTGGGGCCGACTGGGCCGCCCAGCGGACCGCAGCGATGGAGGCGGAGATGGTTTCATCGGCTGACGAGAACAGAATGGCATTGGCTCGCTAGGAAGTCTGCAAGCCAGCTCGGTCGGGGCACCCGAGCGGGCTGCCTCGGCGATTTCTTCGGGCCATATCCACACGGGCATTGTTCCCGAAGGGATCGCCGACGCCTATCGAGACGGGTCCCTGTAAGCCTTGAGGCGGCGCGCAGGTCGCGGGCGACGGCCCAAAGGCGAAGGGTTTCGGTCCTCGAATTCCTGGCCCTCAGAGGTCTCGTTTCCGCCGCGGCGTACTGAAACTGACCCCAAAACTGAGGCATCTTCGGTACCTTCCTAGGGACCAGATTGGAAGTTCAGACAGTCGGATTTGAGACCTTGTCTGCAAATTCTTGCATTTGAATGGGGTTCCACCGGGTGGGGTGATCTCTGAAAATCGCTGCACATGCAAAGCCTTACCTTACAAGCCTGTCGGCACGAGAATTGCACTCAGGGGAGCGACTTCTCGGACCATGGGGGGAGTCATAGTCCCAAACTACGACGCTCGGGCGAGGCTGGCATGGCTTACAAAGAGACTTTCTGGATGGCTTGCGACTCTACAGATCAGTTGCGGGCCGAATATGGGCCATTCCACACGCGCATCGAGGCCGAGGCCGAAGCCCGCAAACTGGGGTTCGGATACCTGCTGCGGTACGAACACATGATTGGGCCGAACGAGGAAATCGAAGAAGTCCGCTGCATCTTCCTCGAGCTGCCGGAGGGACCCGTCGCAGTGCCAACCGCGACCGCCAACCCACAAGTGCGGTTGCACACCCGTTGCGCGACGTGCGGCGAGACTGCGGTCCACGATCAGGGATGGCAGGCGGAAGTCTGGGCTGATATCCATGAGTTTGAGCACTCGCGGCACATGGTGAGGTTGTTTGCTCACACTGTGAGAGACGGACTGAAAGAAATCGCCGACTGGCGCAGCGCCGCCTAGGCGGCTGGGGCTAGCTGCGCGGCTGCCGCGCGATCAACCATCCAAATCAGTTCGCCATCCACCAGCTGAATGAGCTTGGACGGATAAAGCTCTCCGGATTCCTTACCTTCTATAACGTGCTTCAGGGGCGACGCCTTGTCTTGTCCACTGACGAGGAACATCACGACTGCCGCATTGTTGAGAACAGGTAATGTCAGCGTGATGCGATCGGTCTTGAACTTATCTACCCAGTTGGAAACCACCCAGCGCGAACCTTCCTGCAGAGCCGAAGTTCCCGGGAACAACGATGCGGTATGCCCATCGGGTCCCATGCCGAGCAGGACCAGGTCGAAGCGCGGGAATTCCTTGGCAGGCATGTTGAAGAATTGCCTCAGAGTTTGCTCGTAGGCTTTTGCAGCTTCGCTCGCTTCCGGATTTTCGGCGGGAATCCGGAATACATTCGCGGCCGGGCTGGGGACTTTCGAAAGCAGGGACTCACGCACCATCCGGTAGTTGCTTTCGGGACTGTCGGGTGGTACGTGGCGCTCATCGCCGAAAAAGAAATAGATCTTGTCCCACGGGAGAGAACGGTTCTGTGCCAGGAGGCTATACAGGCTCCTAGGAGTCGAACCTCCCGACAACGCGACCGTGAATCGGCCTCGCGAGCGCACGGCCGCAGTTGCCTGGCTTGCGAATTCCTCAGCCGCGCCCTGAAATAGTCTCTGAGGATCGTCGAAGATTCGAATGTCGTGCGCTGCGCTCATTGCTTCGCCTCAGTTCTGTGATTTTCCTTTAGCCACGGCGTAGCGCGCGGCTCCGTAGAGAGCGATCTTGTCATTGGTAATGACTTTGACGGGGATGGACTCGAGCAGGGACTGCATACGTCCCTTGCTGACGAAGGCCTGAAGGAACAGGGAACCGGAGAGCTTGGCGACGATCTTGGGAGCAATTCCTCCCCCCAGGTAGATGCCCCCGGTGGCCATGAGTTTCAGAGCTAGATTCCCCGCCTCGGCGCCGTAAATCGAAATCCAAAGATCTAGCGCATGCTCTGCCATGGCACTCTTACCTGTAATGGCGTTGCGCGAGATCGTTGCTGCGGGATCGCTATGGACCAACTCGTCGGTGAGCCACTTGGGTTCCTCGCCGCGGCCAGTATCGCGGAGAAATCGGTAGACATTCACGAGGCCCGGGCCGGAAACGATGCGCTCGAAGCTCACATGACCGAAACGAGCGGCGAGATAGCGCAGCAATTCAATTTCGAGTTCAGTACGCGGGGCGAAGTCACAATGACCGCCTTCGCACGCAAATACGTCGTAACTCTTTCCATCCCAGTAGAGACCCGCTTCGCCTAAGCCGGTTCCTGCTGAGATCACACCCTGGTTTCCAACCGGCGTACCCCTCACCCGATTCAGCGAAACGAGATCGTTTTCGCCCAAGCTGGGGATTCCCCAGGCATTCGCTTCCAAATCGTTGATGAGCATTGCACTCGGTAGTTGGAGTTCGCCGGCTAGCTGAACAGCGTCGACGGTCCACGGCAGGTTTGAGGTTTCGACCTTGCCGTTGCGGACCGGACCAGCAACGCCGAAGCAGGCGACATCCGGCCGGACACTCTGGCCTTCAACAAATTTGGCCACAATTTCATCGAGCCCGCGATGCTCGCGACTAGGGAAGACCCCTTCCGTGGCGAGGGAAAGATGACCGTTCTGTGATTGGAAATAGGCGAGGCGGGCATTTGTGCCGCCAATATCACCGGCCAGAATCATTTCTCGAAATTTCTCCAGCGACGGCCATCGCGTTCGAGCAGGTCGTCGGCATCCTTCGGGCCCCATGTTCCCGAAGCATAGTTCGGAAAATTTCGCGGCGGAAGAGCACGCCAAACATCGAGCACCGGACTCACCACGCACCAACCCGCTTCGACCATGTCGGCGCGCTGAAACAGCGTCTGATCGCCGATCATGCAGTCGTGCAGAAGACGTTCGTACCCCGTGTTGGATTGCACGCCGAAATAATCCGAGTACTCAAAATTCATGTCGACCGTGCCCAGACGCATTTGCGCGCCAGGAGCCTTGGCAGCGAAACGCAGGGAGATGCCTTCCTCAGGCTGAATGTGCAGGACAAGCTGGTTGGGCACGAGGTTCTCGACGGGCGTATCGCGGAACAGTACAAAGGGCGCCCGGCGGAACTGGATCACGATGTGCGTATTTCTCACCGGCATGCGCTTGCCGGTACGCAGGTAAAAGGGAACATCGGCCCAGCGCCAGTTGTCGATGGCCAGTTTCATCGCGACGAAGGTTTCCGTTTTTGAGTCCGGTGGTACTCCCTGCTCGGTGCGATACGCAGGCACCTTCTGTCCGGCAATCACTCCCTCGCCGTATTGGCCCCGAACAGTGCGGGTCAGCACTTCTTCGGAACTGAGTGGCTGGATTGCGTGCAGGATCTTCGACTGCTCATCGCGCACTGCATCCGCGCGGAAGGAAACTGGCGGTTCCATCGCCGTCAGCGTGATGAGTTGCATGATGTGGTTCGGAACCATGTCGCGCAGTGCGCCAGCGGTGTCGTAATACCCGCCTCGCTTTTCCACGCCCACTGTTTCCGCCACAGAAATCTGGATGTGATCGATATAGCGCCGATTCCAGATGGGCTCAAAGATTCCGTTCGCAAAGCGCAGAGCCAGGATGTTTTGAACGGTTTCTTTGCCCAGGTAGTGATCGATGCGGTAGATCTGCTTTTCGTCGGCGACTTTGAGCAACTGCTTGTTCAGGGCGCGAGCGCTCTCGACATCGTGGCCGAAGGGCTTCTCGATGATGACGCGACGCCAGTGAGAGCCGTCCTGCTGCATAAGGCCGTTTTCAGAGAGACTCTCCACGATCGGCCCAAAAGCATCGGGAGTCGTTGCTAGATAGTAGAAGTAGTTTCCTTGGGTGGACAGTTCCTTGTCGATCTTTTCAAGCTGTTCTTTGATCCGCCCGTACGTGGCCTTATCGTCGAAGTTCCCGGACAAATAAAAGATTCGACGTTCGAACCACTCCCAAAGGTCGGGGTCAACGTCGCCAGTCGCAAATTTCTTCATGTCCTCCGTGACCTTCTTGCGGTAGTCCTCGGAAGACATCGGGCTGCGAGCTATGCCAATCACCGCAAATTCGTGCGGCAGGAGTTGCGCCTTGGCCAGGTTATAGAGTGCAGGGATCAACTTGCGCCGCGTCAGATCGCCCGAGGCGCCGAAGATCACCATCACGCAAGGATCGGCAACTTTTCCAACGGGCTGTCCCGTCGTGGCGGGCGCAATTTCGGTCTGAGCCATAAATCCTTCGTGTCTTTCTTTCGATCGGGGCGCGACCGGGCTAGGCTGGTTTCTTCGCTGCTTTGGCTTCGATGTGTCCACCGAACTTCTGCCGCATGGCAGACAGCATCTTCTCCGCGAACGTGTGTTCCTGGCGCGAACGGAAACGCACGAAGAGCGCCGCCGAAAGCACATCCACGGGAACGGCTTCGTCGATCGCGGCTTGAATTGTCCAGCGACCTTCGCCTGAATCCTGAACAAAGCCACTGTATTCGGCGAGAGTTGGATTCTCCGTGAGCGCCATGGCGGTGAGATCAAGCAGCCAGGAACTCACCACGCTGCCGCGCCGCCAGACTTCAGCAATGTCGGGCAGGTTGAGATCGAAGCGCAATTCCTCGGGCAGTTCCTTGCTGGTGGCATTCTTGAAGATGTCAAAGCCCTCGGCGTAGGCCTGCATGATGCCGTATTCAATTCCGTTGTGAACCATCTTCACGAAGTGGCCCGAACCGGAGGGGCCGCAGTGAATGTAGCCTTGCTCGGCGGTGCCCCCCAGTTTTTCGCGGCCGGGCGTGCGCGGGATATCTCCAATTCCGGGAGCCAGGGTTTTGAAGATCGGATCCAGCCGTTGAACCGCTTCTTTCGGACCGCCAATCATCATGCAGTAGCCGCGTTCCAGTCCCCAGACGCCGCCGCTGGTGCCGACGTCGACGTAGTGCAGGCCCTTTTCTTGGAGGTTTTTCGCCCTCCGCACATCGTCTTTGAAATAGGAGTTTCCGCCGTCAATGATCGTGTCGCCAGCCTGCATATGCTGAGCTAGATTCTGCACAGTTTGCTCGGTCGGACCGCCAGCAGGAACCATGATCCAGACTGCGCGGGGAGCCTTGAGCTTGCTGATGAGATCTTGCAGAGACGATGAAGCCACGGCGCCTTCGCCGGCGAGACCCTTCACGGCATCGGCACTCAGATCGGAGACGACCACTTGGTGGCCGCCGCGCATCAGCCGGCGCGTCATGTTGGCGCCCATCTTGCCCAACCCAACCATTCCCAGTTGCATTCCAGATCTCCTTAGAAAGACGTGCCCGCGCCCGCAGCGCTTGTACGTCTGCAGTGCGGGCGGGGAAGTGATGCGATTTGAAAAGCTAGCCTAGTGCTTCCTTGATTGCGTTCTGAAGTGTACGAAGTCCCGCGGCCAGATCGGCCCCGAGGTGAACGCGCAGCGCACGGCGCCCGCGTTCGGCTAACACCTGGAAATCCCCGCGTGCCTGCGCCGCCTTCACGATCCCAAAGGTGTACTTCTGTCCGGGCACTGGAAGGTCTTTCGCATCGTCGCAAGTCAATTGCAGGAACACGCCCGAGTTCGGCCCACCTTTGTACGCCTGCCCGGTTGAGTGCAGGAACCGCGGACCGAATCCGAGGCAGGTCGCCACATGCTTTTTGTCGCGAACTGCGTACCGGATAGCTTGCAATTGCTTTTCGTGTTCTTCGTTCATCTGGACGTACGCCAGCAGGGCGAAGTAGTCTCCAGCCTTGATCCGACTGAGATGCGCCTTCAGATACGCGACCAGCGACTTTTCGAATCCCGCAGCCTTGGCAAGTTCCGCTGCATTCCTGTCATCCGTGAAAAGCTTCGCGCCCTTATCGTCAAGGATCGGTTTCTCAGAGGGAAGGGAGCCATTCTTCTCGTACTCGTTGGTCAGATTGCGAGTCACAATCTTGCTGGCTTCAACGTCCGGCTGATTGAAGGGGTTAATGCCGATGATCGAGCCTGCGACCGCGGTGGCAATCTCCCAGCGGAAAAACTCCTGTCCCAGATCGTAGGTATCGGTGAGAGAGATGCGCACCACCGGATGGCCGGCTTTTTCGAGCGCCGAGACTTTGGCGTCCTGCTCTTTATCCGGTTCGGATTCCAAGCGCAGGTAGGCGAAGACGCGGTCGTTGCCATAGACCTCTGAAGCGCCAATCGCTTCGCGGTCCACCGGGATGATGCCCTTGCCCTGCTTGCCTGTTGACTCTGCAATTAACTGTTCAAGCCACGCACCCAGATCGTGAATTCCGAGCGATGTAATGATGGTCACCTTATCGCGACCAGCTTTCGCAGCGCAGCCAAGAATCAGGCCAAGAACGACGCCAGGATTTTCTTCCACCGGAACACAGGAGGCGCAGGCCTGCACCATCTCTTCGGTGCGCTCCAGAAACTTCTTCGAGTCGATCCCCATGACTGCACCCGGCACTATGCCAAAATTCGACAGGGCGGAATAGCGTCCTCCGATACTGGGGAGTCCGAAGAAGATGTGGCGGAACTTGTCGGCCTCAGCCACCTTTTGCATCTTGGAACCCGGGTCGGTGATGGCGATGAAGCGACTGCCGGCCTTGTCTTCCCCAATCGCCTGCTTCACGCTCTCGAAGAAGAATTGTTTGAAGATATTGGGTTCGAGCGTGCTGCCCGACTTGCTGGAAACGATGAACAAGGTCTTCGCTACGTCGATCTTGTCTTCGAATGACTTGATCTGCGCCGGATCGGTGGAATCGAGAACATGAAGATCCGGATAGCCAGCAATCTTGCCGTAAGTGAGGCGAAGAACTTCCGGACATAGACTTGACCCGCCCATACCAAGCAGGAGAATGCTTGAGAAGCCTCCGCTCTTCGCATCTTCCGCAACTTTGCGGAGGTTCTCATGCTGCGCCAGTTGGTCTTCGGTAATCCCAAGCCAGCCTAGCCAATTGGCTTCATCGGTGCCTGTCCACAGGGCGGCATCGCGTTGCCACAGCCGACGAACTTTGCCATTCGCCCGCCAGTCGTCCTTGGCCGTTTTTACGCTGGCCGCCAGATCCTGAGGCAGTGTGTAGGTTTGGCGGCTCACGCGTGGCGCGACTGGATTGCTGCTCGATTTCTCAACCGCTGCCAGCAACTGGTCGAAGGCGTCTGCGAACAGCTTCACGCCGTCCTTGGTCAGTTTGTCGGTGACGTCTTTGATATTGATTCCGGCCTTGGGCAGCGCTTCCATGATTTCGTGTGCTGCTTCGATGTTTTCCGTGAGACTCTCGCGCAATTTGCCGTGATCGCGGAAAGCATCAAAGGTCGCGGGTGGAATCGTGTTTACGGTGTCTTTGCCGATCAGTTCTTCGACGTAGAGGACATCGCGATAATTAGGGTTCTTCGTGCTGGTGCTGGCCCACAGAACGCGCTGCGTCTGCGCGCCTTTCTTGGCCAGCGCCTCCCAGCGCGGTCCGCTGAAAATCTTCAGATACTTCTGGTAGGTCAGCTTTCCGTTGGCAATGGCAACCTTGCCGAGAACGCTCTTCAACAGGGCTTGCTGTGCGGGATCGTTCGTAGCCTTCAGCTTGTCATTGATGATGGAGTCGACCAGCGTGTCGATGCGGCTGATGAAGAAGCTGGCAACGCTGGCGACCCGGCTCAAATCCCCGCCGCTGGCGGCGTACTTCTCGAGGCCGGAGATATAGGCTTCCGCGACCTGCTCATAGACCTCTTGCGCGAACAGCAAGGTCACGTTGATGTTCATGCCTTCGCTGACCAGTTGCTCGATCGCAGGTAATCCTTCCGGAGTGCCAGGAACTTTGATCATGACGTTGTCGCGACCAACGGCCTTCCACAGACGGCGAGCCTCGGCAATGGTTCCCTGCGTATCGTTAGCGAGGTAGGGCGAGACCTCGAGACTGACGAATCCGTCTTTGCGATTGGCGCTGTCATACACCGGCCGCATGAGGTCGGTTGCGTCCTGAATGTCGCGGATCGCCAGCAACTCGTAGCGTGCTTTCGCGTCGAGGTCGGTCTTGCTCTTCAGGGAATTGAGGAAGTCGGTGTAGTCGGTGCTGCCGGCGATGGCTTTTTCGAAGATTGAGGGATTCGACGTCATCCCGCGGAGGCCATCCTGGTCAATCAGTCGTTTCAACTCGCCGGTCGTGATCAGGTTGCGCCGGATGTAGTCCAGCCACACAGACTGGCCATACTTCAGGAGCTCTTTGAGGGGATTAACAGCTTTACCGGTTTCGAGTGTTTCGACTGGATTCATGATGATCCTCCATGGAGAAAACTTTGCTGGACGGAAGCGCTGACTAGTGGGCCCACTTCACTGATGGGGACGCGAGAGCGGAGATCTCGCAACCTGTCCGCGTATTCGTTGTCCTTCCGAAACGGTGTCTATTTCGCAGCCGCGATCGCTTTGCGGGCGGCTGCAACCACAACGTCCGGCGTAAATCCAAAATGCCTTTGCAGATCCTTCCAGGGCGCTGACGCACCGAAGCTGTGCATGCCAACCATCTGGCCCTTCAGACCCACATAGCGTTCCCAGCCCAGTGGAGTCGACATCTCGACTGAAACGCGAGCCGTCACGGTCGGCGGCAGAACGCTGTCCTTGTAGGCTTGATCCTGCTTCTCAAACAACTCCCACGACGGCATGCTGACCACGCGCGCTTGAACGCCTTCGCCCTTCAATTTTTCGGCGGCATCCACGCACAAGGAGACCTCGCTCCCGGTTCCGATAAGGATGACGTCGGCTTTTCCGCCAGGCGCGTCTGACAAGATGTAAGCGCCTTTTGCAACTCCGGACGCAGCTCCGAACTTGGTACGGTCAAAAGTTGGCACAGCCTGGCGCGACAGCACGAGCAACACCGGGCCGTGCGTAATCTGCATGGCCACTTTCCATGCCTCGACCACCTCGTTGGCATCACCCGGGCGCAGAACAATAGTGTTCGGCACGGCCCGGAGCGCGGGCAACTGCTCGATCGGTTGGTGCGTGGGCCCGTCTTCACCCAAGCCAATCGAATCGTGCGTGAACACATAGGTGACAGGAGTTTCCATCAAGGCTGCAAGCCTGATCGTGGGGCGCAGGTAATCGCTGAAGTTAAAGAACGTGCCGCCAAAGGGGCGCAGCTTTGACACCGACATGCCGTTCATCGCGGATCCCATGCCGTGCTCGCGAACGCCAAAATGAATATTGCGGCCTGCCCAGGAATTGGGTCCGAAGTTTCCAGCGCCCTCAAATTTCAAAGTCGTCTTGTTCGAATTGCCGAGATCCGCCGAGCCGCCCACGAGCCACGGAATGTTTTGTGCTAAAGCATTCAACGCCTTTCCGCCGCTTTCGCGCGTGGCGATCCCCTTTGGATCAGCAGGGAAGACCGGAAGGTTCTTATCCCATCCAGCCGGCAGTTCCCGGCGCTGCATAAGCTGCAACTGCTCATCGAGTTGCGGATATTGCTTCGCGTAATCCGCGTACATCTTGTTCCACTGCGCTTGTAGGTCGTGCCCTCGCTTGACGATGCCCTCGCGGAAGTGTTCTTTCACGCCCTCCGGCACGAGGAACTTGGCGTCTTCGGGCCACCCGTAGTTGCGCTTGGTGAGACGAACTTCTTCTTCCCCGAGCGGCTCGCCGTGCGCGTCGCTGCTGTCATGCTTGTGTGGGGAACCGTAACCGATGTGGCTGTCAACCACGATGAGAGTGGGCTTGTCTTTCGAGTCGAGGAAGGTTTGGTAGGCACGGGCCAACATGTCGAGATCGTTGGCGTCGCTGACACGCGTGACATTCCAGCCGTATCCCACGAACCGCGTCATCACGTCTTCGCTGAAAGACCATGACGCCGGGCCATCGAGTGTTACTTTGTTGTTGTCGTATATCCAACACAAATTGCTGAGTTTAAGGTGTCCCGCGAGGGAGGCTGCTTCTGCAGCCACGCCTTCCATTAGGTCGCCGTCGCCGCAAATCGTGTAGATGTTGTAGTTGAAGATTTCGAAATTCGGTCGATTGTAGGTGGCCGCGAGCCAGCGCTCGGCAATCGCCATTCCCACGCTGTTCCCGCAACCCTGACCCAGAGGACCAGTCGTGGTCTCGACACCGGTCGTGATATGCGATTCCGGATGACCCGGAGTCCGGCTGCCGAGTTGCCGGAAGTGTTTGATCTCATCCAGCGAGACCGACAATTCGTCGGTGACTTCGGTATCGTTCTTCACCTTCCGCACGCCCGCGAGATACAGCAGGGCGTAGAGCAGCATGGATGCGTGTCCAGCAGAGAGCACGAACCGGTCGCGGTTCAGCCAAATCGGATTCTCGGGATCGTAGCGCAGAACGTTCTGCCACAGCGCATACGCCACCGGCGCAAGGCCCATCGGTGCCCCGGGATGTCCCGAATTCGCCTGCTGCACTGCGTCGATCGCGAGGGTGCGGATCGTGTTGATGCTAAGCGTGTCCAGTTGGGCCCCGGTCACAACCGTTTGTTCACTCGCCACCATGTAGATTCCTTCCCCGAGGCGATGTCGCAGATCGCCACCAAATGGAAATGGCTTTAACTCATTGGATTGCTAATGACGAACTGAGGTTTCAACCCAAGTGAGGGTAAGAGTGTACCAATTTCTCGACCCCCTGTGCGTCAGGCGATTCCGGAGTACAGAGAAATCTGGAGTTGTAGTGCCTGGGCGAGCGCGCGGGAACTGTGCTATTTCTCGAGCTTTTGCAGGTAGCTATGCTCGCTTTTCTGAGCTTTGGTGCTGCTCTCGACGAACTTGAGGAATTGCTTCATGCTTTCGCGAACGGAAGGTTCCAACTCGAACTTGACGCGTACGCCAAAGCACGGATTGCTCTTGATGACGATTCCGTTCAATACGAAACCCTTCACCCAGATTTTTCCGTTCGCGACCCAGAGCCCGACCTGAACATCAGCTCCGCTCTTCACGGGAGTGACCGTTTCAACATAGCAGCCACCCATGCTGGTGTTCGAAAGGTTTCCCCAGATCGGTGTTTCCGAACCTTCGACTTTGAGCTCGACTGCGACAAAACACTTGATCCGCGGAAAGCGCCGTCGATCATCGACCCACGACGGGTTGAAACCATTGGGTTCGAACGGCGGCGTATCAGCGGCTGTGACTGGCGTGGGCGCTTCAACCGGTGTTGGTGGAACTGTGCTTGCAGCCGGCGTCGGTTGACTCTTGATCTCACGCATCGCCGTGAGCAGCGCTTCTTCTCTTTTATCGGCCGGTGCCTCGCGGTAGGTTTGCAGGAGCTGGCCGAGATGGCCCACCAGATCAGGGTCGGTCAACAGCCGGGTCCAATCAGTCCCCGGAGCGGCTTTCGTGTTGGAATCGCTCATAAAATTTGCAGACGTCCAGCAAGCCCATTTCGAGTGTGGGTCAGGCTATAGGTTGAAGCAGGAACAAATTCGATACAAGATGACCAAGGTTACGGTCGTAAGTAACGTCTAGTAACCGTCCCTGACGGCAATTTAAGCGGAAGGTGTCAATTGGTTGCAAAACGCGTCTATCGCCTCTTGCTGTTCGCCGGTGAGGCCAAGGAACTCCAAGCCATGCAAAAAGCCTCTGTGATATCGCACGATCGAGCGAACGCTTAAGATTTCAGCCGCGAGCGGCAAACTGAACTCAAGAGAGAGAACCTCGCCCTTCACACATTCCGCGTTGAAGACGACTCCCATGCCGCCGTGTCCGATGTCTCCGCAGCGTCCAGCCAAACCCTCGTATCCGCTGTCTCTGAGCACGGTGGCCTTAACCGGAAAATCTGTCCGGTATCTCTCGTGGCGACGCTTCCAGCCTCGCTGCTTGGCTTGAAGCGCTTTTTCCAGGGAAGACGTGCTCATGAATGACCCCGATTTCTGGATGTGAAAGAATCTTGCACTCGGTGCGGCCTTCGGGGACTCCACGCCTCGAATGTCCAGCATATCGACGGGTCGCTGTTGACAGGAAGTATCGAAGGTAATGACACTCATGCCGTTGCTTACTAGTCCTTCGGACTGCATTGCACAACATGGGCCGAGACGGCCTGGGAAAAAAAATTTGTGCCGGAATACCCGAATCGTTTGCATCGAAGAGAAGCTCGCGGGAATCAAGATCGAATGTGATGAGCATGACGAGCGCCGGTGTGGCGGCATTTGAATGTTGTTTCTGAACTCCCCATCATGCACCTTAAGTCTCTCAGAAGCCTGTCCTTAACATTGTCTTTCTCAACCTTCCTGTCTTCATCGGTGGTTTGCGCGCAGACAGGAACGTCGTCGGGGCAATCCGTCAGCGTGACTATTCCGCCTTCGGTTTCGCAAAATGGATTCACTGGCAGCGTTCCGGCGTCGGGTCTGTCACCGGCTCCCGTTTCCATTTCGTTTTTGGATGCCATCGACCGTGGACTCAAACAGAATCTTGGCCTTCTGCTTTCTGGCGATAACACTCTGAACGCGCGAGGCGCCAAGTGGAAAGAGTTGAGCAACCTCCTCCCGAACGTCGTGGCCAAAGGGCAGGAGAACGTGCAACAAACGAATCTGGCATCGCTCGGATTGCGCATCCCGGGACTTCCGCGAGTGATCGGCCCTTTCAATTACCTGGATGCTCGGGCGTTTCTGAGTCAGTCGGTTTTCAACTGGAACTACATTCAGAAGGAGCGAGCTGCCGCGCAAAGTCTCAAAGCCGCGGAGTATTCGTATAAGGACGCCCGCGAGTTGGTCGTTCTTGTCACCGGGAACGCGTACCTGCAAGCGATCGCGGGAGCCGCCAGAATCGAGACCGCGGAGGCCCAGGTCAAGACGTCGCAGACTCTATTTACTCGTGCGTCGGATCAGCAGAAAGCGGGAGTTATCCCGGCGATCGACGCGTTGCGCGCGCAGGTCGAACTGCAGAGCAGGCAGCAACAGCTCATCGTCGCGCGTAACGAATTTGCTAAGCAGAAGCTGGCGCTGGCGCGAATCATTGGATTGCCGTTAGGGCAGGAGTTTGTGATCTCCGACAAGGCTCCCTACGAGCAGTACACGCCGCCGACACTGGAAGACGCGCTTCGTCGCGCGTATGCTTCGCGCCCGGATTACCAGTCGGTTCAGGCGCAGGTGAGAGCGGGCCAGCTTTCCCGAAACGCCGCAAGCGCGGAGCGCTATCCGACTTTTGATTTGGAAGGTGACTACGGGGATATTGGCGTAAACCCGGGAAATTCTACCGGCACGTTCCATGTTGCGGGGACCATAACTGTCCCGGTGTTCCAAGGAGGAAAAGCTCATGCTGACGTCCTCCAGGCGGAGGCAACTCTTCGGCAGGCCATGGCGCGACTCGACGATCTTCGCGGGGAGATCGACAACGATGTTCGAACCGCCTTGCTGGATCTGAATGCAGCGGCCGACCAGGTGGAGGTGGCGAGGAGTTCGGTGGATCTGGCGGAGCAGACGCTGACACAAGCCCAAGACCGGTTCTTGGCGGGAGTGACCGATAATCTCGAGGTCGTGCAGGCGCAGGAATCGGTCGCAAACGCACATGAAAACTATATCTCCAGCCTGTACGCACACAATCTCGCGAAGGTGGAACTCGCCCGTGCGATCGGCGATGCCGAACAAGGTGTGAAGCAATACCTGCAGAAAAGTTCGACAAAGGTTCAGCCCTAAGATGCCCGAAAATCAAGGTGCCGCGCCCACACCCAATCCTGCGCCATCGCCGGCTGCAACTCCGGCCGTGAGTGATCTGCGCAGTCACCTCCGCCGCCGGAACGATCCTCGCTTCCGGATGTTTGTAATTATCGGCGTGATCGTCCTGGTGATTGCGGGAATATTCCTTTGGCGCTATTTCGGAAGTTACGAATCGACCGACGACGCGCAGATCGACGGGCATGTGAACCCGATCAGCCCCCGCGTTTCGGGCCACGTGATCAAGCTGAATGTGCAGGACAACCAGTACGTCGAGGCAGGAACCGTGCTGGTAGAGATTGACCCTACCGACTATCAAGTGGCGGTTGCGCGCGCCCAAGCAGACTACAACGATGCGAAAGCGACGGCAGATGCGGCTGCGGTGAACATTCCAGTCACCTCAATCAGTACTTCGAGCCAGTTGTCATCGGCCGATGCCGACGTGATCAATGCGCAGGCGGGGATCAAGGCGGCACAGCAACAGTTCGACGCGGCCAGGGCGAACTTGCAACAGTCCGAAGCGAACAACGTCAAGGCCCAGAACGATCTCGCCCGCTACAAACAACTCGTGGAGAAACAGGAAATTTCGCAGCAGCAGTACGATCAGGCCGTGGCCGCCGCGAAAGGCGGCGCTGCCGGAGTCGAAGCTTCCAGAGCGACCGCCGACGCGGCGAATTCCCAAGTCACGCAGGCGGAAGGCAAGTTGGCGCAGTCGATGGCAAACCAGCGCAATGCCGGCACGGCTCCGAAGCAAGTGCAAATTATCAGGGCGCGAGCGGTGTCGGCTTTAGCTGCAGCAGCGCGCAAGAAAGCGGACTTGGATCAGGCGGAGTTAAACCTTTCCTATACAAAAGTCATTGCCCCGGTCGCGGGCGCCGTCAGCAATCGCACGGTAGAAATTGGGCAGAACATTCAGCCGGGGCAGGAACTGCTAAAGCTGATTCCACTCGAAGATATCTGGGTGACGGCGAATTTCAAAGAGACTCAACTGCGCGACATGAAGCCGGGGCAGAAGGCCACGATCTATGTGGATGCCACGGGCAAGAAATACAAAGGCCACGTCGATAGTGTCGCCGGAGCAAGCGGAGCGCGTTTCAGCTTGCTTCCGCCCGAGAATGCCACCGGCAATTATGTGAAAGTCGTGCAGCGCATCCCCGTGAAGCTCGTCTTCGAACAAGGGGAAACGAAGGGACATGAGTTGCGTCCCGGGATGTCGGTCGAGCCCAAGGTCTGGACGCGGGAATGAGTACTGCGGCCCTCACCATGAATCCGGCGGAGGAATGGCGGCCTGCCGTCAATCCGTGGATCATCGCCATCGCGGTGACCCTCGCCACATTCATGGAGGTGCTCGACACCAGCATCGCCAATGTGGCGCTGCCACACATCGCCGGCAGCCTTTCCGCGGGCCAGGACGAGAGCACATGGGTTCTCACCTCCTATCTTGTATCGAACGCTATCGTGCTGCCGCTCAGCGGTTGGCTGTCGTCGATTGTGGGCCGCAAGCGCTTCTACATGGGCTGCGTGGCACTATTCACGGTGAGTTCCTTCCTGTGCGGCTTTGCACCGAATCTGCCGGCGTTGATCATCTTTCGAATTCTGCAGGGCGCTGGAGGAGGCGGTCTCCAGCCGAGTGAGCAAGCAATCTTGGCCGACACGTTCCCGCCGGCGAAACGCGGCATGGCCTTCGCAGTCTATGGCATCGCTGTGGTCATGGCGCCGGCGATTGGGCCGACGCTCGGTGGATGGATCACTGACAATTACAGCTGGCGCTGGATTTTCTTCGTGAATATCCCGGTCGGCATTCTTTCACTGATCCTGACGTCGCGTCTGATTCAGGACCCGCCGTACTTCAAGCGCCGCAAACTGAGCGAAACGAAAATCGACTACATCGGTCTAGGCTTCGTGGCGCTGGGACTGGGAGCCCTGCAGATCGTGCTCGACAAAGGTCAGCGCGACGATTGGTTCGAGTCGAATTTCATCCTCATACTCGCCATCATCTCGGCAGCCTCGCTGTTGTTCGTGATCTGGTGGGAGTGGCGTCACAAAGATCCGATCATCGATCTTCATCTATTCAGTGAGCGCACCTTCGCGGTTTCGAACCTGCTCATGTTCATGCTCGGCTTTGCGCTGCTGGGGAGCACTCTGCTGCTTCCCCTGTTCTTACAAACATTGATGGGCTATACGGCCGAACTCTCGGGCATGGCGCTGTCCCCCGGGGGCTTTGCCATCATGATCTGCATGCCGGTCGTCGGATGGCTGCTCTCCCGTTACGACGCGCGTTACTTGCTGGTATTCGGCCTGTCCATGCTGTCTTTTTCTCTGTTTCACATGACGAACTTCGACTTGAACATCGACTTCAAGACCGCCGTGTATGCCCGTGTCTTACAGGCAATCGGCTTGGCTTTCTTGTTCGTGCCCATCAACACGTCGGCTTATGCGTATCTGCCGAGGGAGAAAAACAATGCGGCGTCGGGACTCATGAATCTGGCTCGCAACATCGGCGGTAGTGTCGGGATTTCGTTCGTAACCACCATGTTGGACCGCCGAACGCAAAAGCACTTGAGTGATTTGATGGGTCACCTGAGCGGGACCAATAGGCAGTTCCAATCGACGCTGCGGGGCTTGAGCCAACAGTTTATTGCGCACGGGGCCAGTGCCCCGGATGCACAACGGCAGGCTTACGCGCTCGTGCAAAACACTGTGCAACGCCAGGCGACCATGCTCTCGTACCTCGACAACTTTCACATCCTTGGGTACGCGATACTCGCGATGATTCCGATGGTCTTCCTCATGAAGCGGACGCGCTCCACCGGCGGGATGGCGGTACACTAGGATCGGGAGGATGGCATGTTCCGGATCATCACACTGGAGCGTGAATATGGCTGCGGCTGCGCTGGGATTGCCTGTGAACTCGCCCGCCGCCTGCAGTGGAAACTTTGGGATCAGTCGCTCACCGAAGAGATTGCAAAGCAAGCCAACGTGGACTGTGGAACCGTGGAACGCCGCGAGGAAAGAGTCGACGGCGCGTTCTATCGGTTAGCCAAAACGTTCTGGCGAGGCAGTTACGAACGCCAAATGCCGCTCGATAGCTCGCAAACTTTCGACGCCGACTGCATGGTGCGGATGATGCAGAGCATCACCGAGAGAATCGCCGAGGAAGGCAATGCGGTTGTAGTCGGACGGGGTGCCCCATACTTCTTGCGCGAACGCAGCGACACTTTTCGTGTGTTCCTGTATGCACCGCGGGACGAGAAATTGCGGCGCATTGTTGCCGGCGGGATCAGCGCAAAAGAGGCCGAGGAGTTGGTCGACACGGTTGACCGTGAGCGGATGGCTTTCATCAAGCACTACTTCAACGCGGATTGGCCCACTCGATCTCTGTATCACCTGATGCTCAACACGGTGGTCGGCGACGAACAGGTCATCACCACTATCCTGAACACGATGCAGCAGCTTCAGGACGGTTCTGCGGTGAAGGACGCGGGGCTGCGCGGCGTGGCTCTGAAGTAGTTTCCGATTCACTACCGAACAGGGGCACCAGGCCGCTGAGGTGCAGGGCAGCAATCGTTAGGACATATGTCGTGGCTTGGCCCCATCGTTCCGATGGCCACCCGTTCACTTCCGCCCTTCATCCGTTCAACAATCAGATCGCGAATCATGCTCACGAATTTCGGATGAGTCCCAACCGTTCTCGCACGGACCATTGTAAGGTTTAGTTCCCCGCACAGGTCAGCTGCCTCGGTATCGAGGTCGTACAAGACCTCCATGTGATCGGAGATAAATCCGATCGGGGCGATCACGACTCCGCTAGCGGAATTCTGCTGCTTTATCTCGCGTAGAACATCGAGAATGTCGGGCTCGAGCCAGGGCTGAGTCGGCGGACCGCTTCGGCTCTGATAGGCCAACCGATCATCCCGCCGCTCCAGCGCAGATGACACCAGCCGGCAGGACTCCTCCAGTTGCGGAACATATTTCGATGATTGCGCCATCGACATCGGAATGCTGTGCGCCGTGTAGATCACGATCGCATCGCGCCGAATATCTTCTGGAAGAGCATGCAGTGCAGTCTCTACACGCTCGGCCATGGCATCGATGAAGCCGGGGTGGTTGTAGAACACCCGCAGTTTGTCCACATCGGGTGCACCAATCCCAACCGTGGCCTGCGCCTGCGCCACGTTCTCGCGATACTGACGGCAGCCGGAATAAGAACTGAATGCTGAAGTCATGAAAGCCAGAGCGCGCCGGACGCCGTCCTTCTTCATTTGCTCCAGCGTGTCTGGCAGCAACGGATGCCAGTTCCTGTTGCCCCAATAGATCGGCATTCTGGGGCCGCGCTGATCGAGTTCGGCTTGCAGTGCCGCGATCAGCCGGCGGTTTTGCTCGTTGATGGGACTCTTACCACCGAAGTGATAGTAATGTTCGGCAACTGCGAGCATTCGCTCGCGCGGGACGTTCTTTCCGCGCAAGACGTTTTCTAGAAAGGGTATGACCTCTTCGTTCGACTCGGGACCGCCGAACGATACCACCAGCAGAGCGTCGTAGTGCATACCGTTCGATTGTGCTTGGAATCTCAGACAGAAAACAAGTGATGGGCCAATTACAGCTAACAGACTTTCGACGGAAGAAAACACGACGGACGAAATGTCCGCGGAGGAAAAAGAAAGGGCCAGCGCCCGGGAGGCTCGATTGTGAAGAGGGAAACATGGCGCGCCCGGAGAGATTCGAACTCCCGACCTACAGCTCCGGAGGCTGCCGCTCTATCCAGCTGAGCTACGGGCGCGTCCCATTCAGTTTACATGCGAGATCCGGCGCCATCAAATACGCAGGACGCGGCAACCCCACGTCGCCAAACGCGATTGGTTTCCGAGGGAGAGACTTACCAGCGATTGCGGCCGCCACCGCCGCCGCTGCGTTCCCGTCCGCGTCCACCGCCTCCGCCACCACCGCCACTGCGTTCGGGTTTCGGTCGCGCTTCGTTCACGTTCAGTGTGCGTCCACCGACTTGTGACCCATTGAGAGCCGCGATCGCCTTATCTCCCTCTTCGGAATTCGCCATCTCGACGAAGCCGAAACCACGAGATCGGCCCGTATCGCGGTCGGTCATGATGCTGACCCGGTCCACCTGTCCGTGTGATTCAAAAAGCTGGCGCAGTTCTTCTTCCGACGTGTTGAAATCCAGGTTTCCAACAAAGATGTTCTTCAAGCGGTTGCCTCGGGGGTGAGCTATTTGAGTGTGGCGACTTCGGCAGGGAAGTCAGGTGGCGCCTGTGCCCTTCCTGGAATCGAGGCCGGAGTTGACTGACAGTCAAATGCGGGGGGAAGTATAGCAGGATTTATTCCGGACAAGAGGGTCTGCTGGTTTGTAAACTCCGATTACAAGATTCGGTGACCTTTTCGACAGGCGCACGGTTTACTTAGCATTTATCAACTCTCCAGTAACCTGCCTTCTGATAACCAAGTTGCAGTAAGCGATTCTTGGGGTCATGCCGCTTACCGCAATTCGGACACGCGAGATAACGACTCCACTGCGTTCCTTGACGATCGTAGTTTTCCGCCACTGCAAAGGTCGTTCCGCAACTGCACGGCACCAGAAACATGTTCAGCGGAGCATCGAGTTCCGGTTCTCGACCTTTGCGCCGCTTGGCCACTATTGCGTTTCCTCGACCATGACGCTCGAACTCTTCTTTCTCTTGTTCGACTGAAGGGTCTTCTTGCGCAGGCGCAACGCTTTCGGGGTCACCTCAACGAACTCGTCATCGGCGATGAATTCAATGGCCTGTTCAAGGTTGAGCTGGCGGAAGGGCACGAGGCGGATCGCTTCATCCGACGTCGAGGCACGCATGTTAGTGAGCTTCTTCTCGCGAACGACGTTCACGTCGAGGTCATTATCTTTCGCGTTCTCGCCGATGATCATGCCTTCATACACCTCGACACCCGGCCCGATAAACAGCTCTCCTCTTTCTTGCAGGTTGTAGAGAGCGTGGGAAGTGGATAGCCCGGGCCGGTCGGCTACTAACACACCGGTAGGCCGGTGGGGAATTTCGCCCTGCCACTCCGTATATCCGTGGAAAAGCGAATTCATCACGATCGTTCCCCGTGTATCGGTCAGGAGCTGGCTGCGCAGCCCGATAAGTCCGCGGCTAGGTACATTGAACTCGATGCGCACGCGGCCGTAACCATGGTTGTGCATGTTGGCGACTTCGCCCTTGCGCGTGCCAAGTTGTTCCATAACGACGCCGACGAATTCTTCAGGTACATCCACCGTCAGGTGTTCGACTGGCTCCATGAGCTTTCCATCAATGCGCTTGGTGACGATTTCGGGTTTGCCGACCATCAGCTCGAAGCTTTCACGGCGCATCATCTCAATCAGGATGGATAGCTGCAGTTCCCCTCGCCCCAGTACCTTGAAAGAATCGGTGCTTCCGGAGTCTTCGACGCGGAGAGAGACGTTGGTCAGCAATTCCTTGGTCAGGCGATCGCGCAGGTTACGCGAAGTGACATAGCTTCCTTCACGTCCGGAGAACGGAGACGTGTTGATCGTGAACATCATCGCGATGGTCGGCTCGTCGATGACGATAGGGGGCAGAGGCGCAGGATTCTCGGCGTTGGTAATCGTCTCGCCGATGGTGATACCCTCGACCCCGGCCACTGCGACGATGTCGCCGAGTTCGGTCTCGGTAATGTCCACTCTCTTCAGGCCTAAGAAAGAAAACAGTTTTGTGATCTTCGTTTTCTGGAACGTGCCATCACGCTTGGCAATACTGACTTCTTCTCCCGTCCACATCTTGCCGTTGAATACGCGCGCAATGGCCAGGCGTCCGAGGTAGTCGCTGTAGTCCAGGTTGGCCACCAGAATCTGCAACGGCCCCGAGATGTCACCCTGCGGTGGCGGGATTGTCTTCACGATTGCATCGAAGAGCGGCTCGAGATCCTGCCCGCCACCTTTAATGTTTGTCGTGGCTGTTCCCGCTTTCGCGTTCGTATAGAGAACGGGAAACTCAAGCTGGTCTTCTTTTGCGTCGAGATCGATGAACAGGTCGTAGATTTCGTTGAGAACTTCCTGTGGCCGGGCGTCGGGACGGTCAATCTTGTTGATGACCACGATGGGCGGAAGTTTGGCTTCGAGGGCCTTGCCGAGCACATAGCGCGTCTGGGGCAGCGGCCCTTCGCTCGCGTCGACCAGCAGCATCACGCCGTCGACCATTTTCAGAGCACGCTCGACTTCGCCGCCAAAGTCGCTGTGTCCGGGCGTGTCCACAATGTTGATCTTTACGCCGTCATGAAACACCGACGTATTTTTTGCGAGAATGGTAATGCCACGCTCGCGCTCCAGTTCATTCGAGTCCATGATGCGATCGACATGGGTTTCGTTGGAGCGAAAAGTGCCGCTCTGCTGCAGAAGGGCATCGACCAGGGTGGTTTTTCCGTGATCGACGTGCGCGATGATGGCGATATTGCGAATGCTTGCACTCAAAATTGGACAGTCCTTCTTGAAAAATCTTGCTTGGGTGGAGGAATGTGTTCACTACTACTGTACTATGCCGCTCCGAGGTTTCCGCTGAGATTGACTGGATGGGAATGGGAAGACGTTGACAGTAAAGGCGCTAGCAGACCCACGCGCAGAATCGCAATTAGACTCAGCTGGTCCGGCGGAGCAGATGTACACCATCGCGAACGATCATTTATCCCGTTCTGGGGCGCAGACCTTAGACTATCCCACGGCCACAGGCGCCTCATGAACCCGAGGAGCGCGTCCACCGGCCAGCTTCTGTTCAACCTCTTTCGCGACTCGCCGTGCCCCAGTGATCGCTTGTGTTGTGCTGGAAACCGGACCCTCGGCGTCGGTGTTCGCGAAGAAGATCCGCTCGAACGGCGTGCGAAGGAGAGGCTGCACCTTGCTGTAAAGCCCCGGAGTTGTCATGTACATCGGATGGCCGCGCCGGAAAAGATGAACTTCAATCGGATCGACATTCGTGCTCGGTAGAAGTTTTTGGAAGTCCTTCAAAACGGTGCCGGCCAGTTTCTGCGCGCTTTCGTCCTTAAGCAGGACTTTCCGTTCCTCTTCGTGGAGCGGAGTGTAGCAACTGAGAATGTTGTACTTGGGCTTGTAGCCAGGCTGATTCCGAACTACCCAATCAGCAACAATGAAGTCCGTGAACGAATTCCCTGGGCACCAGTTGTCGTATCCCTTGCGGTAAATCTCCTTGTCGAAAATCAGGTTCACCAGCGCGTACGGGATGTAGCGCATCTGCTGCATGGCGTCGTCTTGTTTCTCTGGGATCCCTTCAATAATCCGGCGGGTGATGAATTTCGGTGTTGCCATGATGACCGCTTTCGCCGAAACGGTCTTCAACTCCGTGCCCTGCATATATGTGACGTTCACCGCGTTCTTTTCATTCGAGACGGCGACGATCGTCGTTCCGGTTAGCATACGTTCAGAGTGCTTGGGCTGAAGTTGTTTCTCAGCAAGATGCTTGCTCAGGGCGCCCAGTCCACCGGGCCAGGTGTAGCGATCATCTTTGCGGGTCTCGCCCGCCATCCAGCGCATTTCCGCAACCCCGATCGCGGCGGGGGAGTCTTCCGAGCGCGATCCCCAACTTGATGCACCGAAGCCATCCCACCAAAGCCGGATTTCCGGCGGATATCCCTTCATCAGATCGGTGAGGGGAACATTCGCCAGTTCCTCTTTTCGCTTCTCGAAATCAATCGCCAGCCATTCCTTCTTCAGGCGCTTAAAGGCTTCTTTCACCGGCGCGGGATACGGCAGCTTCTCGAGTCCCTCGCCCCACGTGTCGGGAACGAACTCACCGTTAGCGATGGTTGGATCGAAATTGTTTACGGGCAAGGGCTCCAGTCCAATTTCCTTCGCGAAAGAGACCACCACCTCGTTGTCGCCGAAAGCCGAACCGGTCGCGTAAGCCTGTCCTTCGTACTCCATCAGGTAGGCATTGCCGCCGAAGTGAGGCTCTTTTTCCAGGAGCAGGAAATCTTTGTTCTGCAGCAGGTATGCAGAAGAGAGCCCACTCATACCGCCGCCCACGATCACCACATCATGATTTGCCGTGACCGGAGGCCGCGTGAACACCTTGCCGTCGCGTACTTGATGGCAGATCTTATTTTCTTCACCCTCAACTGTGGGAGTGGCTGCGGCCGGAGCGGCGAATAGAGCCTGATCGATCGGGCAGCCCGAGGCCACTGCACCCGCCACAACAAACTTGATGAAGTCCCTGCGATTGGAGCTCACGTTGGGTTCTCCTTAACCTGCGGTATCGATCAGTTCTGCGGCAACCTCTGTCGTGCCCTCGGCCTTGCGCAAGCGATACCAAAGGGTGATTGCCGTCAATGAAAAAACAAAGATGATGGTTGAGATGGCATTGATCTCCGGAGTGATGCCTCGCCGCAATCTTCCCCAGATCTCGAGCGGCAAAGTATTGTTGCGACCGATCAGGAAGAAGCTCACGGCGATCTCGTCCATTGACAGTGTGAAGATCAACAGTGCGGCGCCGATGATTGAGAGCTTCAGATTCGGGAGAGTAATGCGCAAGAACGTTTGCCAGTAGTTCGCGCCCAGATCGAGCGACGCTTCTTCCTGCGCTCGGTCCAGTTTCTGAAGGCCAGCGAAGACCTCGGTAGTTGCCACAGAAATCAGCGCAGTACCGTGTCCGAGGACAATGGTCAGCAGGCTGAGCTTGATGTGCCCTTCATTGAAGAGCATCAAGAGCGAAAGGCCCGTGATGATTCCGGGCAGGATTAACGGCAACAGCACCAGGCGGCGGAAGACGGCTTTGCCGGGAAACTGCGCTCGGTCGAGAGCGAGCGCAGCGGGAATTCCCAGACCGAGCGCGATCGCAACCGCGCATGCAGCCACCAGCAGGCTGTTCCCGACCGACTCCCAGATCGCTCCATCTGCAAACAACGTGCGGTACCAATCGAGTGTCAGATCACGAGGTGGAAATCCCCCCACCCCGGGTCCGTTGAACGAGTAGACAATCAGCACCGCGATCGGTAGATATAAGAATGCGAAAACCAGAATCGCATGCAGGGTCAGCCAGCGAGAGCTCCTTAACGCCCCGGCGCTCATGAGAAAATCCATTTCTTCTCCAATCGCTCAGAGAAAAAGAGAAGGCTCACGACGAGGACGAGCATGCAGAAGGAAATCGCCGCGCCCAGCGGCCAGTTGTAAGCCGCGCCGAACAGGCTCACCACGATGTTCGAGATCATGATGCCGCTAGGTCCACCTAGCAATAGCGGAGCCAGAAAATCACCAAGACTGAGTACAAAAGCGAAGGTCGCACCCGCCAGGACGCCCGGGATCGATAACGGAAAAATCACTCGCCAGAACGTTTGCGCAGGGGAAGCCCCGAGATCGTGCGAAGCCTCGACCAGGTTTCGCGGGATGTGTTCAAGAGACGCGTAGATCGGCAGAAACGTGAAAGGCGTGTAGATGTGGGTGAGGGTCAGCACAACGGCGAACGGACTGTATAGCAGAAAGTCCAGTGGATGCGATGTGAGATGAGCATATTGCAGCAGCGTATTCAGAACGCCGTCACTGCCAAGAATCGTTTTCCACGCGTAGGCGCGCACGAGATAGCTCACCCATAGGGGAATGATGACGAGCTGATAGAACAGGTCCTTGCCGGCACCGGCCCGAAACGACAGGAAGTAGGCAAGCGGATACCCGAGCAGAAGAGAAAATAGCATCACCCGCGCCGCGATCCACATGGATCGCAAGAGGGTCTGCCAGTACACCTCCACGCTGAGTAGTTGGCGATAGTTTTCCAGATTCCAGGAGTGAACGATAGTCTGCGACGCAGACAGCGACCAGAAGCTGTAGCAGAACATCAACAGGTAGGGCGCGAGCAAAAAAAGGCTGACCCACAGCAGCGGAGGCATAGTGATCACGGTTCTGTAAGCGCGCGTGAACATGCTTAGGGTCTCTCCGCCGATTCGCGGACTGCCACAGCGTCTGCCGGGTCAAACTCAAATTCCAGTTCGCCCTGCCAGTCACTGCGTGCCGGGGCTCGCACCGAAAACGACAGCCCGTCCGCGCATTCGATCTGCAGCAACTCTGTGGAACCATGGAAAGCCCTATGCTGAAGTTTCCCGCGGAATCGCACCGCGTCTTGGGAACCTGACGATCCGGCTACCTTGATGTTCTCGGGCCGCAGCGACCGGAGAGCAGGACCATCTGGTATCGGCGCTGGCCATGACAGGGAATTGCAGCGAACGATTCCCCCTTGCGCAACAGTTTGTAAGAGATTGGTGTGACCGATGAATTGCGCGGTGTAAGCCGTTGCCGGGCGGCTGTAGATATCCCGCGGGCTCGCTACCTGTTCCAGTTCTCCCATGCGGAGCAGCGCAATCCGGTCCGACATGACCATCGCTTCTTCCTGGTCGTGCGTGACAAAGACGAATGCGATGCCGACTTCGCGCTGCAGGGACTTCAACTCCACCTGCATCTGGCGGCGCAGGTTCGCGTCGAGTGCCGACAGCGGTTCGTCGAGCAACAACAACTGAGGCCGCTTCACCAGGGCTCGTGCCAGGGCAACGCGTTGTTGCTGACCACCGCTGATTTTCGACGGCTTGGCTTTCGCGTGCGCCGTCATCTTTACTCTCGCCAGAGCTTGTTCCACGCGAGCCGTGATTTCAGACTCGGCTTGTTTCTCCACGCGCAGCCCATAGCCGACGTTCTGCTCGACCGTGAGGTGGGGGAACAGCGCATAGTGCTGAAAGACAGTATTCACACGTCTCTTGTAAGGAGGCAGGAGGTCGAGGCGCTCGCCCTTCATGCAAACTTCGCCAGACGTTGCGCTCTCAAATCCCGCGATGATGCGCAGCAGTGTCGTCTTGCCGGAGCCGCTTTCTCCGAGAATCGTAAGGAACTCGCCTTCCGCAACTTTCAGCGATATCTCGCGCAGAACCACGCTCTGGCCGAAGGTCTTTGCAACTTTGCGAATGTCGAGCAGCGCCGCCGAGTCGAGTGTTCCTGAAGCCGTACTCTCGGACTGATCTTTTGTCAGCATGACTTTGGCGATGCTTGTTCGGCGGCATGGGCCGGTTTGGTCGATGCAACTGCTGCTCGTCTATTGCGCTGCTTTCACTTCGTTCCAGATCTCGTTGTACTTCGGACGTCGTGGCACGTCCTGCCAGAAGTAGATACGTTTCTGATAACCGTCGACATCGTCCAGATGCAAGCCCTGCCTCTGCTCGGCTGTCATGAGTTGTCCGGCTTGCGGATTGGCAGGCACATAATTCGTGACGTCGGCCACCAGCTTTTGAGTTTTCGCTTGCACCATGTACTCGAGGAAGCGATAGGCAAGCTCTTTGTTTTCGCTCGCAGCCGTGATCATCAGGTGATCGATCCACCCGGTGGTGTTCTCTTTGGGAATGGTCTCCCCGACCGGAAAGTTTCTCTTCTTAAGTTCCACGGAGTTCAGCGGCCAGCCCATCGCTGCGATAACTTCGTGATTTTGAAAAAGGTTTGTCAGCTCGCCACCTGAGGACCACATCTTGCGGACATTCGGTTTCAGCTCAAGCAGTTTCCGCTTCACCGCGTCGAGTTGTGCGTCGCTCAGGCTGTAAAGCTGACTGGGATCGGGTTTGTCGTACCCAAGCAGCTGCGCCGCCATGAACACCGTCGAAAGATCGTCCCACACAGAAATCTTGCCGCGATATTTTGGGTCCCACAAGATACTCCAGCTCTCTGGAGGTTTTGCGAAGGCGGTCGTATCGTAGATGAGTGGGTTGGGTCCCCATGTAAAGGGCACGCCATAGACATCGCCTTTGATCTTGACCAGCGGCATGGACGTCAGCTTCGGCGTGAGCTGGCTATAGGTCGGAATCTTCGACAAATCGAGCGGCGCCGCGAGCCCGGCCGAAGCGATCATCGTAGCCACATCGCTTGACGGAGAGATGACGTCATAGTTGCTGGCGCTGCCGCCGCGCAACTTGGCCACCAGTTCGTCGCTCGATCCCATGTAAGAGGCGGAGACTTTGCACTGACACTGTTCCTCAAAACCTTTTATGAAGAGAGGATCAGCGTAGCCTTCCCATACCAACAGGTTGAGGGTCGGCATCTTTTTCGCACAGGATCCGAGAGCGAGCAGTGCGACGACCAGACCTATGATTGCCGAAAGCCTGCGCATGGACTACTTCGCCTCCGCTTTGTGCTGAGAACTCCCCGATTTCCAGACGGGAGATTCATAAACAACTTTCCCGCCGACCATCGTGAGCAGGACTTCTGTTTTTCCAATTGCCGTTGGCTCAATCTCAAACAAGTTGCGGTCGATCACGATCAGGTCTGCGAGCTTTCCCTTCTCAAGTGATCCTTCTCTTTGCTCGCGGTGTCCAGCAACGGCTGCGCCCATCGTATAACCACGAATCGCGTCTGCTACGCTGATTCGCTCCTGCGGGACGAATCCTTCCGGAGGATTTCCTTCGCCAGTCTGGCGAGTTACCGCATTCTGAATCCCTTCCCATGGATTCAGGGTCACGATGGGCCAGTCGCTGCCGAATGCGAGAACTCCACCGTCGGCCTGAACGCTGCGCCATGCCCAAGCGCGCTTTCCTCTCTCGGGTCCCACGTTGCGAAGCCACACCAACAACGTGTCGTCATCGGGATAGGCATGCAGAGGCTGAAAGCTGGCAATGACTCCCAGTTTGCCGAAGCGAGGGATATCTTCCGCGGACGCGTCTTCGATGTGCTCGATGCGATGACGCCGGTCTTTCGTGCCGTTCTGCTGGGCGGCGCTCTCGTATGCATCGAGCGTCACACGAATGGCACGATCTCCAATCGCATGCGTAAAGATCTGGATGCCGCGCTTGTCGAGGTCAGCAACGAGACTTCTATAAGTCTCGGGATCCCACAGCAGGCTGCCGGAAAGCTTGGGATCGTCGCTATACGGAGCGAGCATCGCTGCCGTGTGCGATTCGATCACGCCATCCATGAAAAATTTCACAGCTCCGGCAGAGATCCACTCGTCGTGATACTTGCTGCGCGCGTCCTCGACTTCCTGAATTTGCTTTGCGGTAAGGGTCGGCGGCTCTGCACGGTACGCAAGATACATCCGCACCGTGAGCTCGCCAGACTTGCGCATCCCCTCCAGCAGATCAGCATTCATCAGGTCGCTCATACCTACCCCAACTCCTCCGGCAGCATGGATTCGCACCAAGCCGACGCGGTTCGCTTCCTTGAATCCTGCTTTGTAAGCAGCGAGTTTCTGTTCTCGTGAGGGCAACGGCAGGACGTGAATCATCAACGCGTCGGCCGAGTCTTCTTTCAGAGCTCCCGTCGCTTCGCCGGTCTCCGGATCGCGGACGATCTCTCCACCGGGAGGATTCGGCGTGTCACGCGTGATCGCCGCTAATTTCAATGCTTTGCTGTTTGCCCACCAGGTATGCCCATCAAATGCCTCGAGGTAAACAGGGCGATCCGGGATAATTGCGTCGAGATCTTTCTTGTTGGGAAGATTCGTTGGACCCATTGCCGGGTAAGTCCAGCCGCGTCCGCGTATCCACGCCTGGTCAGGATGCGCGTCGGCGTAGGCTTTCACCCTCCGCAGGATTTCCGGAATATCCTTCGCATCGTCGAGGTGGACTCGGTCCAGACTCAAGGCGCCATCCAGAAAGTGCGTGTGGCAATCGGTCAGGCCGGGCAGAACCAACCGGCCTCCCGCGTCCATGACTTTCGTCTTGCTACCGCGATAGGCTTCGATGTCCTTCGCATTCCCAACTGCCAGAATCTCGTCCCCGCGTATCGCAATGGCCTCCGACCACGCCTGCTTGGGGTTCATCGTATAAACGCGGGCATTCACAACCATAACGTCCGCGGGAGAATGCTGACGGCTATGGTCATCCGCTTGACTTCGGGTCATTAATACAACGAAACCAACTGTGAGTTGGATGCCAATGCAGGCGACGGAACTGAGAGAGGCTCTCAAGGTCTTCCTCGGGAACAGCTGGAAACTAACCACTAATCACTAGCCAACTGCTTCTAGAACGTCGGCGGAGTATTCACCCAGAGCACCCATGTTTCTGAGCGTCCCGGGTTCTTCCACCGATGAGGCGTCGCGCTTTCAAAATAAAAACTGTCGCCAGATTTCAATCGGAATTCCTGGCTGTCGAGAGCGAGATGCAATTCGCCTCGCAAAACCATCAAAAACTCCTCGCCTTCGTGGGTATACGACTCGCCGCTGCCGGCTTTCGGCGCAATACGAAACAGATGCGGCTCCATCACCGTGTTGCCCCACGCGAGCAACTCCATGCGCACGCCCGGACCAGCTTCGAGCACTTTGCGCTCAGACGGTCGCACTAATCTTCGATTGGTTTCGGCAGGATCAA
>DASRDJ010000171.1:0-30142 GCA_035652655.1 Terriglobales bacterium
AAAGCGCGAGTTTGCCGAGGTGTTCGCCAAAAACTGGCGGAAATTTGTTGGTCCGGTAGACCTGATTTATACACGCACGCCCGAAGGCCGCCAGATTCTTCTGCGCGCTCGCATGCATTCGCTAGCCGCTGCATTCCAGCAATGCACGGAGCGCGTGAGTTGCTGGAAGTGAGCGCCGATCCAACCTAGTATTTTTCTACTATTACCCCGGCACTCCCCCGGAATTATCCTCGTGGGGCTCAAGGATTTACGTTCGTCGAGTTTGTGGGACGCCGCGAACGGCTTCTGGTTCAGCTCTTCATGACATCTTTGCCGCGATCCATGGGACAGCGCGTTTTATTCGGGCTAGTCGCTTTTCTGACGGCCTCCGCGATCTACCTGTACGCTTTTCCCCAGCAAAATGTTTTCTATGCCGTGATTGTGCTGCTGCACCTGGCCGCCGGCGTCGTGGCGACCTTGGTACTGCTGCCGATGCTGGGCAGACTGTTGCGCGAGGGAAGTTGGCTTTCGGCCACGGGATGGATTCTGTTTCTTGGGAGCGCGGCTCTGGGTTTCTGGCTCGTGCACACCGGTACCATTCGCTCGGAGTGGAACTGGATGTACGCGCACCTGGTGGTCAGCGCGGCCGCTTTGGCGTTTTTGATCGCCGAACGCTGGAGCAAACGCGCCGGAACTTCGGGGGTTGGTCCGGTTACTATGCGCGCGGCGGCCTGCTTGGTGGTTATCGCTGTCCTCGGGGCCGGGATGCGTTATTTGCGTGAGGCGCGCTGGGCGAATCATGCGCGCATTGAGAATCCCGATATGCCGCCGCTGAACATGGAGGCGGAAGGTGATGGACCCCAGGGTCCATTTTTTCCGAGCTCGGCGCAGGTCTACGGACACAAGAAAATCCCCAGCAAGTTCTTCATGGAGTCGGATTCCTGCAAGCGCTGCCACGAGGACATCTACAACCAGTGGTTCAGCTCGGCACACCACTTCTCGTCGTTTAACAACCAGTGGTACCGCAAGTCGATTGAATACATGCAGGATACGGTCGGCACCAAGCCTTCGAAGTGGTGCGGCGGTTGCCATGATCCCGCAGTGCTTTATGCGGGATTGATGGATACCCCCATTAAGCAGATCGTGCACACGCCGCCGGCGCAGGCAGGTCTGGGCTGCATGATGTGCCACTCGATTGCCGCCGTGAAGTCGACGATGGGGCAGGGGGATTTCTATCTCGAGTATCCCGAACTGCATGAGCTCGCGGCCAGCAAAAATCCGGTGGTGCGGTACATGCATGATTTTCTGGTCAAGCTGAATCCAGAGCCGCACCGGCGCGCGTTTCTGAAGCCATTCATGAAGACGCAGACGGCGGAGTTCTGCTCGTCATGCCACAAGGTGCATCTCGATGTGCCGGTGAATCACTACCGCTGGATCCGCGGCTTCAACGAGTACGACAACTGGCAGGCGAGCGGCGTCTCGGGCCAGGGCGCGCGGTCGTTCTACTATCCCAAGAAACCGCAGCAGTGCGCCGATTGCCACATGCCGCTGGAACGCTCGTCCGATATGGGCAACGTCAATGGCAGTGTGCATTCGCATCGCTTTCCAGCCGCGAACACAGCACTGCCGGCGGCGAATGAGGATGTGGCTCAGCTGAAGATCACGGAAGATTTTCTAAAAGCAGGCATCCTGAGTGTGGACATTTTTGCGCTTTCTCCCGCACAGGCCTTGAGCAAAAAGGCCACAGCGGGCGAGAACGAAATCGCGACTACATTCGCGGTGGGCGAAGAGGCGGAAGCGAAAATTGCTCCCGGCGGCGCAGGCGGGGAAGCCGCGCCTGTGACCGCTCCTCTGAATCGGGTGCAGCCGGCGGTACGGCGCGGAGATACAGTGCGCGTCGATGTCGTGGTGCGCACGAAAAAGATCGGGCACTTTTTCCCCGGCGGTACGGTCGATGCTTACGACACGTGGCTCGAACTTAAAGGCACCGATGACAAAGGGCAGACCATCTTCTGGAGCGGGATGGCGGAGGACGGGGGGAAGGGGCCGGTCGAGCAGGGCGCGCACTTCTACCGCTCGTTGCAGATCGACGAACATGGCAATCCCATCAATAAACGAAATGCCTGGGCCACGCGCGCGGTCGTTTATGTCCGTCTGATTCCCCCGGGCGCGGCCGATACTGTGCACTATCGTGTGCGTATTCCAGAGAATGCAGGAAACAAAATCACGCTGCACGCTCGGTTGTGCTACCGCAAGTTTGCGTGGTGGGGAACGCAGTTCTCTTTCGTAGGACAGCCGGCTGCCGCCCATCCCGAGCAGGTCACGCCAAGCTACGATGACCGCAAGTTCACGCTCGATGCGGCGTTGACTGGCGTCTCGGCAAAGCAGGAAAAAATTCCGGACGTGCCGATCGTCGCGCTCGCCGAAGATGAGGTCACGCTCCCCGTGGCCGCGATGGGATCGGCTGCCGCCACGCCAAAGGTCGATCTCAAGCCAGAAGACTGGCAGCGCTGGAACGATTACGGCATCGGACTCTTTCTGCAGGGCGATCTGAAATCCGCGCAGGTTGCGTTTCTCAAAGTCACCGAAATCGATCCGAAGAATCCGGATGGCTGGGTCAACCTTGGGCGCGCTGCGGTGCAGGAGGGCGACATGGATGCGGCGCGGCCTGTGCTCGAGAAGGCGCTCGCGATCAGCCCTGATCTGGCGCGCGCGCATTATTTCTACGCGAGAGTCCTGCGCGCTGACGGCAAGTACGAGGATGCCGCCAATCATCTGCGCACTGTGCTTGCGCAATACCCGCGCGACCGCGTGGCCTTGAATGACCTGGGGCGCATCCTGTTTCTCGAACGCAAGTATTCCGACGCCGTGAAGCAGCTTGAGGCCGTGTTGGCAATCGATCCCGAAGATCTGCAGGCGCATTACAACCTGATGCTCTGCTACAACGGGCTGGGCAACGAGAAGCTGGCGAACGAGCACCAGGCGCTGTATTTGCGCTTCAAGGCGGACGAGGCCTCGCAGACGATTACGGGCAAATATCGACAGCAGCATCCTGAGGACAATAACGAGCGGCAGACGATTCACGAGCATGTGTCAGTGGCGTTGAATGGAGTCGGGGTCCAAATTGGAAAGACCCCGCGTGCGGTCTCGAAGCTTACCTCTGGGGCTAAAGCCCGCTCCAAAACCGGCGTGAGTGGCACGACTGAAGTCGTGCCCTTCCCGAATGGAGCCATCCTCAAGGGGGCTGATCCCGTAGTCGGCGCTCGGTCGCCGGGTGGTGCCCGCTAACCCAGTATCCATGACCAGAATTCAGCCATCCCTTGTTTATCTGCTTGCCTTGATGCTCGCGGGGCCAGCTGTCGCGCAGACTGTGCAGTTCCGTGACATCACTGCGCAGGCCGGAATTCATTTCGTCCACAACAACGCCGCGTTCGGGAAGAAGTGGTTGCCCGAGACCCTTGGCGCTGGGTGCGCCTTCATCGACTACGACAATGACGGCTATCCCGACCTTCTCCTGGTAAACGGGGAAGACTGGCCGGGACATGCGAAGACTCCGTCGACGCTCAAGCTTTATCACAACAACCATGACGGCACCTTTACCGATGTGACCCGCAAAGCCGGGCTAGAGGTCTCGATGTTCGGCATGGGCGTGGCCGTCGGCGATTACGACAATGATGGACACGATGATCTGTTTATCACCGCGCTTGGGCAAAGCCACCTGTTCCACAACAATGGGAACGGAACTTTCTCAGATGTGACCAAGGCCGCCGGAATGTGGGGACCCAACGAGCTATCTACCAGCGCCGCGTGGGTGGACTACGACCGCGATGGCAAGCTGGATCTCGTGGTCGCAAACTACGTGCAGTGGTCGCAACAGACCGACATCTATTGCACACTCGACGGCGCGCACAAGTCGTATTGCACGCCCGAATCGTACAAGGGCGTGTCGGCGCGCGTGTGGCACAACCTGGGCGGCGGCAAGTTCGAAGATGCGACCCAGAAATCCGGACTCAGCGATCCAACTTCGAAGAGCCTTGGCGTCGCGATACTCGACTACAACGGCGATGGCTGGCCCGACATCCTGCTGGCCAATGACACGCAACCTAACAAGCTCTATCTCAACAAGCAGAACGGTACGTTTGAAGAGAAGGCCGTGGCCGCGGGCATTGCGTTCAGTGAAGATGGCGTGGCGCGCGCCGGCATGGGTGTGGACACGGGCGATTACGACCGATCTGGGCGTCCCAGCCTGATGATCACCAACTTCGCGAACCAGATGATCTCGCTCTACCACAACGAGGGCAACGGGCTATTTGTGGACGAAGCGCCGCGCTCGGAGGTTGGACGCAATACTCTTGTCACGCTCGGATTTGGCTGCTTCTTCTTCGATTACGACAACGACGGCTGGCCCGACATCTTTGTTTCCGATGGGCACATTGAAAACGAAATCGAACGCGTGCAGAAGCGCGTTTCTTACGCCGAGCCGCCACATTTGTTCCGCAACCTGGGTGCAGGGAAATTTCAGGAAGTCACCGCGCAGATGGGTACAGCTTTTGCCAGCGCGAAGGTCGGGCGGGGCGCGGCTTTCGCCGATATCGATAATGACGGCGCGCTCGATGTGCTTGTAACCACGAACGGCGGGCGGCCGTGGCTCTTCCATAACGAAGGCCAGACCAATCACAGCCTGCGCATCAAGCTCGTGGGGACGAAGTCGAATCGTGACGGGATCGGGGCAGTGGTGCGCGTAGCGTCGGGCGGCGCGAAGCAGTGGCAGATGCTGCGCAGTGGGTCGAGCTACCTGTCGGCCAGCGAGCTGGTGTTGACGTTTGGATTGGGATCTTCTGCGAAAGCAGATGCAGTCGAGATCCAGTGGCCCAGCGGGCAGCTGGATAAGCTGTCGGGAGTGGCGGGCGATCAGACAGTGACGGTGGAGGAAGGTAAGGGAGTGGTCGGCAATCGCGCGTACGGCAAGCCGACGAAGTCTGCGCCGATCGGGAAAAGGGCAGCAATCTCGAGTCGCCCATGAGTACTCGATGGAGGGACGGGCGGCTCGCCCGTACCGGCGGGCGGGGACGCCCGCCGCTCCATCGGCTAAGTCTCCCACTGCCCGTTGCGGTAGGATGAAACGGTCGCGGTCGCCGCTACAGGGATTGCACGGCCAAGCGCCATCGATCATGAGACTGAGAGTCTGGATCTGGACATTTGGACTCGCCTTCGTCGGGTATGCGCTCGCCGGCAGGGGCGCTTCCGCCAGCCCGGCGCGCGAAACCATCGGCGCGATCGTGGGTGCGGCCGTGGGCTTTTGCGTGGGATGGGGGCTGCAACGTCTTCTCGATTTAGGCCGACGGCGGTGAAATGATCTCGGGTCGCCGCAATTCTGGAGTCATTCACTCATCATGAAAGTACCCCGCATCGTTTTACTCGCCTTTCTGCTGTTCATCGCTGCCGGAATTTTTGCCGCAGCGCCCGATCGCGCTTCTGAGGGTGATGCTGCTGCGAAATCCGCCGAAGCCGCACGCCTGAACAACATCGGCGTTGCCTACATGAATCAGCAATTGTTCGAGAAGGCGCTCAAGCAGTTCGAGGCGGCCGCCACGCAAGATCCAAAGCTGCTGATTGCGAAATTAAATCGCGCCGTGGCGCTGCTCAATTTGCAAAAGGTTGATGACGCTAAGGCGATTCTTGAGGAAGTCACCAAGCAGGATCCCAAGGACGCGCATGCCTGGTACAACCTCGGCCTGCTGTCGAAGAACACGAATGAAACCGATGCGGCCATTGATGCCTTCAAGCACGTCACCGAGATCGATCCCAACGACGCGGACACCTGGTATTTCCTGGGCACGGCATACGCGCAGGCCAAGCAGTATCCGCAGGCAATTGATGCGTTTGAGCATGCGCTTAAACTGAATCCGCTGCACGCCTCGGCCGAGTTCGGTATCTCGCGCGCCTACCAGCAGTCGGGGAATACCGACACCTCGCGCGAACATTTGAAGAAGTTCCAGTACATCAAGGACAACAAGCTGGGCTCGCCGATGAGTTTGTCTTACGGAGAGCAGGGCCAGTATTCGCGCGCGGAGGAATCGCCGGGCGTGGTGGAGAAGGTGTCGGCGGCGATTCCGGTGAAGTTTGTGGATGTGACGCAGGAGGCGGGGTTGGTCGGTAAAGTGGCGATCGTGCCCCCAAAACAATCAAGCGATTTGGCTGGCGCCGGAGCCTGCTTCCTCGACTATGACAGTGACGGAAAGATCGATCTGTTTCTTGCGGACGGCGGACCCGATAGCGGGATGGCGCTGTACCACAACCTCGGCAGCGGGAAGTTCGAGGACGTTACGAAGAAGGCTGGACTTGATCCATCTTTGCATGAAATAGGCTGCACCGCCGGAGACTACGACAATGACGGGGCAACCGACTTGGCCGTCACTGCAAGAGACCGGATGTTGCTGCTTCACAACGAGAAGGATGGTACGTTTAAGGATGTAACACAAAAAGCAGGGATCGACAGTGATGGAATTAACATTGGTGCAACGTTTGTTGACTATGACCACGATGGTGACCTCGATCTCTATGTAACCAGAACTAAGCTCATCAAGCCCCCATCACCCGACTCAACGGCCGTACGCCGGTACTGGGCATTCGATCTCGTTCCCGATCCCAAGTTCGGCAATGCGATGTGGCGCAACAACGGGGACGGTTCTTTTACGGAGGTTACGGAAGTTACAGGCCTGGGTGGTGAGGGGCCGAGTTTGGGAGCCACCGCGACGGACTACAACAATGACCGCGCAGTGGATCTAGTACTCGCCTCAACCGTACCCGCGATTTTTGAAAATCCACGCGAAGGAAAATTTCTCAAACACGAGTTCTGGAAAGCCGACATGGCTGGCTCACCTGCATCAGTTGCAGTGGCGGACTTCAACCACGACGGATGGATGGATGTGGCCTTCACGTACTCGGTGAACTTCTACGGGTCGTTATTTTCTCTCTGGCGCAACAATCAAGCGAAGACCTTCGAGCGCGTCGACCTTCCGGCCACCAACTGGGTCCGCGCCTTCGGCGTTGCCGCCATCGACTACGACAACGACGGCTGGGTCGATCTCGTCGCGGTTGGTGAAACGAAAGACGGCAAGGGCGAGGTGCGCCTGTTCCGCAACCTCGGCCTCGATGGCTTTAAAGACGTTACCGCCGACGTTGGCCTCGACAAGATTCAACTGAAAAATCCCCGCGCCATCATCACCGGCGATTACGACAACGATGGCGCCGTCGATCTGCTCATCACGCAGGCTCACGGCCCGGCAGTCCTGCTGCGCAACGAGGGCGGCAACAAGAACAACTGGCTGCGCCTGAACCTGAAGGGGCTCAACGACAACAAGTCGGCCATCGGCACCAAGGTCGAAGTGTTCGCGGGCGCGAACCGGCAGAAGTTCGAGATTTACGGGTCCTCGGGATATCTCGGGCAGAACTCTCCTTACCTGACAGTCGGCCTCGGACAGGCCAAGCAGGCCGATGTGGTGCGCATGCTGTGGCCCACCGGTGTAGTGCAGGATGAAATCGAGATCGCTGCCAACCGCGAGCAGTCCTTCCTCGAACTCGATCGCCGCGGCAGTTCGTGTCCCACGCTGTTTGTATGGGATGGACACCACTATGAACTGGTCGGCGACATGATTGGCGCGGGCGTGGTCGGCCACTGGGTCGGGCCGAACGAACGCAACGTGGCGCGTCCGGCGGAGTACATCAAAGTGGATCGAAACGCTATTCGCGAGAAAAACGGAAAGCTTAGCTTCCGCCTGATGGAGCCGATGGAGGAGGCCGTTTATCTCGACGAAGTGAAACTGCTGGCCGTCGATCACCCCACCACGTTCGACGTGTTCCCCAACGAATATTTCGCTAGCAACCCGCCATTTCCGCCGTTCCGCGTGATTCAGAGCCGTGGTGCACAACCGCCTGTAGCGGCACGCGACGAACACGGGCACGACCTGATGCCGTCGCTTGCCGCGCACAAATACTTCGGCGATTTCGAACTGCTGCCCTTCCACGGCTTCACCAAAATGCACTCGCTTGCACTCGATCTTGGCGAACCGTATCGGGGCTTGCCGCTCAGGCTCCTGATGCACGGTGTCACTGAGTACTTCACGGCGACCAGTGTGTACGCGGCGCACCAGGCCAAAGTCGAGGCCATCGCGCCTTACGTTGAAGCGCTCAACGCGCAGGGCAAGTGGGTGCGCGTTGTCGACGACATGGGGTTCCCGGCCGGCGGTCCGCGCCTGATCACGCCCGACCTCACGGGCAAACTGCCGCTGGGCACGACGAAGATCCGCATCACCACGAACCTGCAGGTCTATTGGGACAACATCCTCATCGACCGCAGCGCGCAGAACGGCAAAGTGCAACTTACGCCGATCCCGCTCGCGAATGCGAACCTGAACTTCTACGGGCACCCGCGGCAGACCGAAGGCGAGCCGCGCGGCAACGTGAAGTACGCGTACGAAGAAGTCAGTCCCACGGGCCCGTTCGCCCGTCAGGCAGGCGACTACACACGCTATGGCGACGTGCTACCGCTGCTGACGTCGTTCGATGACCGCATGGTCGTGTTTGGCACCGGAGACGAAATCGCGCTGGAGTTCGATCCTGCCAAACTGCCTGCCCTTCCTTCGGGATGGACGCGCGACTACTTCTTCCTCGTGAAGGGCTACGAGAAAGATATGGATTTCTACGCAGCCGACGGCTTCACAGTCGAACCGCTGCCGTTCAAGGCGATGAAGGGATATCCGTATAAGCAGTCTTACCCCCTCGACCCCGAACACTTGAACTACTTGCTCGAGTACAACACGCGGCATGTGTCGGGAAATGAGGAGAGTGGGTACTCGTATAGCTACCCCAGTCGCTAGTCGTCAGTCACTAGTCGCTAGCAACCCCACATCAACCGATGTCGAGCGGATGCGGCCAGTTGCACAAGAAGTCTCGGTGCTCTCTGTGTCCTCTGTGGTGATCGCTTTTATCGTTTGCGGCTGATTTTCGCGCAGAATTCCTCAACCGTCGTCAGCATCGAGTCGCTGGCGAACTCAAGGCTCGTGCTCGAGCGCTCAGCCGCTTCGGCGCGCCCGAATCCGCAGGCGTCCTTGATGATCACGGGAATGTAGCCTAGATCAGCGCCGTGGCGCACCGTCGGCTCGATGCCGATTTCCATCGCGATTCCCACGATCGCGAAGGCGCGGATGTTGCAATCCCGGAGTGCAATGTCGAGGGGAGTGCCCTCGAAGGCCGACATCGTAATCTTGTCGAAGACGGCATCGCTGGGCAACGGCTCGAGTTCCGGAACAATTTGATATCCGGGCGCGTCTCGCAGAACCACGGCTTGACCTCTTCGACGGTCTTCACACGCTGCCACGCCATGGCCGTGCGCAACTGGAATGCACCCATCAACTCTTTCGGAAGGGACAGGTGGCGGGTGAAGATGACCCGCATCCCAGCTTGGCGGGCCGCTTCGGGCACGCGCACTACTTTGCAAGTGACCTGCGCGCCATCTTTGACCTGCTTCACAATTCCTACCTGCATGTCGTAGACGATCAGGGCCATCGACGCTGGGTCACAGACGTCTTCCAGCGTTTGCGGGATGTCGAGCCCGAATGCGCGCAGCATGAGTACCGTCTCCTGAGGGAAAGGTCTGATTTTACTGCACTGCCGGGTTGAGTTTTGGGACTGCGGGTGCAGGTTGGGGATGAAACTTTAGCGGGAAGAGAAACTGGACGAGTTTCTGATCCTTGGGAACGCGGGGTCCTTCGACTGCGTTCGGCTTTCGCCTCACTTCGCTCGGGATGACACTTCAACAAAGGTGGCGACCGGGTGAGTTCGGAACCTGCCGACATTCGCAACTCGAAGCCTGCCGGTGGTGGCTTGAGGCTGGTATTCCGTGGCTTCTGGCTCTAGTTCGAAGCCGAGCTCGCGGCTGGGAACTCGCAGCTTTATCTCTTGTAATTTGCTGGCAATGCTTTCGCCAAGTCCTTCCAACCCACCAGGATGAATCCCTGGTCCTTCAGGAATTTCTGGAACTCTGGGCTCTTCACCATGTCGAGATCGTGCTGCCGCCAGGCAGCTCCCCAGTCGGGGTGGTTCGGGGTAGCGCCGCGCATTTCGTCGTCGTCATAGGCCAAGTGCAGGATCACTTCATAGACTCCGGGTCCGAGCGGCGCGAGCTGCTTTTCGTACCAGACGGTCCAATCTTTCGCATCGACACCCGGCTCGATCGAAATTACCTTCTGCACCAGAACTTCCACCGGCGGCGGTTTCACTCCTAAGGGCCCATGCGTGCCTTCCCACTCTTCCAGGATCGGAACTCCGTAGGCGTGTCCCATCTTCGTGTACAGGTTGTAGAGATCGTCTGTACGAAACAGAGCGGCCATGTGCGTGTCGAGATGTGTGACGTGCACGCCGAACTTTTGCGCGCGGTCGATCTGGGCATGGAGCTCGGTTTCCACTTCGGCGGGCTTGGCGTTCTTCGCGACTTCTGGGGTGTCGAGAGGCAAGTACCCATCGGGGTCGAGCAGACTGGATACTTTGTCTTTCGAAGTCACCGGTCCCCAACGAAAAGTTGTCCATTCGCTGTTGAGAGCCTGGTGAACGCCGAGGTCGGCGTCAGGATGAGCTTTTGCGAAAGTTGCGGCCTCCATGAACCAGGGGCAGGGCACGAGGATGCTAGCTGAAGTGATCCATTTCTTCTCGATCGCTTCGGAAATGGCGCGGTTCACCGAGTGGTTCATTCCGAAATCGTCCGCATGGAGAATCAGCAAGCGCGCGCTTGCGGGATAGCCCAGGCGCTCTTGCACGGACTTGACTGGAGCTTGGGCGAACGATGATGCGAGCGCGCAGGCGAGAAAACCAGCGACGGCTACACGGGGGAAGTTCATGTTCATCCTCGCAACGAAAGAAACCTTTAACCGCGAAGTTCGCTAAGGGCCACCGCGAAGGTCGCCAAGAAAAACAAGATCTTAAAACCAGAGGACGCGTAGAACCACCGCAGAGGTCGCGAAGTTTCTCACGCTTCTTCTGGCGGCAAATCGAAGTTCACCAAATCGCCGCGGAAGCCCCGCGTCTTCCAGGCTCCGAAGGCGATGCCCACCGCCATCCAGATCGCACCAGCAATCTTTGCTGGGCGGCTCAGGTTCAGCCAGAGAAGCAGGCAGATCAGGAATCCCGCGACCGGTGGAATCAGGTAGGTCATCTTCTTCTCCGTCTCGCGCACGTAGTAGCGCATGAAGGCGGCCGCGTTTACACCCATGAATGCGATGAGCGCGCCGAAGTTCAGCATCTCGGCACCCAGCCCGTAGCTGAAGAGTCCGACACTTACCAGCAGAGCGGCTGCGAGTGCAATCACGCCGACGAAGATCACATTGTTGCGGGGTACGCGGTGCTTCGGATCAATGGCTCCGAAGAAGGATTTCGGAAGGGCATTGCTGCGTCCCATACCGTACAGCAAGCGAGCCGCGCCGATTTGCGCCCCCAGGCCGGAGCCAAAGTTGGCGACCAGCAGGGTGAAGCCCATGATGGCAAACATCGGCATCCAGGTGCGCCCCGCGACGAACGTGAATGCCGTGTCGCTGTTGGGGAAAGGCTCGCTCGCCGGCCATACCAGTTGGGCAGCGTAGACTTCGACGGCCGAGAGAATGCCGATCACCACGCACACCAGCACCGTCGCGAACAGAATGTTGCGGCGCGGATTTTCCGCTTCTTCAGAGAGCGTGGAGATGCCGTCGAAGCCGATGTACGTCAACACGGCGATAGACGTTCCGCCCAGCACAGCCCGCATGTCCCAGGTTTGCGGATCGTAGAACGGGCGCGTGAAGAAGGCCGCGCCGTCGTGAGGGTGTCCGAAGATGTAGCGAGCGGCGGCCACGAAGAAGATCGTAATCACCACGCCCATGCCGGTCGCAAGTAGTGTATTCACGCGGGCCGAGGTCTTCACTCCCTGAATGTTCATGAACGTGAATACGCCAGCGAAGAAGATGGCCCATGCCGCATAGGGGACGTTGGGCGCGAAGACGTGGGCCTGCTGGCTGCACCACACGATGCAGATCATGGGATTCAGCATGTAGTCCATGACCATGCTCCAGCCGGTTACGTAGCCGAGCGCCGGGTTGATCTCCTGGCCCACGTAGGTGAAGGCCGAGCCGGCGCTGGGATAGGCGCGCGCCATGCGTCCGTAGCTGATGGCGGTGAAGAGCATGGCGACCATCGCAATGAGGATGGTCGTGACCACATGTCCGTGGCCGCGGTCGCTCAAGACGCCGAACACCGACATCGGCGCCACCGGCTGAATGACGATCACGCCGTAGAGAATCAGGTCCCAAAGAGTGAGAGTGCGCCGCAGGCGAGGTGCGCTGGCGGAGGTGGTGCTTGGATTAGTGGCCATGGGCTCCTGGTGTCAGTCGCTAGTCGCTAGTCGTCAGTGGTCAGCAAGGCTCGACAACCTACTTCACATGGTCGATGCAGCGACGGGCGTCCTCGCCCGTCGGCACGAGGACCATCGCAAGCGCCACTCAGTGTACATTCCACCCGCTTACTTCTACGACAGGTTTTGCATTCCCCAATTCACTAGTGCGGTAGCTGGCGGTGAGTTCGCGCTTTTCTCCAGGCAACAGCGAAACGTAGTTGTCTTCCCAGACAACCGGCACAATCTCCGCTCCGCCCTTGGTTTTGCTGACTTTCACATGGACAAAAAATGCGAGCGACTTGCTCGGATTCTCGAGCGTTACATGCGTGATTGATTCTTCGCCCTGTTGGACCGTACGGTTGGTCGTCTTGAGATCCACTCTTGGTAGCTTGCTCAGCGCCGTGTAGTCAGCGAATTGCGATGTGGGCGTGGTGAACCAGTTTGATTTTTCCCAGTCCAGCGTCTCCGGCTTGGTCGAAAGCCAGTAGAAATTTGATCCGACAAGTTTGCCCGAAGCATCCTGCAAACGAAGCACAAGGAAGTAAACCGGGCTGGCCTCATCGAGCGCAGGCAGCGTCAGGATCTTCGCTGTGCTGTCGGCGGTCACGTCGACGGGCGAGTCCTGCGAAAACTTTTCCGCCATATCCAGGTTGTAGAGCTTCGTGGTGAGCTTCAGCCCCTTCACATCTTCATAGCGGCTACTGACGATCCACACCGACCGGTCATCGTAGGCGTACATCGGGTGTAACGGTTCCATGGCGCGCTTGGCGCCAAAGTAGCCGCCTCCCGGACGCAGGTAGTAGTCGTACAAGTGCCAGATCACCGAGGGCCACGCGTTGTTCAGCATCCATTGAATGACCCCTGTCGAGGTGTACTTGTTGTGGCTGTACGCTTCGAACATCGCACGGATGCCCTCGTAGTTCATCAGCTGCGCTTTGCGAACGTAGTCGTCAAGCGTGTCCGCCTTGCCGTAACGGGCAGTGAGCGCGTCGCTATAAACGTGAATGTCCTTAAACTCGCCGCCGCCCGCGTGGTAGTTCCACCAGTCGTCGATTGGCCAGAGGTGGTCTTTGCCTAGCATGGTGCGCAGCGAGTCGAGTTCCGGCACGGCCGGGCCGGGACTGGTTTCGGTGTTGAAGCCGTAGGCTCCGCCGCAGCCGCCGGGATTGCAGTGGTGGTTGCCGTCGATCTTGTCCTCGGACCAGTACGAAGGCGCGACGTACTCGTACGGCCCAGTCATCTTTACGCCGCTCTCGCCTGAGACCGTGGTGGGCTTGGCGGTCGCGGAAGAGACGGTTGGGTTAGGGAAGTGCAACTCCTTCTCGACCGCCAGGTACATTTCCTCCACGTCGGGCGGCGGAGGATTGTCGCTCCCATTCAGCCACATCACCACGCTGGGATGATTGCGCAGCCGGTAGATCTGATCGGTCAGGGAAGCCTTGGCGATGTCGAAGTCCTGCGGCTTCCATTTCGCCCAGTGTTCCCAGTGATCGCAGCAGCACCATCCGGCCATGATGAGGACGCCCTCGCGGTCGGCGCGCTCAAAAAATTCGTCGGTCTCGAGCTTGCCCTCGAGGCGGATGGTGTTCAGGCCCATGTCGCGGACGTAGCGGAACTCGTCGGCCAGGCGCTGGGAGTTCTCGCGCAGCATCATGTCGGGAGACCAGCCGCCACCGCGGATCAGGATCTTCTTGCCGTTAATGGAGAAGACGCGGCGCTGGTTCTCGTTCAACTGCGACGTCACTTCGCGGATACCGAACTTCGTTTCCGCATGGTCCGATGTCTTGCCGTCAGCGACGAACTCCATCTTCAAAGAGTAAAGTTCAGGCTTGCCCATCTGCACGGGCCACCAGAGGCGGGGTGCGGTGAGATTCAACTGCGAGAACTTGTCGGGATCGAAAGTGACATCTTTGTTTTCGCCTGGCGCAAGCTCTACGTCCTGCGAGAATTCAATTTTGTCGATGGCGCCTTTCAACGTTCCTTTCACTGCTTCTCTGCTGCCGTTCTTCAGAAGGGCCGTCGCGGTGAGTTGCGCGTTGCCCGAAGCGTCCACATGCGAGACGACGGTCGGGTAGCGCAGCGCGACAGGGCCACTGGCGCTGAGGTAGACAGCGCGCCACAGGCCCATATTTTTGTCCGGAGGCGCGGGGTTCCAATCGACGAACGTGATGGCCAGATCGTTCTCTGTAGGGGCGAAGACTTCCACGGCCAGAACGTTTTCGGCGCCATGCTTTATTGACTCGGTGACGTTGAATTCGTAGGTGCGCCAGGCTCCAGCGACGTCATCAGACTTGGCAATCTGTTTCCCGTTGAGCCAGATATTCGCCCGGTAGTTGATTCCGCGAAAGTTCAGCCACAGGGTCTTGCCCTTGTAGCCGGCAGGCACGGAAAATGTTTTTCGGTACCACCACGAAAGCAAGTACGGGCTGTCGGGCGCCATCACAATGTTTGAGAAGTTTGCGCCGATTGGATACGTGACGCCGGGCATCTGGCGCAGGTTCATGCCGTAAGTCGGGTCGGGCAGGACCTTGATCTTCACGAGTGCGCTGACGACCGTAGTGGGCACCGTGACCGGATACCATCCCTTGGGCAGGAACCCGGGTTTGGAGAGAACCTCACCGCTTTGATCGACCTTGCGCGACGACTGGAGCGTCCAGCCGCCATTGAGTTCGAGTTTACCCGCGTTCGCGGTAGCGCGCGGTGCCTTTTCCTGGCCCACGGCGGCAGAGAGCAGTAGAGCGAAAGACAGAGAGACTGCGTAAAAGAAGGAACGAAGTTTCATGGATGAGTCCTCGTGAACGGAGGTCGAGAAACGGGAACGCCAATGGCGAGCAAGATGCCCAGTTGGATAGCACGTTTTATTGATACGTTTCAATAGCTGTTTTTCCGAGAGTAATTTGCGGCCAGCCCGCACGCCACCCGGAATCGGGACCGCCAACGTCTTAAGAGCCCCTTAGTTTATAATCTTCTATTCCGCCCCCCAAACATTCTGGAGTGAACACGACAACATGATTCGTTTTCTACAAACCCCTGGACCGACCAAAAAGATTATCCTGAGCAGCCTTCTGCTGATTATTTGCGGCGGTATGGTCATCACGCTGATTCCCGGTGGGTTGGGCTCCGACATTATGGGGCAGCCCAGCACGGGAGTGGTCGCCAAAGTAGCCGGGCAGGACATAACCGTTCAGGAAGTTCGTGACCGCGCACGCGCCCTCGCCGAGCAGCAGGTCGCCCAGTACGGTCCCATGGGCAAGCAGTTGCTGCCCATGATCATGCCGCGCGCCATCCAGCAGTCGGTGGAGCAGATGATCACTGGCAAGGCCATCGTTTCCGAAGCTGATCGCATGGGTCTCAAGGCGACTGATGAAGACGTCCGCGACGAACTGCAGCATGGGGTCTACGCAGCGACTCTCTTTCCGGACGGGAAGTTCATCGGCGAGCAGGCTTACGAGAATCTGCTGCAAAAGGCAAACCTGACGGTTTCAGCATTCGAGTCCGACGTAAAGAACGAGATTCTCGAGCGCAAGCTGGCGGCCCTGATCACGGGCAGCGCGTCCGTGTCGGACGCTGATCTCCGCCAGGAGTTCCAGAAGCGCAACACCAAGGTGAAGTTCGACTACGCCGTGCTGTCGCAGGACGACATCCGCAAGGGGCTGCATCCGACCGACGAAGAGCTCAAAGCCTTCTACACGCGCAACCAGTCGCGCTATAAGGACTCCATCCCCGAGAAGCGCAAGGTCCAGTACGTCTTCCTCGATAAGAGCAAGATTCTCAGCCAGATACAGGTCTCGCCAGAAGACTTGAAAGCGTACTACGAGAAGAATCGCGATCAATATCGCGTTCCCGACGAAGTGAAAGTTGCCCACATCGAGATCAAGACCCCCCAGCCCGCAGCCGATGGGAAAGTCGACGAGAAGGCCGTCGAAGAGGCCCGCAAAAAGGCGGAAGACGTCCTCAAACAGTTAAAGGGTGGTGCGAAGTTCGAGGATCTGGCCAAGAAGTACTCCGAGGATCCAAGCGGAAAGCAAGGTGGCGAAGTGGGCTGGATAGGCCGGGGGCGCACCGCGGCGGAATTTGAGAAGACGGCGTTCTCGCAAGCTCCAGGACAGACCAGCGACCTGGTGAAGACTGGCTACGGATTCCACATCATCCGCACCGAAGACAAGCACGAAGCGCACACCAAAACCCTCGACGAAGTGAAGGCCGAAATCGAGCCTTTGATTAAGCAGCAGAAGGCTTCCCGGATGATGGACAATGCCGGCAATTCGTTGCTCGAGCAGGCGCGCAGCCAGGGCCTCGAGAAAGCTGCTGCCGCCAAGAACTTGAATGTGGTCACCACCGACTTCGTCGGTCGCAGCGACGTGCTGCCCGGGATCGGAGCGTCTCCCCAGTTGATGGATGCGATCTTTTCCGAGCGGGAGAAGTCTCCGCCCGACATGGCACAGCTGAGCCAGGGCGCGGTGGTGTTCGTGGTCGACGGCATCAAGCCGCCAGCCACGCCTTCCTTCGAAGAGATTCGTTCCAAGGTGGACGGCGAGTTCAAGAATGAGCGCGCGAGCATCCTGCTCAATCAGAAAACACAAGAACTTTCTGACCGTGCCAAGTCGGAGCATGATCTGAGGAAAGCGGCGAAGGAACTGGGCGCCACCATGAAGACCAGCGACTTCGTCCTTCCCGATGGCCAGGTACCGGATGTCGGCAGCATGGCTGGGCAGGCTTCGGTTGCGTTCTCCATGAAGCCGGGCGAGATCAGCGGCCCAGTGAATGCCGGAAATAATGGCGTGGTGCTTTCGGTTCTCGAGAAGCAGGAACCGACCGACCAGGACTTCGCGGCCAAGAAGGATCAGATCCGCGACAACCTGCTGCGCGCCAAGCAGCAGGATATTTTCGAAATGTTCATCTCGAACCTGCGCCAGCAGATGGAAAAATCCGGCAAGATCAAAATCAACGAGCAGGAAATGAAGAACCTCACTAAGGGCCAAGGCGGTGCGGACGTCGGCTTCTAGCACTCAACCGCGGGCACGCTCTGGCGTGCCCGCCATCATTCCGCAACGTAACTCCTCAATGTAAGAACCGGGTGATCTCCGAAGAGCCATGCCATTCGCGCGCGCCACAGGAATTCTGCTGCATCCCAGTTCGCTTCCTGCGCGCGGGGGCATCGGTGATTTCGGACCCGCGGCGTACGAGTTTGTCGACTTTCTTGCGGCAGCCGGACAGGGGTTGTGGCAAGTCCTGCCTCTCGGGCCGCTAGGCTACGGCAATTCTCCGTATTCGGCCACGTCGGCGTTCGCCGGCAATCCACTCCTGATCAGTCTCGAACGTTTGGCGCAACACGGCTGGATCGACCCCGGCCGCGTCGCCAACCTGCCCGAAGCCAATGGTCCGGTGGAGTACGAGAAAGTCTTCTTCAGCAAGATGCCTTTACTGGCCGAAGCGGCGCGCAACTTCTCGAAGAACATGCACGGTGACGCTCGCGCCCGCTTCGAGCGCTTCTGCAGCGAGAACAAGGACTGGCTCGACGACTTCGTGCTCTTCGATGCGCTGCGCGCCCATCACAAGCTGTCCAACTGGAACGAGTGGCCCCATGATCTCGCCTTCCGCGAGCCGGCCGCACTCGCTCGCGTGCGCCAGCAGATGGCCGAGGAACTCGTCTGGCGAAGCGCCTTGCAGTTTGCCTTCGCCGAACAATGGCGCGCGTTGCGCCAGCATTGCGCCCGCCGCTCGGTGCGCGTGGTCGGCGACATCGCAATCTTCGTGAACTACGACAGCGCCGACGTCTGGACCCACCCGGAATTTTTCCGGCTCGACCGGGACCGCAATCCGGAAGTAGTGTCCGGCGTCCCGCCCGATTTCTTCAGCGAGACCGGACAGCGTTGGGGCAATCCGCTTTATCGCTGGGACGTGATGAAGCAGCAAGGCTACGCCTGGTGGGTGGCGCGACTGCGCGCGGTCACCCAGCACTGCGACTACATTCGACTCGATCACTTCCGCGGGTTCGAGCAGTTCTGGGAGATTGACGCCAGCGAGCCGACCGCCATCAACGGCCGCTGGGTCGATGGCCCGAAAGACGACTTGTTCGCGAAAGTGCAGGAGGCGCTCGGCGGCCTGCCCTTCTTCGCCGAAGACTTGGGCTACATCACTCCCGAAGTCCACGCCCTACGCAAGCGCCTGCAGATGCCCGGAATGGCCGTCCTGCAATTCGGCTTTGTTGACAAGGGCGCCCACATGTACCTGCCGCAGCAGTTGACGCCCGAGACGGTGATTTACACCGGCACGCACGACAACGACACGCTAGCCGGATGGTGGAAGAGCGGGGCCACCAAAGAGGAGCGGCACAACGCCGAATGTTATTTCGGCAAGTCCAACGACGGAATTCATTGGTCATTCATTCGCGCGGCGCAAGCTTCAGTGGCCAGCCTCTCGGTAATTCCCGTGCAAGACCTCCTCGGCCTGGGCAGCGAAGCGCGCATGAACATGCCCAGCGAGCGCGGAGGCAACTGGCGTTGGCGCCTGCAACCCGGCGTGTTGACCCCTGAGCTTGCGAAGAAGATGGCCGCGCTTGCCGAAGTCACCGACCGTTCGCCCGAGCCTCTGCCCGAACCTCCCGCCGAGGAATTTGCCGCCTAGCTGCGGGTCCGCAAAATTGGTGGGCTAATTCCGCGCACCGGTTACTTCGGTGCTTCCCCTCTCTGACATTCACGAACATTTCATTTGGCTTTCATCACCCGTCAAATTGGCTGCGCTACGAATGGCAGCATGCCCATTCTCCATTCAGCGGATTCCCGGGGAAACGCGACGGGTGTGCTGGAAGGCGCGCCCTTGCTCGCGGGATTGCCTCCGTTTGCCAGCAGGCTTCTGCCCCTGAAGCAGGCGCACGACCTGTACGTCCGAGCGCGCAACCGAGGATCGCGCTCGATCCTGGAAAATCTGCTGCGCGAAATGGAAGTGGATGTGCAGGTCGATCTCACCGACCTGCAGCGCATTCCGAAGACCGGTCCTGTGGTGGTGGTAGCAAATCATCCTTATGGCATGCTCGACGGAGCCGTGCTCGGCGCTCTGCTCGCGCGCGTGCGGCCCGATGTCAAGGTGATGACCAACTTCCTGCTCGAAGGCGTTCCAGAACTCGAGCAGTGCTGCATCTTCGTCGATCCGCGGCGCAGTTCGAAATCGCAGGAACGGAATCGCCGCGCGTTGAAAGATTCTATGGAATGGCTACGGGCCGGAGGCATGCTGGCAGTCTTTCCAGCCGGAGAAGTTTCGCACTGGCAGTTGCCACAGGCGTCGGTGGTCGATGCCCCCTGGAACGACATTGCGGTGCGCCTCATTCGGAAAACCGGTGGGGTGGCCCTGCCTGTTTATTTTTGCGGGCAAAATAGCGTCGGCTTCCAGTTGCTGGGGATGTTTCATCCCCGGCTGCGCCTGGCCTTCCTGCTGCAGGAATTCCTGCAACAACAGGGACGCGAGGCGGCTCTGCGGATCGGCAGTGTTATTGGAACAGAGGAGATGGCGGAAATTCCCGATGCCCGCAATGCGACTGAGTACCTGCGCTGGCGCACGTACCTGTTGGCGGAACGAGGAAAAACGCACGGTATTCCAGCTTCTCTCCGCTCGGTACTTCCGAAGAAGCGCGAAATGGCGATCACGGCGTCGGTTCACCAAAACCTCTTGGAGCACGATCTAGCTGCGTTGCCTGCGAACCGCTGTTTGACCTCGCATGCTGAGTTCGCCGCGTACGCCGCTCGCGCGGAGGAGATTCCTAACTTACTTGAAGAAGTGGGTCGGCTGCGGGAAGTGACCTTTCGCGCGGCCGGAGAAGGAACCGGCCGCAGCACCGACCTCGACCGTTTCGATAGTTGCTACTGGCATCTCGTGCTCTGGAACAAAGTTAAGAGGGAACTGGTCGGCGCGTACCGGGCAGGGAACACGCAGGAAATCATTGCGCAGCACGGCATAAGAGGCCTCTATACGAACACGCTCTTTCACTACAAGGCAGAACTGTTCCAGAGGATGGGACCGGCGCTCGAACTGGGACGTTCGTTTGTGCGTCCCGAATACCAGCGGCAGTATGCGCCTCTGCTGATGCTGTGGAAGGCGATCGCCCGCTTCGTTGCGCAGCATCCTGAGACTCCCGTGCTCTTTGGAGCTGTAAGCATCAGCAACAGCTACACGCATGCTTCGCGTGAGCTGATCTGCTCCTTCTTCGAGGCTCGCATGCGACAGGACGAACTCTCCGGCATGGTCACGCCGCGCCGCCCGTTCCGCCCCTCCCGGTTACGCCGCTGGGATTGCCGCGCTCTCTGCAAAGCGCTGCGCGACGTGGAAGACTTGTCGAATCCGATTGCCGACGTCGAAATCGACGGCAAGGGCTTGCCCATCTTGCTGCGGCAATATGCGAAAGTTGGCGGGAAATTTCTGGGTTTTAACGTAGACCGCAAATTTTCCGACGTGCTCGATGGCCTGGTCGTGGTCGACCTGCGCGAGACCGAACCAGCTGTGCTGGAACGCTACATGGGCCGCGAAGGCGGGGCAGAGTTTCGGAGGTACCACGCGCAGCCGCCAGTCGCTCGTCGCTAGTCGTCAGCGAAAGCGCGCTGAATAGTACGGATGCTGAGCGCTGGCGAAATCGCGGCAGGGGATGACTGGGCGCGGCGCGCGCTGGAAGCAAGAACTTGAGCGAGGCAAACCGCCAAGAAAACAAAGCCCACCACCGCAACAGCCGCGGAGCGGCGGCATAAGATAGCCCAGCCCGTAAGGGCTGGGTAAGCTGCAAAGCCAGCGCGGCCCCCGGAGGGGCGGCATGCCGGCGATGGGGGCGTGAGCCCGCGAGCCCTCGAGCCCTGCTACGACGGCTTCAAAATCTGCTCGGTGGGCGTAATGCACACATCTGCCGCAGGTGCGAGTTCGCCCTCGATAAACCCGCCCATCCGCTCCAACTCGGCAGGGCTCAAATGCTTCTGCATCTCCTCAAAAAGCCCACGTTCTTCCTTGCGAATATGCACCGATAACATCTCCGCAAACTGCCGCAACGACGGACCATCAAGCGTGCGTGCCTGCGCCTGCGCAAAATAATCACGAAGCTGAGAATGCTCCGCCACCAACTCCTGGACCACTGGCACGAGATCCGCCACTTTTCGCGCGACGGGAAACACCTCCTTCTCCTCCGCCGCGAAGTGGTACTGAATTTCCAGCGCGAAATGCTGCTCGACCTCCGCCTGCCACGCCTGCACCTCTCGAACTGTAGCCAGGGCCGCGCGGTTGATGCGCACGCACAACGCAAGGGCATGCTGATGTTGCCGGGAGAGAGGGATCAGGCTCTTATCGCGAAGCATGGAACTATTATGCGCCAGGGGCTGGCTTCACTTCGCCGGCGGGTGCGGGATCGAAGCGCTCCGGCCAAGCGGCTGTCACAATGAGCGCCACGGCGATTCCCAACGACACCTCGACAAACCGATGAGCGGCGATAATCCTCGCCGTCCGCTCGCGCGCCACCAGCATCACGATGACCTCGGTGATTCCGGCGAATCGATACGCGGTGCGGTCCAATCGTAGAGCCAGGCAGATCAGGCCAGTTACGAAGAGTGTCACTCCAAATAAGGCGATGCCCGGCGGCAAATAAGACCCGACGAGTCCCGCGACGAACGCGCCCAGCGCAGTTCCGGCAAAGCGCTTCACAGACACCTTCCACGCTGCCCCCAGTGTCGATTGCATCACCACGATCGTTGTAACGGTCGCCCAGTAAGGCTCGGGCATGTGCAGCGACTGTGCTACCAGCTGCGAAATCACGGCGGCGAGCGTCGTGCGCCCGACGTGCAAAATGGAAGTCCGTTCTTCGATGGGCACGACCCGAACTGCCGCCATGCAAGCCTCCTGGACGTCCCGACATTTTACGCGTCGGGCTGCACCCATCCGTGCACGGACGCCGCTTTACTAATTTCGGGCGAGCCTAGAGAATGGAGAGTTCGCTCGCGGTCGATGCTTTCGCCTGTAACTCAGACCAAAGCAAAGCGACCGCGCGCGCAGGAGCCTTTCATATGCCAGCGACCGGGGAACTTATCCGCCTCATGAACTACGTGGACGACATCAACGCCACCTTGCGCAAGATCACATCGACAATAGGCACAATGACCGAAGAGGAGCGCAAGCGCCTGTCCGAGTACATGAGTTCGGCTACCAACGGGCTAAAGGAAGTCATCGCGCAGCTCGAGAAGAGCGTGCGCTAGTGGCGGAGGTCAAGACCATCGCGGTCATTGGCGCTGGCACAATGGGCCGCGGCATCGCGCACGCCGCAGCCCTCGGCGGCTACCGCACCATTCTCGAAGACATTCTTCCGGCGACGCTGCGCAAAGCGGAATCCGAAATCCGGGCGAATCTGGATAAAGCGGTCGAGTTAGGCAAGGTCGCCCCTAAAGACGCGGACGCAGCCTTCGGGCGCCTGGAGTACGCGGGATCGGTCGACGAAGCGGCCCGCCAGGCCGACCTCGTCATCGAGGCCGTGCCCGAGGAACTGGAATCGAAGATCGAGATCTTCACCCTGCTTGATAAAATCTGCCGGCCCACGACGATTCTTGCGTCAAATACCAGTTCTCTAAGCCTCACCGAAATCGCCAGCGTCACCTATCGCGCGCCAAAAATCGTCGGCTTGCATTTCTTCAATCCCGTGCACAAAATGAAATTGCTCGAAATCGTGCGCGCGCTGGAGACGGACGAAGACACTTTGAATGCGGCCGTCGAAGTCGGCCGCTGTATGGGAAAAGAAGTGGTCGTGATCCGCGAGTCGCCGGGCTTCATCACCAGCCGCATCAACGCGATGATCGGCAACGAGGCGTTCTACATGCTGCAGGAAGGCATCGCGAGCGCCAGTGACATCGACAAGGCGCTGAAGCTTGGACTGAATCATCCCATGGGCCCGTTCGAGTTGGTCGATTTGGTGGGCCTCGACACGCGCCTGCACATTCTCGAGTATCTCCACAAAATGCTGGGAGAAAAGTTTCGACCGGCGCCCTTGCTGGTGCAGTACGTGAAAGCCGGAAGGCTCGGGAGAAAGTCGGGCCGCGGCGTGTTCGAGTATCCCGAGCAGAAGCCCACCGAAGTCACCACAACGTCGCGTTAAAAACGTGGGAGCGATGGGCGTCCCCGCCCGTCGGTGCGGCGGCTGAGAAGTGTCGCTCACCCAAACGCCTGTTGATCAATCTTCTTATTGTAAGTACGCAAGTTGTTAAGTTGTCGTATCGGGTTTTACGCCTTTGCTGGCGATATCTCAACCGTTACGCGCTGCGGAAGCGGGACTTCAGGGATCCCGAGGTGGATAGTCCTTGCCCGTTGCTGTGATCAGCCAAGGCTTGTCATACGATCGGTCAGCGACCCTTTTCAAAGTTGCAGTGCGAGAGACATCTTCATGCAGCCCCGTCATGGTGACCCAGAATTGCTGTCCATCGGCTGTTACGCAGTAGTAAATGACTCCCGGTCTCTCAGATAGACCCTCCAATCTTGGTCCTGTGGCATCGTTGGTAACCACGATTTGGTATGGCAAGCGGACTCCGCCTTTAGCGTAATCGCTCTCCGCCGGAGGTGCTTTCACCCGGTATTGCCATGCCGCCGGCCCGCTTCTGAGAGCATCGAGAAATTCGGCTTCGTTTTTGGGAAACCCATGATGTGTCTCATACCAGACTTGAAAAAACGAACTTACAGCACTCAGATAATTGGTGTCGTCCAACATGCTGTGCTGGACATGGGGTGATGCGTCCGGGATGTAAACCAAAGTTGCCAACCCGAACACAACAGGAACAACAAATACGAGTCCGTAAAAACTCCGACGAAGGGCACCATACCCACTGCAAAATGCACTCAACAGGCCGATGCCACCGAGCACTAATGCAGCGAGCAAATATGGGTACTCTACGTAGAAGACATCCATTGTGTGGATGCGAATCCAACAAAGAATAAAGATATGAGCCGAAGATGAGTGCCGGTAGGGAAAACAACCCAGCAAGGATGGCGAGCGACAGTCTAGCCGCTTTTTGAGTGGGGTTTTGCACTGCTCCTAAAATGTACGTGGGAGAGCCAAAACCGCAAGATTACCGTCGTTGAAAGGCGATTTCACGCTTAACGCCCGTAGTGCGCAGTCGTGCAAACAACGACCGCCAAAAGCCGTCGGGCGGGGTCGCCCGACCCTCCACTGGCAAAAAGAAGCGGCCGCAAGCGGCGGCCGCTCTCATCAGCCTCGATCATTCCGATCAGCCAAGACCTACTTGTTGATATCGTCCTTGGCTTCCAGCCGCTTGATCGCCGTTTCAATGAATACTTTGTTCTGCTCAGGCGCCGCGGCTTCGGCGAGCTTCATCTCTTTCACCGCGTTGTCGAAGTCTCCCTGTGCTGAGTACACGCGCGCCATACCGGAGTGCGTGAACCACATGTCAGGATGCTGCTGGAAGTTCTTCTTCCACACTGCGTAGGCTTCTGCGTCTTTCTTCTGGCCTTTCAGCGCGAAGGCATACTGGTGTAACTGGATCGGAGTTGCGATCTCGATTGCTTTATCGTGGGCGACCTTGGCTTCGTCCTTCTTGCCCATCGCTTCCAGGATCTGCGACTTGGTGTTGTAGTTTTCGTAGCGCGGCTCCGAGCCGATCGAGCGGTTCGAGAAATCCAGCGCTTCGTCCAGATTCACCTTGTGCGCGAGCAGGTAGTTCGCTGCGTCATCCCATCCATCCCAGGTGTATTGGGGAAGTCCCCGCATCTGCGCTTTCAGGCTGGCATCGACGATATTGTTGACATCGACCCCTACCTTGAATGGCACCGAGACCTTTTCCCAGCGCATGGTGATGATCGCGGAGTTCTCGGTCGGCTGATCGATTTCGTACGCCAGCGCTTCTTCCATCTCAGCGGATTGCGGCTTCACATTCACGCGCAATGCATCTTCCGCTTCTTTGTAGGTGAAGCTGCCCCAAGCCGTGTTTACCTTCGAGAAGATGACGGTCCACTGATCCTGGTTGGGAATCATGTGCAGGCCGTAGGTGCCTTTTTCTAGCGTCTTGCCTTCGATGGTCACCGGATCGGTGAACGTGATGGTTGTGTTCTCATTGGCGCCGGCGCGCCAGACTTGTCCGTAGGGAACCACCTTGCCCCAGATCGTGCGGCCTTTCACGAGCGGGCGGTGGTAGTTGACGGTGATGTCGGTGATGCCGACACGTTGTGTGACCGAGGCCCGCTGGCTGTCGCGGGGAATGTTCAGCTGGGTCGATTGGGCAAAGCTGGCGCTGGCGGCGAGCAGCACCGTAAGTGCGACGGGCAGAAGTCGTTTGTACACGGAAATTCCTCCTCAGGACGTCTCTGGAAACGGCAAACCAAACTTGCCTGGTTTGAGACCTTGCGTGTAGGCGAGCACGGAACCATTAGACGGGGGCCAGTTCAACAGGTGAGCAATGGCGCATGTCCACATGTGGGTATCCAGGATTTGGAAGGGGAGACAACCGCACCTAGACCCGTGGGCGTATATACGAAACGGTTTCTGGTCAGAAGCGAACCCTGACCGAGTAGTTTTCGCGGCGTACTCCTGCAAACGCAAGCTAACTCTGCTTGCGTTCACAGGTTCATAAAGAGGGCAGGTACCAGTTCCAAGGACTTACGGAGTGACGCGAAACACTACGTTGCTCGTTAATGTGGCAGCTGGGGTCCTCACTTTCACGGAACCAAACAACGCTCCAGCCGGCACTGACGTATCGATCTCGCCTGGCGAAACGATCGTGAAGGTTGCGGATACCCCTCCGTTGAACGTGACCTCCGTTGCGCCGGACAGATCGCTGCCATAAATCTTAACCATTGTGCCCACTGGGCCAAAAGACGGAGTCATCGTGATGAACGGCGGGTAACCGTAGGTGAACAGTGTGCCGTTGCCCGGACCCATTGTCGTCCCGTAGAAGAGTCCGTTCGTCGACTGGATAAGTCCCACAGGGTTTGTGCTGGAGTGGCAAGCTGCGGCATTGCAAAAGTTAAACAGAACCGAGACCGAGCCAGCAGCATCCATTTTGAAGAGAGTGCCCAGATTTGAAGATCCGCCTAACCGTGCTGTTCCATAGAAACTGCCATCGGTCGCCTGAATTAACTTTTGAACCTGCACTCCTTCGCTGCTGGTAAAAGCGTGCACTACGGTAAGCGGCGCTCCGCTGAGGGGGATTCTGAAAATTGTTCCACAGCCCGCGGAGCACGTACCATCAACCAATCCACCCGAACCGGTTGCGCCATACATGTTGCCGTCCGTTGCGGGGAGCAGGCTGGTTAGAGGATTCGCCCCATCCGCACAGTTTGGCTGCGCACAAAAGCTGTACAAGGTGGAAAGTTTGCCGCTTGAGCTAATCCGGAAAATGGTTCCGCCGCTGCCGTTTGCACCCGCGCCGAGGGTTGTCCCATAGAACAGGCCGTTCCTGGCCTCCACCAGACCTGTCCCGGGACGTAGTCCATCGGCGCAATTGGGCTGGGAGCAGAAGTCGTAGAGCTTCGTGAAGACTCCCGACAGTGTAATCTTGAAGACGATACCGGCGTTGTGAAGTCCACCATTGGCTGCTGTGCCGTATAAGTCGCCATCACTGCCTTGAATCAACTCGCCTTCCGGAAACAGGCCATTGGTACAAGTTGGAGTGTCGGCGCAAAAGCTATAAATCGTAGTCGCTCCACCCGTCGGGCTCGCCCGGAATACGATTCCATCGCCACGCTGTCCCCCGCGGCGTGCAGTTCCGTAGAAATTTCCGTCGCTCGCAAGGACCAGTCCATTGGGTGTTTTCCCGTCTCGACAAGGCGCCGTAGCGCAAAACACGTACAGATGTCCTGCGTCGCCAGCGGGAGTAGCTTTGAAAATGCTGCCGCCGGCATTATTTCCGCCTGTTATTCCGACACCGTAGAAGTTTCCATCGGCGCCTTGCACGATGTCGATCGGGCTTCCGCCAGTCCCATTTTCAAATCGAACGAGCACATTATGACTTTGAGCCTCGACTGCAATTGTCATAGCAAAGCTGAACACTAGAAGAATGAAGGCATTTCGCGTTAGCCAGCGTTGGTCCGGATGTTTGGAGATGGGGGCGGGAGCGTGCACTTTCATAGCAGCCTCCTTTGTGAAAGGCGCCCACATCATAGTCCTGCTCCAGATGGCATGCACAAGAATCGGATCGCCGAGTGAAGCGAGAGGATGGCCCAAATCGGCCCACCCGGCATCTGGCAATCTGCTGTTTTATCAGCAGTCAGCTAACTCTTGGCCGCTCAGCGGAGTCTAAATAACAAGGCCATGCTAAGTGGTTTCCGTCAGTTGCCACCGTCGCCCGGAAACCACTGGTTTGCGGGCAACGAGCGGATGGAGACTGGCGACGGCTTCTTTGGAACTTTCAGGGCCTCAGGGACGTATTTCCACCTAGAAGCAAGGGGCGGGACATGAGACCCCCCGCCCGACCTTGAACCCGGGGCCCCCAGTCGCTGCCCAGTGCCTGGGGGCACTACCTATGAGGATGCTCACCGACATCATTCGTCAGTCGCTGGCCACCTTGTGGGCGCACAAGCTACGTTCGTTCCTGACGATGTTCGGGATCGCCTGGGGTGTGGGATCGTTGCTTCTGCTGGTTGGCCTGGGCGAAGGCTTTCGCAGCGGCCAGGTGAGGCAACTAGCGACGCTTGGCCAGGACATCATGTTCATCTTCCCGGGCCGCATTCCGGCCGTGGAAGGCAGCCTTCAATCCGGACAGACCTACCACTTTACCTACGACGACTACGTCGCTGTGCGAAGAGAAGCGCGCACGTTGAAGTGCATTTCGGCCGTTATCAATCGCGAGGATATTCGCGCGGTCAGCGAATTCGGTTCGACAGCCGGACAGGTATTCGGAATCGCGCCCGAGTACAACCAGATCCGTAACGTGCCCGTCGGTACGGGCCGCTGGTTGAATGATCAGGACAACACTGAGCACCGCCGCGTCGCCGTCGTCGGCTGGGAACTGCTCAAGAATGTATTTCCCGGCCGCCCCGCTGTGGACGCGAGCATGCTGCTGAATGGCATCCGGTTCGATATCATCGGCGTCGTGGCTAAAGTCGGGCAGGACGGCAACAACGGCACCAATGCTCGCATCTTCATCCCCATTGAGACGATGCGCGAGTTGTTTCCGCTGAAAGGGAACAACAGCGAGAAAGCTGTTTCGTTCATCAACTACCGGCCCATCAACAAAGCGGAACATCTGGCGTCGAAATCCGAGGTGCACGAGATCATCGCCCGCCGGCACAACTTCAATCCAAAACTTGAAGATGCTTTTGAAGATTGGGACACGATTGAGAACTCCCAAAAGGTCGGTAAAATCTTTAATGCGATGGATTACTTCCTGGGCGTAGTGGGATTGGTAACACTGGGCTTGGGCGCGATTGGAATCGTCAACATTATGCTGGTCTCAGTCGCCGAGCGCACTCGCGAGATTGGTCTGCGCAAGGCTCTGGGCGCAACCCATCGCAGCATCATGACGCAGTTTTTCATCGAAGGCGCTTTCCTGACGGCATTCAGCGGCGGGATTGGACTGGCCATCACAACTGCGCTCGTTACCGGATTGGCTATGCTGCCTGCGCCCGAAGGTTTCGACACTCCACGCATCGTGCCGCTTTCCGCCGTGGCGGCGATCGGTTCTCTGGCCATTGCTGGAATCACCGCCGGACTTTATCCGGCGCGCAAAGCAGCGCTTCTTCCACCCGTCGAAGCCCTGCGGCAGGAATAGCATGATCGCGAATCTCTTCCGCCAGGCCTACGAAGCGCTTCGCTACAATCGGCGACGGAGCTTCCTCACCATGCTCGGCATGGCATGGGGCATCGCGACGGTCGTGCTGCTGCTGGCATACGGTGCGGGATTCGAGCGCGGCCTCTGGTCGGCGTTCCGTTCGTTCGGCACCAACCTCATCTTCGTTTTCCCGGGCAGGACCTCGATGCAGGCCGGCGGCAGCAAGGCTGGCGCCGAAGTCCGGTTGACATTGAACGACTTCGAGCACATCCAGGCAGAAGTGCCGCTGTTGAAGCGAAGCTCTCCGGAAGTTTTCAAGCAGTGCAATGTTGCCTACGGAACGCGCAGCGGCAACTATGGGGTGAGTGGCGTGTACGCGAATTACCCTCGCATGCGCCGCATGGAGTTTGCCGAGGGCAGTTCCTTCAGCGAAGCCGATGACTACACGCACACGCGTGTTGCTTTCATCGGCGCAGACATCAAGCAGAAGCTTTTCTCTGGGCAGAACGCGATCGGCGAAAGCATTCGCGTCGACGGAATTTCCTATCAGATCGTGGGCGTGCTCAAGCACGTCATCAATAACAGCGATGACAATCTGAACGGACACGTTTACGTGCCCTTCAGCGGCGTCAGCGATATCAAGAACACGCAGTACCTTAACTCCATCGTGATGGAATACGAAGGGGACCACGCGAGAGTCGTGCAGGCGCTGCGCAATTCACTCGCCTTCCATCACAATTTCGATCCCAAGGACAAGCGCGCTATCTTCGTCTTCGACGTCTTCGCCGACCTGCTCGATCTGCGTGTAATCACTACCGGCATCAAGATACTGCTGGGCTTCATCGGATTGCTGACACTCGGCATCGGCGGCGTGGGCCTGATGAACATCATGCTGGTCTCGGTGACGCAGCGCACCCGTGAGATTGGTGTGGAAAAGGCCCTGGGTGCGCGCAGGAGTCACATCCTGCTTCAGTTCCTGGCCGAATCTCTGACCATCACTTTCATCGGCGGGGCG
>DASRDJ010000172.1:0-33564 GCA_035652655.1 Terriglobales bacterium
CGGCCGAAGTGTGGTCTGAAATCTGGGAAATCTGCGGACCCATGGCGGATAGGGTGTTTAAGCAGGGCGAATCGTCTTTCGTTGACGAAGTCCGCCTGTTTATGAACCGTGGCGACTTCTTTGAAGAAACTTACTATTCCTATTCGTACAGTCCGATTCGCGACGAGGCTGGAAAAATCGGTGGTCTGTTTTGCGTATCGACGGAAGTAACGCCGAAGGTAATCAACGCGCGCCGGTTGCGCACGCTTTCGGAACTGTCTGCGAATGCGCTCGTACAGAAGACGACGGACGCTGCTTGCGCCTGGGCGGCCGCAACGTTGGCGAAGAATCCCGATGACGTCCCATTTGCGTTGCTGTACCTCATGGAAGGCGGAGGCAAGCGGCTACGCTTGCAGCAAGCTTGTGGCTTGAATGACGCAAGTGGAAGCCTTATGCCGAAGGTCGTCGATTTGGCAAGCGGAAGCGGTCGCCGTTCTCTATGGCCATTTGCGGATGTCGTCAGGCGAGGCCGCTCGCGGGTAGTGCCGATCGCGCAGATCGAGGGATTTCCCCTGGGAGCCGCGGAGCAGCGCTTGTCTCAGGCCATTGTGCTGCCCATAACGTCTCGCGGTGAGGGAATACCTCTGGGTGTTCTCATTGTCGGGATCAATCCGACACGGCGTCTGGACGCGGAGTATCAGACATTTTCCGATCTGTTAGTAGATCAGGTCGCGGCGGCGATTCAGAACGCACGCGCCGCTGAAGAAGAAAAACAACGGCTCGATGCGTTATCTGAACTCGATCGCGCGAAAACGGCCTTCTTCAGCAACGTCAGTCACGAGTTTCGTACACCGCTCACGCTCATGCTGGGCCCGATCGAGGAACTGCTGGCGAAGGCGCACACAGAGCTGTCGCCTGCTGCCAAAAGCCAGCTGGAATTGGTCAATCGCAGCGGCACCCGGTTGCTGCGTCTGGTGAATACGCTTCTGGACTTCTCGCGCCTGGAGGCGGGAAGAATGCAGGCGATGTATCAACCGACCGACCTTGCATCATTCACCACCGAACTTGCGACTGTGTTCCGGTCGGCCACGCAAAAAGCCGGGCTCGAACTCGATCTGGATTGTCCGAAGCTCGCCGATCCCGTCTACGTCGATCGGGGGATGTGGGAAAAGATCGTCCTGAATCTGGTGTCGAACGCGTTCAAGTTCACGTTCAAAGGGAAGATCACGGTAGCCCTGGCTGACGCCGGACGGAACGTGGAACTTCGCGTGAGTGACACTGGCGTGGGCATCCCGCAGCAAGAGCTGCCGCGAGTCTTCGAACGCTTCCACCGCATCGAGAATACACGTAGCCGCACCCACGAGGGCAGCGGAATCGGGCTCGCACTCGTGCAGGAACTGGTCAAGCTCCACGGGGGAACGATTCGGGTTGAGAGTGTCGTCGGCGAAGGCACTACGTTTGTCGTCAGCATTCCGCGGGGAAAAGAACACCTTCCCCCCGACCGGATCACGGGGGCGCGAACGGAAGGTCAGAGCGTCAGAGGCACAGCAGCTTTCGTGGAGGAAGCGCTGCGTTGGCTGCCCGATGGAGCGCCCGCTTCAACGCCGGTTGAAGTTCAGGCGAAAGTCGCTCCCGCAATGCCGGGAATTGCCGCTTCACTAAGCAGCGAGCGCCCCGTCGTTCTGGTGGTGGATGACAACTCCGACATGCGCCAATACCTGACCCAGATGCTCGTGCAGCGCTACGAGGTCTGCTCGGCCCCCGACGGCGAAGCTGCGTTGGCAGCAATTCGCAAGCAAGCTCCGGATATTGTGGTCACCGATGTCATGATGCCGCGACTGGATGGCTTCGGCTTAATTCGTGAACTGCGCGCGGATCCAAGCACCCGGACCATTCCGGTCATCGTGCTCTCGGCACGCGCCGGCGAAGAGGCTAAAGTCGAGGGGATTGAGCACGGAGCTGACGACTATCTGATCAAGCCGTTCAGCGCGCGCGAACTGCTGGCTCGCGTGCAGACTCACGTTGATATGGCACGCATGCGGAACGAATCGGAAGAGGCAGTATCGCAGAAGCAACAGCAACTAAATGTCGCGCTCGAGGCTTCTGATACGGGCACGTTCCGGTGGGACACGCGCACAGGTGACTTTCTAGCGCTCGACGAAAACTTTAAGCGACTCTTTGGCTTTTCCCCCGAAGACACGTTGCAACACTTTTCGGACGCCATGTCGCGGGTGCATCCGGAAGATGTTGCCGCGGTGAAGGCTGCCGTTGAAGCCTGTCGGGAGGGAGCCAGTTTCGACATGGAACATCGAGTGGTCCTAGGCGACGGGAACATCCGTTGGCTGTACGGTCGGGCGCGGCCATTAATGGACGAGCATGGCGAGATGCTGTGCATGGTGGGAGCCTGCACCGACGTCACCCGGCGCAAACAGTCGGAGCTCGAGGCGCTGGCGGCGAATGCGAAGTTTCGCGCCGTGTTTGATCAGACCACGGTGTTCTCAGGCGTGCTAAGCGTTGACGGTACCGTCATGGATGCAAATCGCCTTTGCCTCGATGCCTGCGGTTACAAGGCGGAAGAAGTTCTGGGCAAGCCGTTCTGGCTGGCCGGGTGGTGGCGCGGCTCGCCGGAGGTACGAGAAAAGATACGGCTCGCGTGCCTGCAAGGTGCGCAAGGCACACCTTACCGGGCAGAACTGCCGTATCACTGGGCGGACGGTACGGAGCGGCTGGTCGAGTTCGAACTGCACCCAATTCGCGATGAGAAAGAGCGCGTGATCTTCCTGCATCCGACTGGCGTAGACGTCACCGACGTGAAGCGGACGCAGGAAAACTATCGCACGCTGGCCGACAACATTTCGCAGTTCGCGTGGATGGCCAACAGTTCTGGATGGATGTATTGGTTTAATCAGCGTTGGTTCGACTACACCGGCACCACGCTCGATGCGGTGCAGGGTTCAGGGTGGCAGAGCGTATTGCACCCGGATCATGTCGACCGCGTTCTCGAAAAAATCAAAGACTGCTTCAGAACGGGCCAGGTGTGGGAAGACACCTTCCCATTGCGCGGGAAAGATGGCGAGTATCGCTGGTTCCTTTCGCGCGCCGTTCCCATTAAGAATGCGCACGGCAAAATTACGCAGTGGTTCGGCACCAATACCGACATCACCGAACTCCGCAACACGCAGGATGCGTTGCGCAAGAGCAAGGAGTTCACGGAAGAGCAAGTGCGCATCCGCACAAGAGAACTGGAAGCGCGCAACACGAAAGTGCTCCAGCAGTCGGAACAACTCCGCGACTTGTCCCACAAAATGCTGCAGATGCAAGACGACGAGCGCAGGCACGTGGCGCGTGAGTTGCACGATAGCGCGGGGCAAATCTTGGCGGCGTTAGGCATGAACCTGGCGCACGTGGCGCAGCTTGCCCGGGAAAGCGCTCCCGAGGTAGTGAAGGGCCTGAACGAAACGCAGGAGTACGTGGATCAGCTGAGCAAGGAGATTCGCACGATGTCGTACCTGCTTCATCCTCCTTTGCTCGACGAGAGCGGCTTGCCGGTCGCGCTGCGTTGGTACGCGGAAGGTCTAGCGGAACGCAGCGGGATGAAAATTTTGGTGAACATTCCGAACAATCTGGGAAGATTCGGACGCGACATGGAATTGATGATGTTCCGCCTGGTGCAGGAGTGTCTCACCAACATTCATCGGCATTCCGGAAGCAAGACAGCCGAAATCGCCGTGTGGTCCAACAGCCACGAAGTAGGTCTGGATGTTCGCGACCACGGCAAGGGAATTCCGCCGGAACGACTTGCCTCAATCCAGGCGCAAGGAGGTGGCGTCGGCATCCGCGGGATGCGCGAACGGATACATCCGTTCCATGGGGTAATGGAAATCGAATCAAGCAGCACTGGTACGACGATCTCGTTCCGTATTCCGATTCACAAGCCTGGGACGACGCCCCGCCAAACGGTATCTCCTGCAGTGCAGGCGTCCGTCTGACGCCCAGGTTGTCGGTTTTCCACGTGAACCTCCGGGCGAATCCCGCCCTGTTTCTAGAAGGCCTTTCCATTTATTCTCTTCGCTCACGCGCGGAGGGACGATGCTCTTCTATCTTCCAGTCATCTTGATGATCGTCGGCACGATGACCTACCACATCGCCCAGAAATCGGTGCCCGGGTCGGTTAATCCAGTCTTTTCGCTGATAATCAATTACGTGAGCGCATTGGCGGGAACGTTGTTGTTGATTCCTCTGTATCCATCGCGGACGGCGGGGTTCCTGGAATCTAAGAAGTGTGAATTGGGCGAGCGCCGCGGTTGGGGTGTCGATCGTGGGGGTAGAACTGGCGGTCCTGCTTGCGTACCGCAGCGGATGGCGCGTGAGTTTGCTTTCTGTAATTGGAAATAGCGCGAGTGCACTGCTGCTCGTCGGAATCGGATTAGCTTTTTTTCACGAGCACCTTTCGTTGCGGAATGTGAGTGGTGTGATCCTGTGCCTCATCGGCCTGGCCTTGATCAGCCAGCATTGAGGTGGGATCCGGCAAGGGAACGAGTCACAACTTCAGTTCCCAAACTTCCGAAATCAGATTTCCCCGGCCCCAGCTTTTGTGACGCTGCTGCCCGGCCAAGTGGAAGCCGGCTTCTTTGTACAGGTGGCGGGCCGCGCCTAATTCGCTTTGCGTCCAGAGGATCATTTTCTTGTAGCCGGCTTCGCGACCGAAGCGGATGCATTCCCCGACCAGTCGGCGCCCGATGCCAAGTCCGCGCGCGGTCGGCTCGACCAGAAGGAGGCGCAGTTTGCAGACGGTCTTGGATTTCTTTACCAGGAAGACCGTTCCCAATATTTCGCCATCCCTTTCCGCAATCCAGCAGCGCTCGCGTTTCGAATCGAAGTGTTGAACAAAATCCGCGACGATGCGGGCCACCAGGGCCTCAAAACGCTCATCGTAACCGTATTCGCGCCAGTACAAGTCGCCGTGCCGATGTACGACCCAACCCATATCGCCCGGTCGATGTGTGCGCAAGGTGTATGTAGTCCGGCGCTCATCAGACTGGCGATTTATGCCCAAACGCTCCTCGATCGCCTGCATGGCGGAGAGCAACTGGTTCTGCTGCCCGAAGGTAAGTCGGTTCAACATTGCCGCTACCTGGCGATTGGAACGAGTCTCGAGAGGCCGGAACGTGCTCTGCCCTTTCGGCGTAAGGATCAGAAAGCTCTGGCGACCGTCCGCATCCGATCGCTCGCGCCTGAGGAGTCGCTGTTGTTCAAGTTTGCTCAGGGAGCGGCTGAGGTATCCGGGGTCGAGTCCGAGTTCTTCGATAAGATCCGACGCCGTCGGATTACGACGATGGGCAATCTCGTAAAGAATTCGTACTTCGGTCAAGGAAAACGGGCTGCTCAGCATGTGGTCCTGAAGCAAGCCGATTTGCTTCGTGTAGAACCGGTTGAAGCGCCGGACATCGCGGATGGCTTGCGGGGTGGCGGCGGTACCAGACATCGAAAACCTCCGAGATTCTCTCCAACTTAAGTATCCCGCAAGATAGTTGACAAAAGCAAGTATCGATGTCTCCATCTCTCTTTGAGGCTCGAATTGCCGAGTGAAGAACCAGACTGTAACGGCGACGGATTGACTCGCCCAGCCTGTTCGCGCTGGTTGTGCTACGCTGCGTCCTAGATGCATCGCAGAGAGTTCATCCGAAACTGCGCGCTTGGTGCTGCAGCATTCGCAAACGGCGGATGGAGGACCGACGCTATTCCTACTGACTCCGCTCAGAAGAATTGGATGTGGGTACCGCTCGCCCCCGATCGTTCCGCCGATGAATGGAAGCAACTGTTCGCGACTGCCCGGGAGAGTGGTATTCGGGCGATCCTGCCCGAGATTTACGATGGGCGTAACGCGTACTTTCCGAGCAACCACCTGCCGGTAATGACTAAGGTGTACCCGCCCTACGATTATGGCTACAGCGCGTACGAGCGCGATTAATTCAAGAAGAAGTCGGGTATCGATCCGATCCGGATCGGCAACGGCGAAGTGAAGGATCAAGCCTGGGTAGACGCCTGGCTCAAGTTTCGCTGGGATATGGTGGTGGACCTGGTGAACGACTATCTCGTTCCGGCTGTGCATGCGAAGGGCAAAATGATTACAGCCGCTGTTTTTCCGGGACCCTCCCGAGCGCGCGAGATGGTGCTGCCAGGATTGGGGGCGCTTCCAACTGGATGCGTATCTGCCCATGCTCTATCACATCTTCTACGAGGCCGGTCCGGAGTGGGTTCGCGACCAGACGAAGGAAGGAGTGGCCGCCGTCCATCGGCCTCTCTACAGCGGGATTTTCATTCACAACATGAAAGTGGACGAAATGACCCGAACGATCCGGATGGCGCGGGAAGGCGGCGCTTCGGGCGTGTCCTTGTTCTCAGCCGGCGGCATGGATCCAGCCAAGTGGCAGGCGTTACGAAGCGCCTGAAATGCCACGATGCTAGTCTCGAATCGACTACAATTTCAGCATCTCGATGAAAGGAAATAATCAATTTCATGATGCAGGCAGGCAGTCCCTTTCCGAATTTTTCTCTTCCCAATCAGGACGGTAAGATCACCAACCTTAGCGATTACGCGGGTCATTGGCTGGTCGTATATTTCTATCCCAAAGACGACACTCCGGGATGCACCATCCAAGGGCAGAGGTTTTCAGCAGGCAAAGCCGACTTCGATGCGGCCGGTATCAAGATCGTGGGCATCAGCGCCGATGATGTCAGCTCGCACAAAGATTTCTGCACAAAGTTTGCGTTCACCATCGATCTGCTGGCCGACACCAACTCCCAACTGATGAAGACGCTGGGCCTTGGAGAATCCGAATGGAAGGGAATGAAATTCTGGGAACGCACGACGTTCGTGGTTGATCCGAAAGGCGTAATCCGGAAGGTCTACGAAAAGGTAAATCCCGAGGGCCATGAACGAGTTTTATTGAATGACATCAAGGCCCTCAGTGCCGCGGCTGCCTGACCGTCCCACGATCGTAACGCACTGTTCAGCCAGCGAGTTAGCAGGGAACAGCCGAGCGGTGGAATCCTCGCTCGGCTGTTCTGCGTTTCGCTGATTATCCTGTCTTTCCTCATACTGCTTTGAAACGCTGACCCTCTCCTCGACACTATCCATCGAATACTTCTCCCGATTGCCCATTAGAAGGAATTGCGTGCAGAAGGAGATCGCCATGCCTACAGCAAAGGAGAGACCGAGAAAGGCTGCTGCAACCTCGATCCGGTTGACCTTGCCAATCTCCGTGGCCCGCGATCTCGAAAAGTTTCAACAGGCCCTCGCAAACGTTGCAGTGATTGTGGGGGCCGTTCATCTCGCCGGCGGCGACAAATCTCTTCGGTCCCGCACGCGCGAGTTTGTTATCGACGCAGCCTCTCTTAAGGTGAAAGAAGCTGTGGCCGAACAATGAGGCCCCATGAATCTCCCCGAACTTGGAGTTGGACTGAATTGGTTCCCTGAACTTGACTCGGTGTTGAAGGCGAACAAAGAACTGGTCGACGTGCTGGAGGTGGAACCCCAGTCTCTTTGGCGGCGGCAAAAAGACGCGGAAGGTCTGGTGATCGACCAAGCTGCTCTGGCAGCTCTGCGTCGATATCAACTTCCGATGCTGGCGCACAGCGTGGCCCTTCCCGTGGGCGGCACGCTGCCGCCTTCAGGAGATGAAGCCACGCAGTTATCGATGGTATCCGAAAAGCTTTCGTCCCCTTGGGTGAGCGAGCATCTCAGCTTCAATCGTGTAGCCGACGAATCGGGAGATTGGCAGTCGGGATTTTTGCTGCCTCCTCGCCAGACTACCTCAGGGGTGGAAGCGGCGGTTGCTTCGGTTCGCGCACTGTCGGTTCGCCTGCCTGTCCCGCTCGCCATTGAGACGGGAGTGAATTACCTGCGACCGCGGACCGAGGATTTGCCGGATGGCGAGTTTGTGGCGCTCGTTGCCGACCAAGCCGATTGCGGCATCCTGCTCGACCTGCATAACGTCTGGACGAACGAACGAAATTCCCGACAGCCGCTCGCCGACTATATTGACCAGATACCGCTCGAGCGCGTGTGGGAAATCCATTTGGCTGGAGGCCATGGGCATCGCGGCTTTTGGCTCGATTCGCATTCCGGCGCCGTCCCGCCGGAGTTGATGGAACTGGCTACCCGGATTGTTCCCCGACTACCCAATTTGAAAGCAATCGTCTTTGAGTTATTCCCGTCCTATTTTCCGAGAATCTCTTTCTCGGAATTTCGTACGCAACTCGAAGCGTTGCACCGGCTTTGGGCGCGTCGCAATACAGCCTGCTCAATGAAGACCGCCAAAACCTGCACCGTTCTTCCCGCTGATGCGCATCCATCGCCGCTCGAATGGGAACGCACGCTCGCAGAACTCACTGTGCACAAGCCCTGCTCGTCGCCATTGGCGGATGAAATGCGGAAAGATCCAGGCCTGGCCATCATTCGTGAAATGGTCGAGAAGTTTCGAGGGTCGATGGTCGTCCGCACATTGCGTCTATCCTCGCGGCTGATCATGTTGGAGCGCGGCCCCGCCTATCTCGAGCAGTTGCTGGCGGAGTTCTGGAAGACTCATCCACCTCAGCCGTTCGCCTTCGATGAAGCCAGCGCGTTCGCCAGCTTTCTTCGGGAGCACAAACCCTACGTGCCTTTTCTGCCGGAGGTTCTGGCATACGACTGTGCAGTGCTGGCAGTAGCACTCGACGGAGAAGAGCGATGCGTTCCGTTCGGCGCGGATCCGCTGCCGCTGTTGCGCGCGCTGGGCGCAGGCAGGCGTCCCGCGGAAGTCGCTAAGGGCACGTATGAGATACGTCTTACACCCGATCTGGTGGAGGCCGAAACGCGCGCGCTTTCAGTGATGGATGTGATTCACTAGCGCGATCAGCGCAGATTTTCCACCAGCGTAATCTCGCTTTCGTTGGCGTTGTTGACCGCGACGCGGCGCCCGTCGGCGGTCGCACCCATCCAACGAGGCGAACTGGGCAGGGTTAGCAGTTCGTGGAGCTTTCCCGTCGATGGATCGTACAGGCTTAATTGCGGACGCTTGCCGTCTGCTTCAGAGCCGAAGAGAATTCCTTTCTGAGTCACCGTCCAACTGGACCACGTATCAGGCCTGACCTTGCTCGACACGAGCGACTCTTCGCCGCCCCCAATCGGGGTTCGCCAGATTTCAGGTTCCCATCCCGACTTCGCGTAATAGAGAAAACCGTCGGATGATTCCAGAGCTGCGAAGCCGCCTTTCTTTGTGACCTGCACTGCACTGCCACCGTCTCTTCGAATCTTCCAGACCTGCCAGTCATTGTGACGGTCAGAGGCAAAGTAGATCCATTTGCCGTCGCGCGAGAAGCTGGGCACACGCCCTTCGTCGAGTTGACGCGAGGGCCCGGAGCGGTCAATCGATGCGATAAAGACGCAAGTTCCTTGATCACACGGCGCATCAAAAACGATTTCCTTGCCGTCCGGCGACCAGCGAGGAGTTCCCGCGCTGTCGGTGGAACTGATCTGCACGGGGTGCGATCCGTCGACTGAACTGACCCAGATCTGCCACGGTCCGCTCCGGTTCGACATGAAGGCGATGTGTTTCCCGTCGGGAGAAAATTGCGGAGCGGCGCTGCCGCTGCCCGAGACGACCGTTCGCAGAGTTGGGTAGATACGGGGAACCCTGGAAGAAGAACTTCTCAAAACAGTGGGACGCGCACTTGCTCCGCCAACTCGGATCGACCGCGCAGTGGGCGATTTCGATACCGCCGCATCTTGAGCGGTCCGCTCTTTGGATTCCGATTTCGCAACTTCGACCGGACCTATAGGTGCGACAACGGCCTGCGGGCCGGAAGGCTTTTGGAAATGCGAATTCAATCCCACGCCCCCGAGAATTCCGGTTAACAACGCGGCACAAGCGACAAGAGCGATCGGCCAGCGACGCGTTGGGGCGTAGACGGGCTGGGGCACTTCCGGTTGATGCAACGAGGCAAGAAAATCCTCGGAGACCATCGGAGCAGCAACGATGGAAGCGGATTCCTCATTGGACGGCTCATGAACTTCTCCGATGAAGCGGTATCCGCGCCGCGGCAGGGTCTCAACGTACTGCGGAGTAATGGCCGAGTCACCCAGCGACTCGCGTAGCTTGTTGATCGCTGCATTCAAACCGTGGGTGCAGTCGACTAGGGAAGCGCCTGGCCAGAGGAGTTGCTGTAATTCTTCACGCGTCACAAGTTCGCCGCGACGCGCCAGCAACATTTCCAAAATCTGAAACGGCTGTCCCGAGAGTCGCACGACTGTCCCATGGCGGCGAATCTCCTGTGTTCGAAAATTGACTTCAAACGGACCGAAGGAAACCACAGAATTCGAATCGCTGCTTTCCATCATTGGACCCCACACTGACACACTGGCTTATACGCATTTCAGATTCGCGTGGTTCGTCGGTGTTTGGACCGACGACATTGCACCTGCGTGAGCAGAAACATCCTGGCTTTGGTTGAGCGATTGAGCGCTCGCCCTGCGACCCCTCCGGAGCATCGGCAACTGGAAGATGTGTATTCAATGACTTATGCGTCATTGTTAAACGTTTAAATGGTGTAGGGTCGGTACCGTAGCGACCGGGCCATATGCTAGATTCGAAATCCAATGCAGCAGAATGCTCAGCCGTCCGGAAGCCCGACGCTTACCAGTGTTCCGGCGATCTCCACCGCAAATCTGACGCGCCGCTTCGGAGAGTTGGTCGCGGTCAACGATGTGAATCTGCGTGTCGCCCCCGGACAGTTCTTCGGCTTTCTCGGTCCCAACGGCGCAGGGAAGTCCACCACCATCAAGATGCTTACGGGACTTCTGGCGCCGACGTCGGGTCGCATTGAGATTCTTGGGCTCGACTTTGCCGAGCGTACCAGCGAAGTGAAGCGCCAGATCGGAGTCGTCCCCGAAGGTCTCGCCTTGTTCGGCCGGCTGACCGGAGCAGAGTACCTGACGTTCGTCGGCCGCATGTACGGCCTCGATCGCGAAACGACTGCCAAACGGTCCGCAGAGTTGCTCGAGTTTATGCAACTCGCGAACGAACCCCGCAAACTGGTGACCGACTACTCGCACGGGATGCAGAAAAAGCTGGCGCTGGCAGCGGCCGTGATCCACGGTCCTAAGATTCTGTTTCTCGACGAACCCTTCGAAGGCGTGGACGCCATCGCCGCGGGGACGCTCAAGTCGATGTTGCAGCGCATGATCGCGCGCGGCGCCACCATCTTTCTGACGTCCCACGTTCTCGAAATCGTCGAGCGGCTTTGCAGTCACGTGGCCATCATCGATCGCGGTGTCCTGGTCGCCCAGGGCTCGCTGGAAGAATTGCGGGCGGGTGTTGAGGCGCAAGCGCCTGGCACTCTGGAAGCCGAGCCCGGCAGAAAATTAACGCTCGAAGAAATTTTTCTTCACACCGTGGGTGGTGTGCGCTCAACGGAACTGGAGCTGTCTTGGTTGGGGTAACTGCATCAAACTATTCTCGCGCACAGCTAGCCGCTATCGCGAGCGTGCGCTGGCAGATTTTTCTTCATTCACTGCGCTCCAAGCGCGGCGCCGTGGAACTTTTCTCCCGCATTGTCATTGGCGCCGTCATCACCGGTGGCGGACTTGGCGGTGCCATCCTGCTCGGTGGACTCGCGTGGTATTTCGTTTCACAAGGCAATCCGGAAGCACTCGCTCTGGTGCTTTGGCCCGTCTTTTTGTTCTGGCAGATGTTTCCCTTGATGGCTACCGCGCTCAGTGAGTCCATCGATTCGACCAACCTGCTGCGCTTTCCTCTGAGCTACCGCACCTACGTGATGGTGCGGCTTGTGTACGGAGCGCTCGACCCCGCCACGGTCCTCGGTACGTTTTGGTTGGTCGGCATCACGATTGGGATCGGATGGGCCCGCCCCGGCCTGATGCCCTGGTCCTTCGTTGTCCTGGTGGTCTTTGCGGCCGTCAACATGATGCTCACGCAGATGATTTTTGCCTGGGTCGAGCGTTGGCTGGGGCAACGACGCACTCGGGAAATCTTCGCCGTACTGTTTTTCCTGGCGATGATCAGTTTGCAGCTCATCGGGCCGATGCTGAGTCGCTACGGCGACCGGTCCAACGCCGCTTTCCACTGGGCTGGACGATTCGCGAATCCGATACAAGCGATCTTGCCGCCAGGCATTGCGGCTGGCGCAGTCGCCAGCAAAGCGGTTTCGCACACGGCACTCGCCTTTGGACTGCTCGGTGCGCTCGTCCTTTATGCGGCCGTGATCTTGCGCATCCTGAGTGTTCGACTGCATGCTCAATTTCGCGGAGAGAACCTGAGTGAGGTCGTCGGTCGAGGGAAGGACGAAGTATCGCGCCCGGGTGTTCGCTTAGCCTGGAAAATGCCGGGTCTGTCGCAAGAAGCCGCAGCGGTCGTCGAGAAAGAATTCCGGTATCTCTCGCGCAGCGGTCCGGTGCTGCTGACCTTCGTGACGCCCATCGTCATGCTTTTTGTATTCGGCTTGGGAGGCCGCACCGGCAGCGGCGCAGGATTTCTCCAAAACTGGCCGGAACTGGGCTTGCCGGTAGGCGCGGCATATGCGTTGTTGCTGCTGACGAATCTGATTTACAACAACTTCGGACCGGACGCGGGTGGAATTCAGTTCTTTCTGGTATCGCCCGCCAGTTTTCGAAGCGTGATGCTCGGCAAGAACGTAGCGCACATGGGTGTACTGGCTGTGGAGTTAGTGTCTTTATGGATCGGCGTGAGCCTGCTGTTCCGCCCGCCGACCGCCACCGCAGTGTTGATCACGCTGAGCGGCCTGCTCTTCGCGGCGCCGGTCAATCTGGCCGCTGGAAATCTGCTGTCACTTTATTCTCCGAAGAAAACCGAGTTCGGAACATTCGGGCGGCAGCGCGCGTCGCAAACCACCGTGTTGGCGAGCTTCGCGATCCAGGGGTTGGTATTCGTAGTGGCGGCAGTCACTTTGTTAACCGCACGACACTATCAGCGTCAATGGCTGGCCGTGGCTGCGTTCTTTATGTTGGCAACATTGGCTTTTGGAGTTTATTTCTTCGTGCTCACGCGCGTCGATCGTTTAGCCGGTCGTCGCCGCGAGATACTCACGACTGCATTGTGCAAATGATGGTTTCGATCGAGGGGGCTTCGAGGATAAGCCCGGGACCGGGCTACGATGGAGATCCTGATCTTCAGTATAGGTATCGATGCATGAAAGTGATCATCGCATTTGTGCTTGGCATCGGTCTGGCACTCCTGGGGGGAGGAGTTCCGCTGGCCAGAAAATTCGCGACGAGATTGTTCACAGGTAACGAGGTGTACGTGGTTCTCACTAGAAACGGCCAAATGGAGGTCTACCAAAATCCAAATGCGCCTTATGTTCACGAAGACAAACCGCTGCTGATGATCCCGTACGACGTTCTCGAGTCGAATGAGTACGCCACGTACTACAACATCTGTTGGTTTGATGCGGGTGTGCAAATGCGTTGTGAACATAGTTTTCATCGCAGACCCGAGAATGCGATGCACTGCGACAAAGTCGACACTCCTGGGTCCATGATTGGAAAAGTCCTCGAGAAACTGTAAAGCGACAGGCAAAAGAGATAGCCCTGAGTCGAAATTGTCTCCAACCACCAGCTCCCCATAGCACTTTCGTGCCATCTGCCAAATAATCGCTTTACAAGTGACGCAACGCGGCGAATCGGAGCTCATCCCGGGCCCTGGCGCCTGCCCACGGGCGTTGCATCGTGTTAGAGCTGATCGCCGGTAAGCCTCACAAAACCAACCACCTATCCAAAAGTAATCGAAGGTAAGTCCCGGTTTGGAACCGATGGAACATTACCTGCGAATACTCCAGTAACGAAGGGCAAAAAACCAAATCTGCCCTACGAAGAAAGGAAATTCAGATGTGGATGGACATTACTCGCGGCATGGCCGTACTGAAAGCCGCATGGAGCTTTAATTCCGCGGAGGTCGCGGTTGAAACCACACCGGTGGCGGAGATTGCCGGCAGTGAGCTTACTGGAGAATTTCTGGCCGAAGCGCAGGCTTATCTGAATATGGGACGTCATCAGAGTGCAGCCATTATGGCGGGCGATGCGTTGGAAGAAGCGTTGCGTCGTTTGTGCTCCGACCACAGCATGGAGATATCGACAGTAGATGAAATGATCTCGGAGCTGGCGCGCAAAGGCGTCTATGACAGCCTGGTCGAACAGCAGCTTGCGGAGTGCACAACGCTCCACGAAAAAGCGATGACGGGCTTGTGGTCGGAAGTTTCGAAAAATGATGTGGAATCGATGCTGCGCGACCTACGCGCCTTCGTAGTGGATCACGTAGCCAGCAATTAGAGCGGCACTTCCCCCCGCTTCCCCCTTTCCCCCCTAAAGTATCCGCGAAGAAAATCCTGCGGGAGCAGTGTCGGTCGAACTCTGCATTCAGCGCAGCTCGAAGATCATCAGGAAAGCCCACGCCGAAAAGAGCAGCACTCCGATGGCGAAGAAGACATGCAACGCCATGGAAGCAAGGTCGAGTCTCGGCATGCGCACTTCCATGTGATCGGTTTTCTTGCATAGGTCGTAGCTGTAGATCACGCCGGCGAGAATCGAAATCAGAAACGACAGCACAGCAAGAGCGGGCAGGATCAACCACGTCCGGGCGAAGGGTGGCAGCGTTTCGGCTCCGGTCGCGTCCTTTCGGAACAACAGCCCAAACACGCCGACAATCGCAGGCACCGCGGCGCTCGAAAGTGTGAGCACGCCGCGCACATGCTCCGAGAAGAACTTCAGCTTTTCAGCAGCCGCAATGTTGCTGGCGTCGGATCCGCGCGCAAGCTCATCCGACATGGCTTACCGCCGTTCCTTGGACGCGCCAGCGGCAGCATTCTGTTGCCAGTGCCGTTTCTTAAGCTTGCTCAGCGTCAGCCAGATATTTTTGGCAGCGTGCGTGGGTATAGACGCGCCGTGCACGTAGCGGTAGAGCGTGGCGTAGGGAATTCCGGTGAGGATCGCGAGCCGCCTCACGGAAATGCTTTTCTCTTCCATCGCCTTCTTCAATTGAGCGGGCTCCAGGCGGCGCAAAACGCTTTCCACCTGCCGGGCCTCGTCCTGGGGAAGCCCCTGCTTTGCCGAGGAGGCAGGCATGGTCTCCATTTCCCGGCCCACGCGCGCGGATTCGCGCAAATTGACTTCCGCCGACAGCAAGCGCGACTCCAGATTTTCAACATACTCGGTCAGCGCCACGAAGCGCTTCATCGGCAACTGCACAAACTTTCCGTCCACCAACCTTACGTCCTTCTCGGTCAGGTCGAATTTCATCGGCTCCTCATGGTTGAAACTTGGGCAGCTTGTACTTGAAGGGAAGATCCAGATCCTCCAAGTACACCAGCTGACCGTATTCGCGAATCGTGTAGCTCACCACGAACCCGTTCTTCAGAATCTGCAGCCGGAGGACGGTCACCATCAACTGCAGAGGCTCCGGTTCGTCACTCGCCTCCGGAGGCGACAACAGCTTGTACCCCGCCTTCGGCTCGGGCTGATATGGCGAGCGGGCGATGGCTTCTTCGGCCGCCTGGATTTCCTCCGCGGCCGACGAATCTTCCAGCCGCGCCAGTTCCTCCGCGTAACGCGGCTGTGGGATCGTTTTGTACATGCTGCCATCCGCTGGCACGGGTCCTCCTGCCGCGGGGCATCACAGCCCCTAGCTTGATCCATAAATGGATCACTGTCAATGGATATTATTCAGTAGTGGATAACTATTGTAGCTGCTTCCAGAGGCGTTCGGATAACATATAAGGGTAATGTAATCAGCATCTTATAATGGATAAACGCGTGCCTCTCTTTGCGCACTTGGCGGCTTTCTCTTTGCGAGCTTTGCGGTTCGAGCTTCGCTTAGTTTTTGCTCTGCGATGCTTGCCCACTAGCCTCGACTAGTTGCTTTACCGAGGGCACAACCATCAGCAGCAGATCGCCGCGCGGTGCTGCTGCGGCATCGAGAGCAGTTAGTTGCTGCGTTCTCCACGCAGTTGGCGAGGGCGCCCCCTTTTCGAGGTAGTCGAGCGCGAACAGGCCGGCGAAGGCCACGCTCGAAAGATCCGCGGACAGCGGCGCCAACTCTCCCATCAGAAAAGACGTGTCGAGCATGGAGTGCAGCCGCGGGTCGTTGTCGCGCCAGGCAGTCAGCTGTCCTTGAATCGCAGCTTCGGCGGCGCGATCCTTGTAGCCGCTTGCGATGTAGGTTTGCACCGCGTCATGGAAGCGTCGTGCCTGATCGCTCTCCGGGCGTGCCGTGTCCACCAGACGGTTCAACGGTGCACGGAAGTCGAGCGGGCCCTTCATGTTGTCCATGCGGGTGTAGTCCTTCACCGGTTCGACGACATCCGCCAGCGTGCGCAACGGAGTGACGTCGCCTGGCCCCGCGATACGATCGAGCGCCAGCAACAGGGAAGTGCGATGAGTCAGGCCAAGCATTTCGAGACGTTCACTCACCTCCGCAAGTCGTTCGTACATCGAGGCTGGATCCTGCACGCTGGCCGGAGACCAGAGGCGCTCGGCAATCGCGGCATTGCGTGGCCAGATTCTCGAGTCGATGTTTTCTGGCGTGATGAACTCAGACCACATGCACGACTCGCCACCCAGGATGCGCGCCTTCTCTTCCGCATTCAGCGACGCGCCCTCGCCGCTCAGCGGTTCGACCGCATAGTGCCGCGAGGCGGGCCACATCAGATCGAGGTAGTAGCCGAACGACAGCATCCCGCGATAGCCCTGCTTTGCGGCCGTCGCCAGTGACTCCTGCCCGCGCCAGGACTGCACCACCACACTTTTCGGGAGGTCGGGATGCAGAACCTCATCCCAACCCACCATGATCTTGTGGTGCTTGGCGACGATCTTTTGCAGGCGCTGGTTGAAGTAGGCCTGCAGATCCTGCTTGTTCTTCATGCCATGTTCGCGCATGAAGGCCTGAATCTTCGGATTGACTTCCCACTCCTTGCCGGCAACTTCGTCTCCGCCGATATGGAAGTATTCGTCAGGAAAAAGTCCCGCCATCTCTTCCAGAAACTTGTCGAGGAACTTGTAGGTTTCCTCGCGCGTCGGGTCCATCTCCGCGTCGGGCGCGCCCGGCTCCATCTTGTATGGGCCCGGGCCGCTGGCGAGTTCGGGATAGCCGACGTACATCGAGCGGCTGTGTCCCGGCATTTCAAACTCGGGCATAATGCGCACGCCGCGATCGTGTGCGTAGGCGATGAATTCGCGTATCTCTTCCTGCGTGTAGTAGCGGCCGTCGGACCCATCTTCCTGCAACTTGGGGAAACGCTTGCTCTCGATGCGGAACCCCTCGCTGTCGTAGAGGTGCCAATGCAGCACGTTCAGCTTGACCGCCGCCATGCCATCGATATTGCGCTTGAGGACATCGATGGGAATGAAGTGCCGGCCAACGTCGATCAGCGTGCCCCGCCACACGAAGCGAGGCTGATCGTGGATGCTGAGCGCCGGAACAGAAAAGCCGCTCGGCGTAACGGTGACGAGCTGCAGAAACGTCTCGAGTCCGTGCAGAACCCCGAGCGGATTGGGTGCGTTGAGCTTGGCGCCGGATTTGGTAACGACCAATTCGTAGGACTCGTCGTCGCCAACCTTCTGGACCTTCTGACTGCCGTGGTCGGCGTGAATGGTGAGCGTCGTGTGCGCCGGGTCGACCGGTTTCTGCAGAAGAATGGCCGTGCGGCGGTTCAGCTGATCCTTGAATCGATCGACGGCGCGATCCACCATGTCGTCGTGCGGGCCCTGCACCGCCACAGTGAAGGTGCGATCGATGGTGAGTTGCTCGGACCCCATCTGCACCGAGGCCGGCATGGGCATGACATGCAATTGCGGTTGCACCTGGGACAACGCAGCGTTGGTCAGCGATCCCAGACTTGCCAACAGCACTACCCGTAGAACGTCGTGCAAGCGATCTTTCGGAATTTGGGGATGCATTGTTCCTCGCGGGAATGAGATGAATGCGAATCGCGGCTATGGGGGCCCACGGAAGTTTGCCACAAAACCTGTCGTATCACGCGGCATGGGATGGAAATAACGTGTTTAGGCCGGTGAAGGATGTGCAGAAAATCCTAAAATGCAGAGGACGCAGAGAACGGACCCAGAGAACGCAGAGTACGGCCGGAGAGGGCCGGAGGGCTTGACAGATGTTGCAGGTCACGAGAATCAGTTCTCAGTTGTTAGGATTTTGTAGCGCCGGCATCTTGCCGGCAGTCCGGCGGGCGTCCTCGCCCGCCGCTGGCGAGCGCAAAATAAACGCGAGGGCAAGACGCCCTCGTAACTGCCAGCGGGACGCCCGCGCTACGGTTCGGGCCGGTTATGCTTTCGCAATGCTTGGCGCGATCTTCTTTGCGACATGCTGATCCAACACTCGATGCAGCTTTTCCAACGTACTCTGCACGCTGATCCCGTACTTCGCGCGCAGCGCCTCCGGCTTGCCGTGCTCGATGAACTGATCGGGCCAGCCGATCCGAACCACCGGCGTGCTGAGCCCTAAGTCGCTGAGTCGCTCGAGGACGGCGCTTCCGAATCCGCCTTCCAGAACATGATCTTCCAGGGTGACGATCGCGTCGACGCAGCGGCCATAGAACTCAACCATACTTGCATCAACGGGCTTGGCAAACCGTGCGTTGATGACGGCTGCGCTGATGCCCTCGCCCTCAAGTTTGGCGGCAATTTCCTGCGCCATCGGAACCAGGGCTCCCAACGCGAAGATCGCGACACGGTCGTGCTCGCCGTGCTGTAACAACTCCGATGGGCCGATCGGAATTGCTCGGGGAACATCTTTCACAGGCGTACCGGGACCGATGCCGCGTGGGTAGCGAATGGCAATGGGTCCGTTATGCTGCATGGCAGTAAACAGCATGTCGGCCAGTTCGTCTTCATCCTTGGCAACCATGTGGACGAGATTCGGAATGCCCCGCAGATAGCTGATGTCGAAAAGGCCGTGATGGGTCGGCCCGTCGTCGCCCGAGAGGCTGCCGCGGTCCATGCAGAACACCACCGGAAGATTTTGCAGGCAGACGTCGTGAATGATCGGATCGAGTGAACGCTGCAGGAACGTCGAGTAGATGGCGACGAACGGCTTGAATCCTTTGGTCGCCAGTCCCGCGGCGAAGATCACTGCATGTTCTTCGGCGATGCCAACGTCAAAGTATCGATCAGGATGACGCGGTTGGAAGCGGTCGAGGGCAGTCCCGTTGGGCATCGCGGCGGTGATGGCCACGACCTTGCTGTTCATGTCGGCCAGCTTGACCAGGGTGTCCGCGAAGACTTCCGAGTAGGTGCGCTGTGCTGGTGACTTGGTTTCTCCGGTTTCCGGATCGTATGGACCAAGGCCGTGAAATTTCTTTTGCTTTTGTAGGGCGGGCTCGAAGCCTTTTCCTTTTTGCGTCAGCACATGAAGGAGTACGGGGCGTCGTTGGGTCTTGAGGAATTCAAAAGTCTTGATCAGTGTCGCGATGTCGTGGCCATCGATGGGACCGTAGTACTTCAATCCCAGCTCTTCAAAAATCACGCTCGGCCACAGGATGCTCTTGGCCGCTTCCTCCGCCTTGCGCGCCATGTTCAGGGCAGTCTTGCCTCCTAGCTTTTCAACGAAGCGGCCGGCTTGCTCGTGCAGGTAGTCGAACCGCGGATTGGTCACGATCGTGTTCAGGTAGCTGGCGATCGCGCCCACGTTCTTGTCGATCGACCACTCGTTGTCATTCAGGACCACAATCAGACGGCGCGTCTGGTGCGCGATATTGTTCAGCGCTTCGTAGGTGATGCCGCAGGTGAACGCCGCATCTCCAGCCAGCGCGACCACGTGTTCATTTCCCCCCCCGCGATCACGCGCGACCGCCATCCCCAGCGCGGCGGAAAGCGCGGTTCCCGCATGTCCTGCGCCGTAGCAGTCGTGTGGACTTTCGCTGCGCAGCATGAATCCGTTCAAGCCGCCGGGGGTGCGGATGGTGTGAAATTCTTCGCGGCGCCCAGTGAGCAGTTTGTGGACGTAAGCCTGGTGGCTGACGTCGAAAACAAAGTGATCCTTGGGCGTGTCAAAAACGTAATGCATCGCCAGCGTGAGCTCGACCACCCCGAGGTTCGGACCGAGGTGTCCTCCGGTTTTCGAGAGCACGGAAATCAGCTCTTCACGGATCTCCTCGCCAAGAACTTCCAGTTGTGGGATGTTGAGTTTTTTTACATCGAGTGGGGAATTTATAGAGTCCAGTAGCTGGGCCATAGGGTTGAATGGGGGATGGTCGCTTGCTTAGATGATGAGCATCCCAGGAAGGATGCCGTTTGAAATGCGCACTCCGTAGGCTCTAAGTCGCAGATAAGGCGGGTCTGTCGCTCGGGCCACCTGCGGGACACGACAAATTTTCGGTATACTGGTTGTCGATGCCGGTATTGAAGAACATTGCCGCGATAGCCAAGGGCATGAGCATTACTTTCATGGAGATGTTCCAGCCGACCCAGGTCGAGAACTATCCCGATGGCCCGGGCCCCCTGCGGGGCGCCCGCTTCCAGGAGCGCTTTCGCGGAATGCACGTGCTGCAGCGCGACGAAAACGGTCTCGAAAAATGTGTGGCTTGCTTTCTGTGTGCGGCGGCCTGCCCTTCGAATTGTATTTATATCGAGGCAGCGGAAAACACAGAAACGAATCGCGTCAGCGGAGCCGAGCGCTACGCCAAGGTTTACAACATCGACTATAACCGCTGCATCTTCTGCGGGTATTGCGTCGAGGCCTGCCCGACTGACGCCATCACGCACGGTCACGGATTCGAACTGGCGACGTTCAATGCCAGCAACCTGATTTATCGCAAGGAACAGATGTTGTCAGCAGCGCCGGCGCATATGGGGGCCAACGCGGTCTTCAACAGCGCCGAGGTCGCCGGAGGCGCACCGGCGTTGCCGGTGCAGGGGAGCTGAAGGCTTTCAAGTTTCTGCACAGAGTCAACGCCGGTCCCAAGCGGGCCGGCGTTTGTGCATCAGAGCGGTCGTTGGTCGTCGGCACTTGGTCGTAGGCGAGACGATGTCGCAATGAAAGTGGTTTTCGCTACTGGCTAGCGGCTACGAGCTAACAGCTGAATTTCAATGGCCGATTTTCTAAAAACCGTGAAGGAACGCGTCGTAGTCTACGACGGCGCCATGGGGACCAACATCCAGGTCCGCAATCCTTCTCTCGATGATTATTGGGGCAAAGAGAACTGCAGCGAAGTCCTGGTGCTTAGCCGGCCCGACATCATCAAGGACATTCACGCTGCATTCTTTGCCGTCGGTTGCGACGTGGTGGAGACCAACACCTTCGGAGGAACCAGCGTCGTCCTCGGCGAGTTTGACCTGAGAGATCGCGTAGCCGAGATCAACATCGCCGCCGCGAAGCTGGCGAAAGAAGTAGCGGCGCAATTCTCTACCAAAGAGCGCCCGCGATTTGTTGCCGGTTCGATGGGGCCGACCACCAAGTTGCCGTCTCTCGGCCATATCTCATTCGACGAAATGGCTGCTGCCTATGAAGAGCAAGCCGCAGCATTGATCGAAGGCGGCGTCGACTTGCTGCTGGTCGAGACTGCTCAAGATCTGCTGCAGGCCAAGATCGGTGCCCATGGCTCGCTCGAAGCGATGCGCAAGGCAGGGAAGCGCCTCCCTCTAACTGTCCAGGTGACGTTGCAGGAATCCGGCACCATGCTGCTGGGCACGGAAATCGGCGCTGCCCTCACCGCACTCGAGCCATTTGATGTCGACATCATCGGAATCAACTGCGCCACCGGTCCGAAGGAAATGAACGACGCAGTCCGCTATCTCGGGTTGAATTCCACCAAAGAGATTTCGGTTCTGCCCAATGCCGGCCTGCCGCACAACGAAGGCGGACACGCCGTCTACAAGCTCGAACCGCAGGAGCTCGCCAAGTATCACAAGCATTTCGTGGTCGACTACGGCGTTCGCATCGTCGGAGGATGCTGCGGCACCACTCCCGATCACCTGAAAGCCGTCGTGGAAGCCGTCTCGGGCGTGGAACCAGCCCAGCGCGAGGTGAAACCGACTGGTGCGGCTTCCAGCGCCTACACTTCCGTCCCGCTCGATCTCGAACCCAAACCGCTGATCGTCGCGGAAGAAATGAACACGACGACGCGCGTCGAACACTTTCGCAATCTCGTGCGCGGCAAGAAGTACGACGACATCCTCGCGCTCGCAAAAAAGCTGGTGAATGACGGATCGCACATGCTCGATCTCTGCTGCGCGATCGTGGGCGAGGATGAGAAAGGGTACATCACCTCGATCCTGGAGCGGGTGGCGACGCGCGTGCCGGCGCCGATTCTCGTTGATTCCACCGAAGCCGATGTTGTTGAAGAAGCTTTAAAGAGAATTCCCGGCAAGGCCATTATCAACTCCATCAATCTCGAAGACGGCGAGAAGCGCACGTCACTAGTGCTGCCCATGGCGAAGCGGTATGGCGCAGCCGTCATCGCTCTCACCATCGACGAAGATGGCATGGCCCTGACGGCCGACAAGAAAGTCGCCATTGCCAAACGCATCTACGAACTGGCCACGAAAAAGTACGGGATTCGCGGCGTCGACATCATCTTCGACGCTCTGACGCTGCCGATCTCCACCGGCCAGGAGGAATACCGCTCGGCCGGAATGGAAACGCTTGAGGCCGTGAAGCGTATCAAGCACGAACTGCCCGACGTGAAGACGATTTTGGGCGTCAGCAATATTTCGTTTGGTCTCGATGCCTACCCGCGGCGCGTGTTGAACAGCGTTTTCATGCACGAGGCTGTGAACACTGGCCTAGATATGGCCATCGTTAACTACACCAAAATCTATCCGTTGTACAAGATTCCTCAAGAGGAAGTTGATTTCGCGCGCAAGCTCATCTTCCGCGACACGGCGAACGGAGACCCGCTCCAGGTTTACATGAACCACTTCGCCGGCTTGAAAGGCAAGCCGCAGGCTTCCACCACGGCGCATGTCGAAACGCTGTCGACTGAAGACAAACTCAAGTTTGCGATCATCAACGGCGAGAAGGCGGTGGGCGAAGGTGCGCACAAGCAGTCGCTTGAGCAACTTCTCGATGTCGCACTCGAACAGTATTCGCCGCTCGACGTCATCAACACCGTTCTGCTCGATGGCATGCGCACGGTGGGCGAGTTGTTCGGCGCGCGCAAAATGCAGCTACCTTCCGTGCTCGACTCTGCCGGCGTGATGAAGCAGGCCGTCGCCTACCTCGAGCCGAAGATGGAGAAGAAATCCGGCTCGCAGCAGAAGGGCACGATTGTGCTCGCGACCGTGAAGGGCGATGTGCACGACATCGGCAAGAATCTGGTCGACATCATCCTGTCAAACAACGGATTCAAGGTCGTCAATCTCGGCATCAAGCAACCAGGCGACTCGATCATCAAAGCCGCCGACGAACACAGTGCCGACGCGATCGGACTGAGCGGGCTGCTGGTGAAATCGACGCTGGAAATGAAGTACGTCATTCAGGATCTGGAGCGCCAGAAGTTGGAGTATCCGGTGATCTGCGGGGGCGCTGCCCTGACGCGCAAGTATGTCGAAGACGATCTACGGCGCGAATATTCGAATGCCGTGTTCTATGCGGATGATGCCTTTAGTGGTCTGCACATCATGGAAGACCTGATCGCCGAGGATGGGCAACGGTCAGCCCGCCTGACCGAAGGCCGGACAGTGAAGGAGTACGCGAAAGCCGCGGCCATCGATGAAGAGACCGGACCGGTATTCGCTGAGCGCAGCGCGGTCGTGACTGACGCCCCGAATATTCCTCAGCCGCCGTTCTGGGGGGTGCGCGTCAAAAAGGACTACGACCTGCGTGAGCTCTTCACCTACATCAACGAGACCGCGCTATTCAAGAATCAATGGCAGTTGAAGACTGCTTCGCAGGAAGATTATCTGCGGCTGGTGGAAGAAAAATACCGGCCCATCAAAAAGTCGCTGGAGGAAGAGGTCCTCGCCTCCGGATTGTTTGCGCCTCGCGTCGTATACGGATATTTTCCGGCGCAGGGGGATGGGAATGATGTGGTGGTTTACGCGCCTGAGGAGGCTACGCGGACAGGAGTATCCGCGCCACAAGAGTTGTTGCGGTTCACTTTTCCACGTCAGCGTGAGGGGCGGCGGCTTTGTATTTCAGATTTCTTTGCGCCGAAGGCTTCCGGGAAGATGGATGTGCTGGGGCTTTCGCTCGTGACCATTGGGGCCCAAGCGTCGGTTGAGACGCAGCGTCTGTTTGAGGGTGGGGAGTATACCAAGTATCTCTACCTGCACGGCCTGAGCGTTGAAACGGCCGAGGCCCTCGCCGAGTTTCATCACCGGCTCATGCGCCAGGAACTGGGGATCGCCGGTGAAGACGCGCCGCACATCCGCGACCTCTTCCATCAGAAATATCGCGGTTCAAGGTATTCGTTCGGCTATCCGGCCTGCCCGAACCTGGAGGATCAGACCAAGCTCTTCGCGTTGCTGCATCCGGAAGAAAACGTCGGCGTGCGCCTGACTTCCGGATTCCTGCTAGAGCCGGAGCAGTCGACTTCTGCGATTGTCGTGCATCATCCGGCGGCGAAGTACTTCGTGGTGTAACGCCCAGGCCCAATCGAAATCTCGAAACGTTCGTTGCTGCACCTTCACTACGCATTGGGGCCCGATACAGGTCCCGTGAGGTGCGCCGATGAAGTCTCGAAATACAGCCGCGATCGTTCTCGCCCTGGCAACCGTGTCGACTGCAGTTCAAGCCCAGGAGCGCATTCAGTTCGCCGAATACTCGGCCAAGTTCCTGTGCGGATTGGTGAAAGAGGAGGGTGCCGCTTCCGTGCGACCGGGGTTGTACGACACCTCGATCAACATTCATAACCCGCAGATTGTTTCGAGTATGCCATTCTTCAAGAAGGTGGTTTTCGCGCCTCGCGAAGGGGAAGATCCTGTCCGTCCTTCCAGATTTCGGCGTGACGAACTCAAGGCCGACTTCGCCGAGCACGTGGACTGCAAGATCATTCGCTCGATGCTCGCTCCGCCGCAGTCCGGAGCGTCATTCGTTGAAGGATTTGTTGTGCTCATCGCTGTAGCCGCCAAGGGGATTTCGACCGATCTCGATGTGGTTGGCGTTTACACGGTCAGCAATCCGCCGGGGCAGGACACGGATTTGGAGATGCTACCCGCAACGCAGCATGTTCTTACGTTCCCGCTCGCCACCGGCACCAAACTTAGAGATCAGATGCTGGAGGATTCCAAGAGTAATCCCGACAAATGAACTCCGCCAATTTCGCGTTAGGGAACAGGCTTAATCTCAAGTCCAAACGGCTGCAGTTCCTCGTGCACCACTTTCTCCTCTCCGACTGCGATGACCGTGGAGCTCCCGGCGGGGAAGTATTTCTTCGCTACCGCGGCGACGTCGGCTGCTGTTGTCTTGTCGATTTTATCGCTTTCCTTCGCGATGTTGTCGGGCGGCAATCCATCGACCCAAAGGCTGGCGAGTTCTCCGGCCAGGCCGCCGCCCGACTGCAATCCGATCGCTTCATTGCCCACCAGGTAACGCTTGGCCTGCGTCATCTCAGTTTCGTTCGCCCCGGTGGTGCACATGCGGTTTAATTCATAATCGATCTCATTCAACGTAGCGCCCGTAACTGCGTTGCGAACATCGGCCTGCGTGGCAAAGTAGCCCGCTTCCCGGTAAGTGCGCAGCGCTGAAAAGGGACTGTAGGTATATCCCTTATCCTCGCGGATGTTAAGAACCAACCGCGAGCCGAACATTCCCCCATAAATCGCGTTCGCGACTTCGGAGGCTTCGTAGTCCCCAGCTTGGCGCTCGGGCCCGGCCGCGCCGACTCGCAAAGTGGTCTGCACCGATCCCACACGCGGAACCAGGAACACCGCCCGAGCCGGCCGGATGTTGGGTTTCGGGGTCTCCGGTACAGTTTCCGAGCCCGCGGCCTTCCACGCTTGGAAAGCCTCACGCAGCGACGCCTCCGCCTTGGCGGCATCGAATGATCCGACAACCACCAACACGGCTTGCTTCGGCTGGAACCGGCGCACGAATTCGCGGCGAAGGTCTTCTGGCGTCGTTTGCTCAATCGACACTTGGGTCGGCGCGATCACGCTGTAGGGATGATCGCCAAACATCACCTTAGCTAGTGCGCGGTTCGCCAGAAATCCGGGCTGGGATTCGCGTGAGCGCAGCGAATTTGCCACGTTGCTCTTGGCGATCTTGACTTCGGCATCGGGAAAGTTCGCGTTCATTACAACGTCAGCCAGCAGCGGGAGAACCTGAGTGAACTTTTCCGCCAGGACGCTCGTGCTCACGGAAATCGCGTCCTGCCCGGCGCGCGCAGAAAGATCTCCACCCGCGAACTGGAATTGTTCCGCGACCTGGCGTGCGGTGCGAGTCTTCGTCCCTTGCGTCAGCGTTTTCGCCAACACTTCTGCGAGGCCGGGACGATCCTTGGGGTCCGCCGCCAGCCCACCGCGCGCCGCCACCGTGAGGGCTACTTTAGGGAACCCCTCCCGGGCCACCAGCCAGATTGTCAGCCCATTGTCGAGCTGAAGCGTCTTCACGGTCGGAGCTTTCAGGGGCGCCACTGGCCCGTAAGGCGGGAGATCTTTCGGCAACGAATGCTCTTTTTGCGCGTGGGCGAGAGTAACAAAGAGGAGAGAAGATGCGATCAATGCGCGGAGGATCTTCATTGTTTACCTTCCTTGGAATCGGGCGTCGCAGATTTCGCGGCCGGCACCCGATCAATGATGGTGCGGTTGTTCTTCACCAGATATTTGGCAGCAAATGCCCGGACTTCATCCGCCGTGACCTTATTCAGTTCGTCCGGCACCGAATAGACTCGCATCGGATCGCCATCGAGGAGTGCGGCGTGCGCGAGCGCACTGGCACGGCTCACGGGAATTTCGAGCTGGTCGTACCAGTCCGCGCGCATCTTCGAGCGCACCCGATCCAGTTCCTCAGCCTTGGGCCCGGTCTTGGCAAGCGATTCGATCACCGAGTCGTAGGCCACCATCACGTCGCTGCCCTTGAGATTCGACGGATAGATGATGAACGACGTCAACAGCGTCGGTCCGGAGTATTCGAGGAAGGTTCCCAATGGCCAGTTGACGCCGCCCGCAACCTCGGTGGCGACTTGCTTTTCTTTCACGAGCGCCTGATAGAGCCGCGATGCCTCGCCGTTGTGGAGCAGTTCCCCCGTGACGGCTGCGACGACTGATTCATGCGGTGTCTTGGGCGGCATGCGATACCCGATCCCCAGCGCTGGTAGCGTGGCAAGTTTGTCTTCTTGCGTCGACCGCCGCTCGCTGGCCTGGGGCTTCTCGATCAGGTTGGGTTTCGGTGGAACTTTGCGTTGAGGCAACGCGCCAAAATATTTCTCCGCCTTCTCGAAGACGTTCTCCGGCTTCACGTCGCCGACCACCGCCAGCACCGCGTTATTGGGAGCGTAGTATTGCTCATAGAAGGCCTGAACGTCTTTGATGTTGGCGGCGTCCAGGTCCTTGAAATCGCCGTAGAAGTTGTGCGCATTGGGATATGTATCCCACGCCTTGCCAGGTAGGTCGATCGCGTAGAAGAGGCCATAGGGCTGGTTCATCACGTTGACGCGTACTTCTTCTTCCACCACGTTCCGCTGGTTCCCGAGATTCTTCTCCGAGAAATCGAGCGTCTTCATGCGATCCGCTTCGAGCCAGAGCAGTGGGTCAAGCGCCGCTGACGATGCGCTCTCAATGTACTCGGTGTAGTCGTAGCGGGTGTCGCCGTTAATGAAGCCTCCGCCCGATTCGGCTACTTGATCGAAGACGCCCTTGGGCGAAACCGGCGTGCCTTCAAACATCATGTGTTCGAAAAGATGCGCGAAGCCGGTGCGGCCCTCGGGTTCCAGCCGGAAGCCGATGCCGTAGGTGACGCAGATGCCGATGGTCGGAGCCGAGTGATCCTCCGAAACCACGACTACCAGCCCATTGGAGAGCTTTTTGGTCTGGGTCGGCGGATGCCACTGCTGAGCCGGTGCCAGCGATGCGAGCAGCAAGACGAGCAAAGGGAAACGGGACGCCATGAACGCTCCTTGCAGGAAGCGAATATGTTATCGCGAATCATGCATTCGCATCATGAGGACATAGCGCTGAGGCAGGGTGAAGCGATGAGTCTGGACGTCTATCTTGCGAAAGGCGCTGCTGCGAATGTTTGAAGTTTCTGCAGAAGTTGCACGGCCGCAGATGCATCCAGAGGCGGCGAGAAGAAATATCCCTGCGCCAGGCTGCAACCCATGGTACGCAAGGTCTCGACTTGGGCGGGTTTTTCCACCCCCTCGGCGATGACTTCACAGTTTACTTCCTAGCCAGCGTCAGGATCCCATCGACCACTTCCTGGCTGGTGCGATCGGCCTGCATGCTGGAGATGAGCGAGCGGTCGATTTTAAGAAAGTCGTAAGAGCAGCGGCGCAAAGATGCCAGCGAGATGCTACTGTTTCCGAAATCGTCCAGTGCAGTTGTCACGCCCAGGCGCCGCATCTGCGCCAGCACGGCGGCGGTATGATCCGGATTCATCAACGCGATCGGATCGGCGATCTCCAATGCTAGGGCGTTTGGCACCACGCGCGTATCCCGTAGGCAGGTTTTCACGCCGTCGATCAACTCACAGCCAGCACCACAACCGGGATAGATAACTTCAACATCGTTGCTCGGGCGCAATATGCCTCCAATGCATCATCGGCGGAACGAGCACTGCGCTTGAGCCGCGAGACTGCGCCTGCCCTCGCGATGTCCGGCAGAAATGAAAATGCCCGGCACCTTAGTGCCGGGCTGCTGAATTCTCAAACCCTCCAACGTTACTGTGGCTTCTTGTTGTCCTGCCCTTTCTCCGGGGGCCGCGGAGCATTCTGTCGCTGCTGTTGTTGTTGTTGCCGTTGTTGCTGTTGTTGCCGCTGGGGTTGCGCCTGACGTTCTTGCTGCTGAGGTCGCTCCTGCGGCTGAGGTCGTGGTTGAGGACGCGACTGCTGCCACGTCCGGAACTTGTTCGCCTCGTTTTGATCTACCTGCGGACGCGACTCCGCCGGCGGAGCCTGCCGGACCAGCGGATGCTGCGGTCTCGGCACGTCCTGACGGCTGGGTTGCGCCTGTTCCTGTGGCCGCTGCTCGGGCGCGTTCGGACGCGGAGCATTTTGCGGCTCAGGTCTTGGGGCCTCTGGACGTCCAGGTTGTGCCTGACGTTCCGGTTGATCCGGACGCGCTGCCGGAGCATTTGGACGTGGCACGTTGGACGGCTCGTTCGGACGCGTGGGTTCGTTCGGACGTGCCGGAGCATTCGGACGAGGCACGTTGTTGGGTTCATCGGCACGCGCAGGTTCGTTTGGCCTTGGCGGCTGATTCGGCTTGTTCGCGTCGTTCGACCGGTTCGGTTCATTCGGACGCGGCGGTTCGTTCGCCCGCGCCGGCTCATTCGGCCTTGGCGGCTCGTTTGGACGTGCCGGTTCATTTGCCCGCGCGGGTTCATTTCCGCGAGCAGCATTGGCGGGCTGGCCAGCGCGTCCCGCTGTATTTGTGCCGGTCGGTTCTGCCGGAGCATTGGGACGCATGGGTTCGGTTTTAACGTTCGCCGCGGCCTGTTGCTGGCGTTGCTCAAGGGGCGCCCGCGGAGGAGTGGGATTCCTGGTGGCGATCACCCTTCGGTTCTCAACAGCAGCCGGAGGCTTCACACGCGCCGGTCCTCCGCCGCCAATCACGCTCGCGCGCGCAGGTTGCGCTGAAACTTCGTGCGTCACGGGCGCCTGCTCCAACTCGCGCGCATTCACTTGCGCGAGGTTGCGATTGACTGGCCGCGCGTTCACGAAAGTTTCCCGCGAGACCGCCGTTACCGCCCTCGGCACTTGCCGGTTGACGTACGTAATGCGATTCACGTTCGTGTTGTTGTTGGTGATGTATGTGTTGTAGACATTCGTGACCTGCGTGACGTTCACGCGCGTGTTCGTCACGTTCACGTTGTTCACGTAACCTCGGCTTACGCGGTATGGTGGCATGTATACTTCCCGCGGTCCGAGCGGGAACCAGGCGACGCCTTCGCCTACTCCAACAGCAAGATGGAATCCACCGCCGCCCACGAACGCAACCAGTGCAGGCGCGTACACCGGGCGCACCACCACGGGTCCCGGCACCCAGCACCAGCTGTTCTCAAGGAATGCCCAGCGTCCATAATGGAACGGAGCGAAGCCCCAGGGCTCGTCTTCTACCCAGGTCCATCCCCATGGGGCGACCCACACCCAGTGGCCATTACGATATGGAGCCCAGTCACCGCTGATGCCGTTGGGTGACCATACTGGTCCGTAGTCGGCAGCGTAGTGCCAACGTCCGTAGTCGTCCAGGTCTTCGTACCCGGTCATCTCGGAAGAAATGTAATTCGACGATTCATCATGATCGTCGCGGCTATCACGCTGGAATGCGAAGTTGTCGAAATCGTCCGAAGGATGAATCTGCGCAATTTCGTGATCGAGTTGATCGGTTCCTGAGAACGTCGCTTCCTGTCCAGCGACCACCGTGTAGGAATAGCCGCCTCCCGTAGCTTCTGCGCGACCGTGCCACACCGTGGCGATGGTTTGCGTGCCATCCTGATTCACGTCGACGCGATACTCGCCCGTTCGTTGAATCGTGAAGGCGACATTCGGCGTATCGACTTCCAACAAATCGCCATCGTCCAGGTGGCGCACGCGCAGAATTGTCGAGCCCATGGAAAGACGCAGTTGCGTCGTGCGGTCATCGAGATCGAGAAAAGTCACGCTGGTTTCGGAGTTCATTCGGATGGCCAGAGAGCCCACGTGAAACTCTGCTCGGGAATTCTGGTCGGTCCAGAGATTGTCTCCGGTCGTCAAGGGACGGTTATTAACCGCAGTCACCCACTCGCCTTCTCCGCCCGGCTGAAAAGAAACCGATCCGGAGGAATAGTTCAGTCGCGCCACCCGGGCGGGAGGATCCTGCTCATCATCCTGATCTTGCGCGCAAGCTGCACTGCCCAGCAGAACTCGTAAAGCAAATGTAAAAACCAAAGCCAGCCACAAAAATCTGTGAGTCTTCATGGGGTTACGCTCCTTGGTGGAGTCTGATCTCACTTTCGTACAAACACCAGTGACTACCATAAGTTTCCACCTGTAGGTGGATGAATCGAAAAGAGAAACGCCCACGCTTGGAGGCCGTGGGCGTCGTGCGCGCTGCGATGGACAGCGCACGTCCATCCTTAAATCTGAAGATCAAAAGTGATCGCAAAACGAGTGTGGGGGGAAGAGAGCAGTCAGTCCATACAGTGATCGCTGTAACGCACCAACGGGTATTTTTGGGTGTTGATCGAGTCTTTTGTTCCAGTCAAAAAAGGCCGATAAGTGGCAGGTCAATCGCAACTCACAGAAAAGGGACGATACAAATTTTGGCACGTCCCGTGCATTACTTTAGTACGCACCCCTTCGTCACTAATAAGAAGCAGTTCCTTTGGTTGTTGTGGAGGACGAAAATGAAGAAAAGTATTTCACTGGCTGCCCTGACCCTCGCGGCGATGTCGCTGGCTCCCATGTCGCTGGCGCAAAGTGAGACGAAGCATCAGACACCGAACCTGAAGCCGGGGACGGAACTGGTAGCTTGGACACAAGATCAGAAGACGGAGCCGATGCCTTCCCAGACCACCACTCCGCCCCAGCAGCAACCCAACACACAGACGCCGAGCACCCCTACCGGCCAGGCAGACGATGCTCACAAGCAGCCGGCGGCCGCTCAGGCGTTCACCGGTACCATCATGAAGTCAGGCGACAACTATGTTCTGAAGACCGCCGACAACATGACGTACCAGCTCGACGACCAGGCTCGCGCCAAGCAGTTCGAGGGCAAGCAAGTCCAAGTGACCGGCAGCCTGGATTCGAGCAGCCAGACCATTAAGGTGCAGGACATAAAGTCAGCATCGTAAGACGGTCCGCAACAAGCATGGATAAGCCCCCGCGACGGGGGCTTTTTCTTTAGCGCAAACGATGCGTGTGGCTTCATTGGGCCAGCCCGCCCCTTAAGATTTCTTAAGCGTCTTTCAACTCACTCCCTTGTCATCACGCCCTGTCATCCTGAGCGCAGCCCTAGGACGCATGCAAACCGACAGCGCCAGCGGCTCACAAGGATTCTCCACCACCAACTCATTCGTCCGCCCGGCGCCGGCATCTGAAATTCTCAGCACCAGCCTGCTATCGAATTCGTTGGCGACACCTGTCCTCAATCTGCTAGCTTGCTCGATGCATGCCGCGGGCGACCATGTCGATTATCGGCATCCTGGTTTTCGTTTCGACACACACCCTCGCAGTGTGCTCGGTCATGATCGTCAGCGGTGTCGGTGAATCCGATGCAATCGTCCTTACCTTTCGCAACTCCCGCAAACTTCCTATCCGGCAACTGGAATTCAGCTGCAAATCGCAGCCGTGTCAACGCGATTCGAACGCATGCCGCGAAGCCAATGCTCTCTTTTATGCGGGGATGCAGTACACCGTGCGATATCCGTATCCAGATGGAAAAGCAAAGCCGGTAACGCTGGCCGTTAAAAGCGTAATCACATCCGACGGATTCACATGGATGCCCTCAAAGAAGCAACCCTGTCGAATTTTGCGAATCGTGTCGCGAGCCAGGAAATCGAGCCGTTGAGGTCGAAATGAAAACCAATCCGGCTTCGCGCCAAGCGCATTACAACCTGATCTACGGAGACTTCCGGGGTGAGTTGTATGCGGAGATCCGTCGTGAGGCCTTCGGCGAAGACATCGGACAGAACAGCTGGCACACGGCCGACGAACAGGATCGATTCCTCACGTGGCTCGATCTGTCGGCAGGGAAGAATCTTCTCGATGTCGCCTGTGGTGCAGGAGGTCCTGCGCTGCGCATTGCTGCGGCCTCTGGCTGCGCTGTGGCCGGAGTGGACGTTCACGAAAAAGCCGTCGAGACGGCACGAGCGATCGCGAAAGATCGTGGCCTGGAATCGCGTGCCGAATTTCAGGCGGCCGACGCCAATCTCGGACTCCCATTCGCCGACGCCGGTTTCGACGCCATCACCTGCATCGATGCTATCAATCACTTCCCAGATCGCCCGAAGATGTTGGCCGAGTGGGCTCGCCTGCTGAAGCCCGGCGGACGCGCTTTGTTCACCGATCCCATTATTGTGACGGGGCCGCTGTCCAATTCTGAAATAGCCGTGCGAACTTCCGCCGGCTTCTATCTCGTCGTCCCCAGAGGCTATGACGAACTCGTAATTGCCGAGAGTGGACTTCAGTTGTTGCTGGCGCAAGATGTCACTGCGAACATGGCGCAGGTGGCAGAAGGCCGCCATCGCGCCCGCGCCGCTCGAGCCGAAGCCCTGCGCGAAATCGAGGGAGACCAGCCGTTTGAAACAGAACAGGAATTTCTCTCGGTGACAGCGAGGCTGGCACGCGAAGTCCGTCTCTCCCGCTTCGCTTTCGTAGCGCAAAGGCGCCGGACCGGCGAATAATTCGCGGAGTTAATATTGGCATGGATGCCATCGACGAAATATCCGGCGTAGCTTCCGATGTGGCCAGGCGAGCGCGGCGCCGCAT
>DASRDJ010000173.1:0-10659 GCA_035652655.1 Terriglobales bacterium
ACGGTTACATCGCGCGCAAAAAAGAAATCGACTTCGTGGTGGCGATGAATTCTGAGACCGCGCACGAAGATGTGATGTCGCTGGCGGCGGGTGCGTCGGTCCTCTATGACGAACCGCTCAAGCTGAACGAACTTCGGCAGGATCTGACCTTCTACGCGGTGCCGTACGACAAGATCGTTGCAGCCGTGTGTCCCGAGGCCAAGCTGCGCAAGCTCGTGAAGAACATGATCTACGTCGGCGTCGTAGCGCAGTTGCTCGACATCGACATGGGCGAAGTCGAAAAGGCCATCCGCAAACAGTTCGCGAAGAAGGTGAAGGCCGCTAACCTGAACCTGGGCGCGGCGCAAGCGGGATTTGATTATGCCCAGGCGAACCTGAAGAAGCAGGATCCTTTCCGCATCTCGCGCATGGATAAGACCGCGGGCAAGATCATCATCGACGGCAACTCGGCGGCTGCCCTGGGATGCATGTTCGCGGGCGTCACGGTGGTGACCTGGTATCCGATCACACCGTCGTCGTCTCTGGTTGAAACCCTGATTGACTACATGAAGGAGCACCGCATCGGTCCCGACGGCAAGGCGACGTTCGCGATTGTGCAAGCCGAAGACGAACTGGCCGCTATCGGGATGGTGCTGGGCGCCGGATGGGCGGGCGCTCGCTCTATGACCGCAACCGCTGGCCCGGGCATCTCGCTCATGGCGGAATTTGCAGGCCTTGCGTACTATACCGAGATTCCAGGCGTGATCTGGGATATTCAGCGAGTGGGACCTTCCACTGGCCTGCCGACCCGTACCTCGCAGGGCGACATTCTCTCGACCGCGTTCCTTAGTCACGGCGATACCAAGAACATCCTGCTGCTGCCATGTTCCGTGGCCGAGTGCTTCGATTTGGCGCAGGACGCTTTCAACCTCGCAGAGCAGTTTCAGACGCTGGTGTTCGTCATGTCGGATCTCGACCTCGGCATGAACAACTGGATGTCTGATCCCTTCAAGTATCCGGAAACTCCCATCAATCGCGGCAAGGTGCTCAGCAAGGCCGATCTCGACAAACTGGGCGGCTTCGCGCGCTACAAAGATGTGGACGGCGACGGTGTCGGCTACCGCACTCTGCCGGGAACAGAGCATCCGGCAGCCGCCTACTTCGCGCGCGGCAGCGGTCACAACGAGAAGTCCCAGTACAGCGAGCGGCCCGACGACTTCGAGCGCAACATGGAGCGCATCAACCGCAAGTTCGAGACGGCGCGGTCGTTTGTTCCGCGTCCCGAAGTTGTGTCCAAGGGCTCCAAAATCGGCATCATCGCTTACGGCACTTCGCACTGGGCGCTGGTCGAGAGCCTTGACCAGCTTCACAAGGAATACAACTTCGACGCCGATTACCTGCGCCTGCGCGCTTATCCGTTCACGCGCGAAGTGCACGAGTTCATTGAGAAGCATGACCGCGTCTACGTTGTGGAGCAGAACCGCGACGCGCAGTTGCTCAGCTTGCTGAAACTTGACGTGCGAGCCGAACTCGTCACCCGCCTGCGCAGCATAGCTCACATTCACGGGCTGCCGCTCGACGCGCGCTCTGTCACCGATGAAATCATGACCATGGAGGGCAAGTAGCATGGCCACCACTCCCACCACCCCGGCACCGAAGACGAACCGCATCGGCCTGGCTGTAATCGACTACAAAGGCGGCAAGACCACGCTGTGCGCCGGTTGCGGGCACAACGCGATCTCGGAACGCATCGTCGATGCGATGTACGAGATGGGCGTCCAGCCCGAGCGCGTCGCCAAGATGAGCGGCATCGGCTGCTCTTCGAAGAGCCCGGCCTATTTCATGAGCCGCTCACACAGCTTCAACTCAGTCCACGGCCGAATGCCGTCGGTCGCCACCGGAGCAGTCCTGGCGAACCGCAACCTGCTAACCTTGGGCGTCAGTGGCGACGGCGACTCGGCCTCGATCGGCATTGGCCAGTTCGTGCACCTGATGCGCCGTAATCTTCCGATGATCTACATTATCGAAGACAACGGCGTTTATGGCCTCACCAAGGGACAGTTCTCCGCGACTGCTGACCTCGGATCGAAGCTGAAGACGGGTGTGGTCAACGATCTTCCCGCCATCGATACCTGCGCGCTCGCGATCGAATTGGGCGCGACCTTCGTCGGGCGTTCGTTCTCGGGCGACAAGCGGCAGTTGCACACGATGCTGAAGGCCGCGATTGCGCACAATGGGACAGTGATGCTTGATGTCATCTCGCCTTGCGTGACCTTCAACGACCATGAGGGCTCGACGAAATCCTACAAGTACATGAAGGACCACGAAGAGCCGCTGCAGGAGATTAACTTCGTCCCGCACTTTGAAGAGATCAACGTCGACTATGACCCGGGCGCAACCATGGAAGTGACCATGCATGACGGCTCGCGGCTGCGTCTGCACAAGCTGGAAGCCGAATATGATCCGACAGACCGGATCGAGGCCGTTCGCCGCCTCATGGAAGCCCACGAGAAGCAGGAGGTGTTGACGGGCGTGCTGTACGTCAATCCCAAGGCGCCGACGTTTATCGACATGCTGAACATGACCGAACAGGCACTGGCTACGCTGCCGGAATCGGTGACCCGTCCGGGACGCGAAGTGTTGGAGCAGTGCATGGAAGAATTGCGGTGAGGGGTTTCGTAGTGCCGGCGTCCCGCCGGCAGTCGCGAGGGCATCTTGCCCTCGCCTCAGCCAAAAACAAAAAGCCTTCCGAAATCGGAGGGCTTTTTGTTTACTAGGTATGCAAGTACTTCAGGCCACGTCGTCGACCACTTCTTCTTCACCGCCGGAATGCTCCGGGCTCTCGCCGGGCTCGGGGAAATCCGTGTCCGCCGACTTCAACATCGGATCCTGATCCCGATGGCCCAGTTGGCCGTTCATCGAAGTGTTTCCCGTTTGCGTGCGCTCGTCTTGTTCAACGGCGCCTTTTTCGCGGTCCTGGTCCTTTTCCTTGGGATGTTCCATAAGATAAATGCTCCTGGATTCAGCGGACGAGGTACCTACCTTGTCCACAGTGCGTAGCCTAACCTGAAACACTTCGTTGGGGAAAGGATTTATTCTCTTGCGACAGCATCTCAGGCCAGTTTGAAGGAGATCTACATGCGCTGTCTGGTAATCGCTACAGTGGCTGTGGCAAGTCTGACCCCCAGCTTGCGGGCTCAATCGAGCGCTCCACCACAAACTCCGACGACCACTGCCCCAGGCGCTGCTGCGCCTGAAAAGAAATCCTCGCAAGGGAAGAGCGGAAAGCACCATCATCATCACAAGCACCATCACAAGAAGGCGGCAACGCAATAACCCATCGTCCTCAGGTCGACAGTTGGCAATCTCGAAAGCGCCTTCGCCTCATAAGCTGGAGGCGCTTTGTTTTGTTTTCCCCTTCTTCATGCAACTTCCCTGAGAGTATGATTTTCGCCTCGTCCGTCGCGGACGGCCTCCCTAATCCGGTTTTCTATGGCAGATCTTCAGAATCGCGTGTGCTTTGGCTCCCTCGAAGTGGATCTTCGAACGCACGAGGTCTGGAACGATGGCGTACCTCTGAAACTGACAGGTCAGCCTTTCGAAGTCCTTGCTGTCCTGTTGACTCGTCCGGGCGAACTGGTTACGCGCGATGAATTTCGCGTCCATCTCTGGTCGCACGACACATTTGTAGATTTCGATCAGGGCCTGAACGCGGCCGTGAACAAGGTGCGGGAAGCGCTTAATGACTCGCCCGACCACCGAACTACATCCAGACTCTGCCGCGCCTCGGATACCGTTTCATTGCGCCGGTTTCGTATCCAGGTAACGCGCCCCAGGTTGGAGAAACGAGGAAGCCAGCCATGCCTCCCCGCACACCCTGGCAGAAGATTGCGGCATTGGCGGTTGCGGTTCTGCTCATTGCCGGATTCAGCACCTACATCATGCGGCCGGTCCCGCGCGACATCAACCCACGAGCTGAGCTTACCCCGGTTCCGCTGACCACTTATCCTGGAATCGAGTTTGCCCCGAGTTTCTCGCCCAGCGGAAATGAAATCGCCTTCGAGTGGCATCGCGAAGAAACGCCGAATGAATCTGATCTTTATGTGAAGCAAATAGGACAAGAGAATCCCGTGCGGCTTACGTGTCACCACGCCGGATTTCTCGAGCCTGCCTGGTCGCCCGATGGTAAGAAAATCGCCTTCGTCATGCTCACGAAAGAAGGCGTAGGAGTTTATGTCCTGCCCGCGTTCGGCGGAGAGGAGCGCCGTCTCGCCCACCTGGGCAAGGGAGGCTATCCGTATTCGTTGGTTTCGTGGTCGCCCGACAGCAAGTGGATCGCATTCGCAAAAGCAGACGACACCACAGCGCCAGCCCCTTCCGCATTCATCTGATTAACGCCGAGACAAGCGAAGAACGCGTGCTCCCGGCCGCCGCTCCCGAGTGCGGTGCCCAGGTCAATCCCTCCATCTCGCCTGATGGAAAGGAGGTCGCTTCAGAATGCGTGCTCGTCGGCGGAGAAGGAACGCGTCTCTATGTTCAGCCAGCCGATGGAAGCAGTCGCGCCGCCCGTCTCGTAGCCAGCAAGGCGTCGATGGGCATGGCATGGTTACGGGACGGCAAGTCGATTGTGTACGGAGCCGACGCGAGCTTATGGAAAGTTTCCGCTGCCGGGGGAACTCCTGAGAAACTCATATTCGCCCACGACGCGATTGGTCCGACGCTATCTCCAGCGGGCCACAAGCTCGCGTATATCCAGTGCAATACCTATCATTCGGAGATTTTCCAGTTCCCGCTTGCAGGGCGGGGGCCGACTTCCCCGGCCGCGACTCGCGTCGTGACCTCCACGCGCGGCCAGCTGAGTCCGCGCATTTCACGCGACGGGAAGCGCATCGCCTTCCAGTCCGACCGCACCGGGAATATGGAGATCTGGGTCGCCGATCGCGACGGATCCAATCCGGTGAAGTTAACTTCGCTCGGAGCGCGCACTGGTACGCCACGCTGGTCTCCCGACAGCAAGCAGCTTGTCTTCGATTCTCTTGCCTCGGGTCACTCAGAGCTTTTCACGGTCAGCTCGAGTGGCGGGGTTCCCAGGAAGATCGAAACCGGAACAGGGAACGCTTCGTCGCCATTCTGGTCGTCTGACGGCCACACTATCTATTTCTCAACCGAACACCCGCTGGCGATCTGGAAAGTTCCTGTATCCGGTGGTTCGGCCGTGCAGGTGACCAAAGAAAACCGTTATCTTCCCGAGGAGTCGCCTGATGGAAAGCGCCTCTACTATGTGTTGGCGAAGCAACCGATGGAGATCCGCTCCATGTCGGTCGAAGGAGGCGAAGAGCGCGCCGAGAAGGGAATGTTCACCGGCATTCGGGACGGCGCCTGGGTCACGGCCGACCACGGACTGTACTTTGTAGTGGGAGTGCCGCGACAATACTCGGTCGGCTTCTATGACGCCACCACACATCGCGTGAAGAAAGTGGCCGACCTGCCAAAGATGGCGGAGCCGCAAGGTGAGATCGCGCTGTCGCCCGACGGAAAGACCTTGTTCTACTGTGGAATCGAGACGTCGGAAGCAGACATCATGCTGGTGGAAAACTTCAGGTAGGGAACATCGGAAGGTCTTACAGGACGGGCGCCGCGCCTTCGGCGCTGGGTGCCTACCCGTCCTTCTTCGGTCAACGAACTGCTAGATACCCGGCTTGCTAGCTGCGCCCGTATTCAGCTTGCGCAGCCTCTCCTTGGCCTGGATCGCTTCGTTCGTCTTGGGGTAGCGCTGGATCAGATGCCGCAGCTCCTGCACGCCATCGTCTTTTTGTCCCATCTCGATCAGCGCGAAGCCCTTTTTCAACTGTGCCGCCGCTGCCTTGCTTCCGCTGGGGAAGTTCTGCAAAACCTGGTCATAGTTGGCAACCGCCTCTTTATAGTTGCCCGCGCGGAACTGAAGCTCAGCCATGTAGAAGTACGAATTCCCGGCCAAATCGGTGTTGGGATAAAACTTGATGTAGTCGGAGAATTCCTGCGCCGCGATATCGTTCTTGCCACCGTTGTAGTCGCGGAGCGCGTTGGCGTATAGCACGTCGGGCGGAGGAGCCTGCGCCTGGGCCTGAGCTTGCGCCTGCGTCGCCTGCTGCTGCGCGGCAATGCTCTGCTGCGACGACTGCATGTCCTCAAGCTGCTTGCTTACCTTGGCGAGGCGGACCTTGAGTTCATCTAGCGTGTCGTTCAGCGATTGGATCTGGCCGGAAAGCTGATCTACTTTCCCCGCGGAGTCGCCCTGCTGCTTCTGCAGAGTCTGCTGTAGCGCGTTGATGGCGGCCGTGCTCTTGTTCGACGCGTCGGTATTCTGCTCGACGAGATTCTTCATCACGCCCATCCGCTCGTCGAAGCTCGTCTTCATGGCCGTCATCTGTTCCAGCAGTTGCTGGACCTGCGTCTGCAGCTGGACCATGTCTTTGTTGGCCGCGTGCGCCGGAACGGCAGGCACCACAAGCGCCGCGGCGATGGCGGCGATCCACAGATATCTCGAAAGTTTGGAAATGCTCATAAACCCTTCCTGTTTGATGTCTACCAGTATCCCATAGGGAGACCGGACTCGTGCCGGAAGCCGCCAACCTCTATTGTATGGAACACGCCAGCAAAGGAAATAACTCGAAGGTTTCTCAGGTCATCCTTCCGGCAGCAAGAAAAAGGCGCGGGAACTGATGCCATGATCCGGCCAGCTTCCCGCGCACGGTGCCTCTCTACTTGTTGTAAGCGAAGTGCCCGCGGCGATTCTGCTGCCAGCAGGTTTCATTCGACTCGGTGCAGAACGGCTTTTCCTTGCCATAACTGATGGTCTTGATCCGGCTGGCATTCACGCCCGCCGATGTCAAGGCATTGCGCACCGCATTCGCGCGCCGGTCGCCCAGCGCCAGGTTGTATTCCGTAGACCCGCGCTCGTCGCAGTGACCCTCAATCGTGAACTGAATATTCGAATGCTGATTGAGGAAGGTCGCGTCGCCCTGGATCGCAGACTGCTGGTCGGGACGAATACCTTCCGAATCGTAGTCGAAGTAAACGTCCTTGACGTTCTGCGCGAACATCTCCTCTTCCGTCAGAGTCGCCTGTGGCGGAGGCGGCGGAGGCGGTGCATTCACCGTCACTCGGGCCGTAGCCTCCTGGGTTCCACCCGAGCCTTTCGCGACCAGGTGATAGGTGGTCGAGTCGGCCGGCGTCACCTGCTGCGAACCATTCGGCTGAACGGCGCCGATCCCGTCGATGCTGACATCCGTTGCGTTTGTTGTCTGCCAGGTCAGCGTCGTCGACATTCCTTTGTCCACGCTGTTCGGGCTAGCAGAGATCGACGCAGTTGGTGCCGGCGGCGGCGGTGGCGGTGGTGGTGGCGGTGCCGGTTGTTTCTTCTTGCAGGCGCCCAGAAACATGATCGCGCCAAGAATGAATACCAGAGTAGTCCACTTCACGTTCCTAAGTTTCACGTTCTCCTCCCAGCAAAGTCATGCGCACACGTCCGCGCACGGTATAGACCGGTTACGCGGGCCAACATTTCCGCCATAACCGGGGATGATAACAGTGGTAAGTGCATCTTCATGTTGACACTTTAGTCGCCTACTTCCAACTCCAATTTGGTTGGGAGTTCCTGCCACTGAACGTTAGCTGTTGCACTTTGGTCCCGTCGGCCAGCATTGTCCAGATCTGTTCGCTGCCCGAGCGGCTCGATTGAAAGACAATATGGCGTCCATCCGGGGACCAAGATGGGAAATCATTGCGCCCGCCGTCATGAGTCAACTGCACCCACTGCTTGCTGGCGATGTCCATCAGATAAATGTCATTGGCTCCCGGAGCTCCAGGTCCATATTTGCGAAACCATGAGAAAGAAAGGAATTGCCCATTGGGTGACCACGACGGCGAGACTGCATATCCCTGGTCGGTGACGCGTTGGGCGTTCGTGCCGTCGGCTTCCATGGTGTAAATCTGCGGAAGTCCGGTGCGCCCGCTGACGAAAGCGATTTGCGCACCTGTCTTGCGGTTAAAGGTCGGTCCCACATCGGGACCGCGGTCGCTGGTCAGGCGCCGAGGATTGGCCCCGGAGGGTTCCGACACGTAGATATTCGGCTCGCCACCGCGTGACGACGAGAACGCGAGCTTGGTTCCGTCGGGCGCCCAACTGGGAGAAAGATTCGTTCCCCCGAAGCGCGCGAATGACACGCCGCGGTTCAACTCCAGCGAGTACATCGTGATTTCCCAGCCGGTTTTGGTGAGGGAACTGAAAGCAAGCCGTGATCCGTCGGGCGAAATGCGTGGCGAAAGAGAAATTGTTCCTTGATGCGTGATCTGGTGCTGGTTCGAGCCATCGTAATCCATGCCCCAGATTTCTTTGTGGCCGCCGCGATCGCTCACAAAATAGATCTTGCTCTCCGCAATGCCGGCCACGCCGCCGCCCAGGCGGAAGATGATTTCGTTGGCGAACTTGTGCGCGATGGCGCGGGCCGCGTCCGCCGTAGCCGCATCCGTGTATTGCTTGCCCAACACCTGGGGCGAGGCAACATTCTTTACGTCATAAAGCCAGCCGTGGACTAGAAGATTATTGCCGGTGGCGCCGAAATCGCCGAAGGCGAGCATCGACGCGTTCGGCGGCGGAGCATTCCATTGCTCGAAGCGCACTTCATTTGGGCTGCCGGGAACGTCGGTCGGATAAAAACTCTTCGAAACCATATCGAAGATACCGGCGTTGTCGAGATCGTTCCAGAGCGTGTCGTTAAAAGTTTTCAGGAGCGCGGCCGTGTTCGGATCTTGCGTGCTGGGCTTGAAGTCGGCCGCGGCGAGGCGGATTTTGTCCACACCCAAACCAGTGCCGGTGCGCACCCAATCCTGCGCGGCACTCACTCCCGCCAGCAAAATGGCAAGCAGACACACGAATGCTGTGTTCGCGGCGAACCTACGCATGAGCAAACGGCAAGACGGCATCGTGGAAACGGCGGCGCGGGATGAAAACTGAATCGTATTCCGGTGGGATTGGGGCTTCAAGTGACGATAGTCCATGCTCGCGACCAACTCCTAAATGTCCAAAAGATAGATTTGAAATCGTGTGACGGTCATTACTGTTCCATGTGACGCTTAACGCTTGTAGTCAAACCAAAACTCCACCGACACCTTGCTGCCGGAATATTCGGGAGGCAGAGACCCAAACGAATCGACGCGTTGAACGGTCCGCAGCGCCGAGTTATCCAGAGAAGGTACTCCGCTGGACTGCTCGATTTGCACATTCGACGGCTGGCCTGACCGACTGATGTCGAACGTGACATAGACCCGATTCGCCTGCCGGATCGTCGGGTCAATTTCGTAACGCATCCAGTTTTCCGTGATGCGCCGCTGAATCCCCTGTACGTAGTAAGCGTAACGCGAGCCAAAATCGCCGCCGCCGCCCTGGACGCCGAAACCGCCCTTGGCGCCGTTCGAGCTGAACGTGCCGTAAGGACCGCTGACTGGTCCGCCCTGCCCAAAAGGCACTTCGTTGCTGGGTTCCTCGGCCTGCGGTTGTGGTTTGGCTTTGCTCGCGCTCGTGACCGGTTTTGGCTTGACCTTCGTACTTTTGTCGGGGATTGGAATCGCGTCGGGTTCTTCCACCTTTTCGATGGGCTGTGACTTCGACAGACCCTTCGACTCGTTGGCGACGACGTTCTGGGTCTGCACCTGGCTAGCCGGCAGGGGAATGTTGCTGACCAGCGATACGCCGATCGCCTCCCCGCCGCCGCCCGCTCCCCACACGTCGCCGCGCCGCCCCGGCAGGATCACGCCGAACAGAATCATCAGTCCCACGAACGATACGTGCAGCCCAGCGGACCATGCCAGTGGTTTGCCCAGGCGTCCGTGTTCGAAAAATATCTCAGTGTCGGCTTGCATTCGAATCCAGCGGCTGCGTCACGATGCTCACGTTGGTGATGCCCGCGCCCTTCACGGCGTCCATCACCGTGGCAAACGCGCCGAAAGGCACATCCTCGTCCGCGCGAATGAAGACCGACTGGTTCTGCGGGTCGCGGATTCTCTGCCGAAGGCGCGCCTTGATGTCGTTGATGTTGATGGGATCGTTGCCCAGGAAGACGCGCTGCTGCTTGTTGATGCTGATCACCATGCGTTCCTCGGTGATCTCTTTGACCGTGCGCGTCTTGGGCACGCTCACTTCGATGCCCGACTGCAGCACCGGCGCCGTTACCATGAAAATGATCAACAGCACCAGCACCACGTCGACCAGCGGCGTTACGTTGATATCGGAGATCGAGGTCTGCGTTCGACCGTTAGCGCCTGTGAAAGCCATCAGCGTCGAGCTCCAGCCGGGTCGGCCTGCACCGGCACCGATGACCGTTCCACCGCGTTCAGCATCTCAAGCGCGAAGTCATCGCCACGCGAAGCAAACTCGCGGATCGAACTGCCGATCAGGTTGTAGGCGATCACGGCTGGAATTGCAGCGGCCAACCCGGCGGCGGTCGTGATCAGCGCTTCGGAAATGCCGGGCGCCACTGCCCGCAACGTCGCGGCTCCAGCAGTGCCCAGTCCGTGAAAGGCATCGATAATGCCCCACACCGTGCCGAATAACCCGACGAAAGGTGTGACGGCACCGGTGATAGCGAGCCATGGAACATTGCGTTCCAGCCGAGTGAGTTCTTCTGAATTTGCGATCTGCAT
>DASRDJ010000174.1:0-4494 GCA_035652655.1 Terriglobales bacterium
AGTGCCAATTGCAAGTGCCACGGACAACGCTTCCTCGTACGTCCGTCGGAAGACCTTCTTGCCTGCCTCCGTTTCCATGTACTGACGCATGGTTTGCGAACAGAGCGCGCCGAGGGTTGTAACCGAGCAATTGATCAGGAGCTTCGACCAGATGGCACCGATCATGTTTGAAGATATCTTGACCTCAACCGCTCGACTCAAGACGCGCGCAACCCGTTCGGTACGCTCACTGACACCACCAGCAAGTTCGCCTATCAGTAAATGCCCTGCATTCTTCTGCTCGTAGAGGCCGGGTTCTACCATCGTGGCCCCAAGATTTGAAAATCCACCAAGGATCTTATCTTCGCCCAGACGATCCGCGAGTGCCCTGGCAACTCCGCCATTCTGTATAGGCAATATGACCCCTTCGGGGGCGAGTAGGCCCACCACCTGGGGCGCCACCTCCAGCGCGTGCTGCGCCTTGGTGGCAAGCAGGATCAGGTCAAATTGGGTTCGCTTCCCGTAGTCCTCAAGTGCGGCAACGTCGATAGTGTCTGCCTCCACCTCTCCTCCGATGCCGGATACTCGCAGGCCCGATCTGCGCAGCACCTCCGCGGATTCGGTATTGCGAGCCGCAAGCCGGACGGGCAATCCAGCGCGGAGGGCGCGAGCGGCGATTGTTCCGCCCAACGCGCCGATGCCCACTATCAGTATTTGCATTTTGAAGCCTCCAAGATGCCCGCGATGAGGCTGAAGCCGACCAGTTGCCTCAAGAATCGAGCTCTTTCCCCACCACTTCCCGCAACTGGTGTCATCTTCGATCTATTTTGGAGGCGTGACGTACTGGGCCTCGCCGTTACCAAAGGACCAATTTTCCTTCGGGACTTCAACAAAGTTGATGAGGATGTCTTCCTTGCGAATCTTTACTCCTTCGTAGAGATGGTCCGCTAGTGCTTTGTAGAAGCCTTGCTTCAACTCGGTGGAACAGCCGCTATTCAATGTGATCTGAAAAAAGACGCAATCGTCCGACCGATGTATGCCGAGATACTCTCGATCGAATGGAAGGCTCGCCTTCGTGTGTCCCGTGATTACCTGAAATCGGTCATGTTCCTTCCGTTTCCAACGCTTGGTTACATTGGGATGGCAGCACGTGGAGTCTTGAGCTCCGTACCTTTCTCCCCAATCAACCTAGACAAATGCCCTTCTACAGCTGCGATGGACGTGGAGTTAGGCCGATTCGTGGTGCTCTTCATACCTGGCACTCGCTGTCTGAATGCGAGACCTCGACAATCATCTCGATCTCCACACAGGAACCGAACGGGATCTCCGCCCCACCATGGGAGGTGCGGGCATGTGCTCCGGCCTCGCCAAAGACTTCGCGAAGAAGTTCGGAGGCGCCATCGGCGACCTGGTGGGATTCAGTGAAGCCGGGAGCGCTGTTCACGAGTACCGTCATCTTGACGATACGCTTCACCTTGTTCAGGTCGCCAAGGGCCGCCTGCAGCGTGGCGAGGATTTCGATGGCGACCTCACGCGCGGCCTGCCTGCCCTCCGCCGTTGTGATTTGTTGCCCCAGTTTGCCGGAGAATGGCTTACCGTCTTTCTTGGCGAGTCGTCCCGACAGATAAATAAGATTGCCGGCTCGCACAAACGGCACAAACGATGGAACGTAGGCATCGACCAGCGGCGGCGGAAGTTCAGGCAAATTGATTTGCAGAGCTTTTAGCCGTTCATAAATAATGGTCATTGTATTTGTTTTCTCCATGCTTCAGTTCTGCCAGTCGCACACCACGCGGACTAGACGATCCATATCCTGCTCGCAGTTGAATAAATGAGGTGAGACCCGAATCTTGCCCTCCCGCAGGCTCACGATAATGTTTTCTCGCCGCAGCTTCTGGTAAAGCTCGACAGTCCTTTCCGGTTTGCGCGCTGTGAAGCATCCAAACGGCCCGCGTCTTCCAGACTCCAGCGGACTTGCGGGAGTACAACGATCCTCTGAGAGATGACGATACATAAATTCGATAAGACTCCGGTTGTGCTCGGCGACACGTTGCGGGCTGGCACGCAACACGAAATCCACCGACTCCGCCATCGCGGAGAGATTGAAGTTGTAGTACGTTGCCCATTCTGCGGCGTCCCAGCGTTTGGCGTTGCAGGAGGGTTTGGGGTCGACAAAGTTCAACTCCGAAAAATGATCCGTGTTCTGTCCCGTCCAGTAGAAAGGTCCAGGCAGAAGCCCGTCGAGGTGCTCCGTCTTTATCCAGAAAAACCCCGTGCCGTAACAACTCAGCAGCCATTTGTAGCCGGCGCACACCATAAAGTCGGCGCCCAGATCCTTGACGCTCATTGGCACCGCGCCGCAGGCTTGACTGACGTCCAACAGAAGCAGAGTTCCCTGTGCGTGGCATGCGGCACTAACCCGCGCTGCGTCCAGCAGAGTCCCGTCGTCATAGCGCACCAGGCTCACCGAGACGATTCTGGTTCTAGGCGTCAGCGCATCGATCAGGTCATCCGCCGTGATAAACCGATCGTGCGGCGCAATGGTCCTCAGCCTTACGCCTTCACGTTCTTCCATGGGCTTCCATGTCGAATAGTGCAGCGGGAATTCGCCCTGCGCGGTGATGATCTCGTCGCCCGGCCTCCACTCCAAACCGTGCGCCACAGCGGCAGCGCCGGTGCTTGCTCCCGTAGTGACAGCGATTTCCTCCGGTTTAGCCCCGATCATCCTCGCCAGAGAGCCACGGATTCGAACTGGCGACTCGAACCACAGGGAATCGTCAACACGATGGGGAAACTTCTTTGCTTCGAGCGAGCGTTCTACCGCGCGGATGGATACACGCGGTATGACTGTGTGTGCTGCCGTGTTGAGGTAGGTTGCGTCTTCAATTTCGAACCATTCCTTCTTCCAGTCGGTTACACCCTGGGTTGCCATCGCAAAATTCACTCCTCGCAGAAGATGTCGATTGCATTCCGGTCTTACATTCGCCAGCCGAGCGAGCAAAGCTTGCGCTCATCGGACAACCTCCGTTCGCGAGCCCTCTTTCGCCGGCGTCGCTGCAGGAAGTGTAGCTTGGCGTCCCGTCCGCGCATGTGGGCGACTTCGAAGGTCTAAGACACAAGCGCGGACGGCGGCACCTCGATTTCGCCGCTTGCGATGTTGGCCGCGGCACCACCAACGCTGATAGAGGTCACGACGCTTCCGCTCTTACGCGCCTCCGCTTCGATTTCGCTTCTGCGTCCCATCGAGACACCTTGCTGGATCGAAAGGCGATAGGCCGTCCCACCAAAATCATGCTTCGATGCCATGACGCCGACGAGGGCGGCACAGGCGGCGCCCGTCGCGGGATCTTCCTCGATGCCGAGCGCGGGTGCCCACATGCGCGCATAGAGCTTGCCGCCATCCCGTAGATCTCCTGCGAAGAAGAAGATGTGGGGAGACCATGCTCGTGAGAGCGTTGCCGCCCAGGCAGCCCGATTCATCGCCGCCCGATCAACCACTTCGTTCGAGGTTAGTTGCGCAAAACAAAACGGAACACCGGCGCCCGCTAAAAAGACTTGGTTCACCTCGGCGGGTTCGACGGATAGTACGGCGGCGAGTTCAGCCGGAGAAGGTGCGCCGGTCGGCGCCTCGATCTTCCCGGATAACGTCAACGTGCCGTGGAAGCCCCCGTTTCGGTGAGCGACATCAACCGTCACGGGACCGGCATTCTCCTCCAGAATGAGCCGGACTGGAGCACTAAGCCGTACGTGCTGTTTCATCACAAGGGCACAGGCTGTGCCGACCGAGGGATGTCCCGCAAAGTCGAGCTCCACCCGAGGTGTGAAGATGCGCACTCGACACGTGTTCGCAGGATCGTTCTTCGGTAAGATGAAGGTCGTTTCGCCGAAATTGAATTCACGAGCAATCTTTTGCATGCCCTCGGTCGAAATGCCGGCCGCGTCAGGCAGAACCGCCAGTTGATTACCGCCGAACGGGGTCGAACTGAAAACATCGATTATTTGAAATGCGTACTTCATGAGATCAACCTCCGTGTGTCACCTCAAGCCTTGACGACGAGGTCGATCTCGACACAGGCCCCAAGTGGTAGCGCGGCGGCCCCGATCGTCGTGCGAGCAGGAAAGGGTTGACTGAAATACTTTGCGTAGATGCCATTCATCGCGGCGAAGTCACTCATACTCGTGAGAAATACACCGGCGCGCACGACATCATCGAAACTCTTGCCGGCCGCCTTGAGAACCGCCGAGAGGTTCTGGAGGACGCGCTCCGTCTCGGCCACAATGCCCCCCTCGACCACCTTGCCAGTGGCCAGGTCTTGGGCGACCTGTCCGCTGAAGTATAGGAAACCACCGACTTCGATCGCCTGGGAGAACGGGCCGACCGGCGGCGTGAGTTCCGGAGAGGTAATTGCGGTCTTGCTCATAGCAAACTCCTGTGGATGCTGGGTTAGCGGGTATGGAACATACGCCGCGAAGAACCAGTGTTTGCGGGAAAAGTGATATGCGGTGTCCGAAATG
>DASRDJ010000175.1:0-23803 GCA_035652655.1 Terriglobales bacterium
TTCATCCGGGTACGAACATGGTTGCAAAATATTTCGGCTACACGTGGTGGGATAACGAAATGGACGGCAAACACATGTGGCCGGCGAGTCAGAGTCATCCGAGCGCAGAAGATCGGAGCAGCGTCGAGGCGCGCAACCCGGAAGGCTCGGCAGTGCGAGGGCTGTGGTCGGACGTAAAGTTTCTTGAGAAGACCGGGACGCCCGAATTCAACCAGCAACTTGACCGAACTCGGTTCGCTGACTTTCACAGTCACGGCTGGATTTTCCGTGCAGTGTTCAAACATGATCGCAAGGGCGCGTTGCTCGACGAGAAGGACAAGCCAGTCGCGTTCGAAGACCCAGAGAAATTCAAAAAGGCCGTGCACCTGAAAGACATTCACCTCGAGAAGGGCATGCACTGCATCGACTGCCACTTCGAGCAGGACAGCCATGGGAATGGCAAGCTTTATGGCGAGACACGGAATGCGGTGGAGATCGATTGCGTCGATTGTCATGGAAGCGTGCAGCAAAAGGCGACGCTGGTCACTTCTGGGACTGCGGCGCCGGCGCAGGGGACAAATCTGGCTGGCCTGCGGACGCCATGGAAGGAGCGTCGTTTCTATTGGAAGGAGGGCCGACTCTATCAGCGGTCCATGCTCGATGAACACACGGAGTGGGAGGTGGTGCAGGTGGCCGACACCATCAGCCCTGGCAACGAGCACTACAGTGAGAAGTCGCGCCTGGCGAAAACGATCCAACGCGACGGCGAGACTTGGGGTGAAGGCACGGCCGATCAATCGAAGCTGGCTCATGCAAACAGTCGGATGACCTGCTATGCGTGCCATTCGTCGTGGGCGCCGACGTGTTACGGATGCCATCTCTCGATGACAGCGAACGAACGCACGCCCATGCTGCACAACGAAGGGCTGACTACGCGGAACTGGACTTCTTACAACTTTCAAGTACTGCGCGATGACATTTATACGCTCGGGATCGATGGCACCGTGACTGGTCACCGCGTCGCGCCGGTGCGCTCGGCGTGTGCGGTAGTAGTGAGTTCACAAAACAGTGATCGCGACTGGCTCTATTATCAGCAGCAGACGGTTTCGTCCGAGGGCTTTAGCGGACAGGCCTTCTCGACGTTCGTGCCACACACGGTGCGAGGGAAAGAAACCAAGGGGTGCACGGACTGCCACGTGTCGCGCGAGAACGACAACAATGCGTGGATGGCACAGTTGCTCTTGCAGGGCACGAACTTCATGAATTTCATCGGGCGGTACGTGTTTGTCGCTTCCGGCAAGGGCGGGTTTGAGGCAGTTGCCGTTACAGAGCATGACGAACCGCCGGCCGTTGTGGGCAGCGATTTCCATAAGATCGCGTACCCGGATGGCTTCAAGAAGCATCTGGACGCCAAAGCTGAACTGAAAGAAGCCTACCGGCACGCCGGAGCTGAGGTTCTGGATGTGCAGGCGCGTGGCGAATATCTGTATGCCGCGATGGGGAAGGGTGGGTTGCGAGTCTTCGATATTGCGAATATCGACAACAAAGACATTTCGGAGCGCCTGGTGACGGCACCGGTATCTCCGCTGGGACAGCGCTTCTACCTGCCTACAAAGTATGCGATCGCGGTTGCCACTCCAACCACCTTGGGCGTGGATCCGTTGCGAACCCATCAGAAAGAGAACGAAGAACAAGCCGTTCACCTGATGTATGGTTTTCTCTACGTTGCGGATAAATACGAGGGACTTGTGATCGTCGGGAATCCAGATTTGAAAAGCAAAAGTCCCGGTGTCGGCACTCTTCTGGATGGAAATCCGGCGAACAATTTTCTTAAGCGCGCGCTCGCATTTAATCCGGATGGAGTGCTGAACGGGGCGCGCCGCATCGCGATTGCCGGTACATATGCGTACGTTCTTTGTGATCGCGGCCTGGTCGTGGTCAACATCGACAATCCGTTGCAGCCGAAGGTGACGGCTGAGATAGGGGCCCCCTTTCTGGTCGAGCCCCGAGGGATCGCTATTCAGTTCCGGTATGGATTTGTTGTCGACCGCGAAGGGCTGAAGGTATTCGATGTGACGGCGCTGGATCAGCCCAAGGTTGTACCGGATGCGAAAGTCACGCTGGAAGACGCGCGAAATCTCTACGTGGCGCGCACGTACGCTTATGTGGCTGCCGGTCGCCAGGGGTTGGCGGTCATTGACGTGGAGCATCCGGAGAAGCCGAAGCTGGATCAGATGTTCACCGCGAATGGCCGGCTGAATGACTCGAATGATGTAAAGCTGGGGATGGTCTCGTCCAGTCTGTTCGCCTACGTCGCTGATGGAAAGAATGGGTTGCAAGTCGTGCAGCTGTTCTCCCCGGTCGACAATCCTGCGTTCAGTGGATTCAGTCCGAGACCAACGCCGAAGTGGATTGCCGGCTACCGGACGCACGGACCTGCGCTGGCTGTGTCCAAAGGTATCGACCGCGATCGCGCCGTGGATGAGAACGGCAATCAACTCGCGGTGTTCGGCCGGCGTGGAGCGCGTCCGTTCAATCGCGAGGAAATGGATCGGATGTATTTGCGAGACGGGAAAGTATTCACAGTGACAGACGAGCCCCCAGCGAAGACCGAGCGCTCAGTTGGTACTCAGTAAAACGAGATGGCTGTAGGCCTACCTAAGGCTGAGGAACGTGCAGTTCGGCGGTGCCGCGTAGTTCGGGAATCGTGAAGCGATGCTTTGGTAACCCCGCTTTGCTCCAGTCGTGATACTGGTGGCACTCAAAACAGCGACCTTCCGCCACTTCCTTTGACCGTGCTTCGTCTCGGTGGCACTCCCTGCAGGTCTGAATACCCGGGAGCAAGACATCAGCCGTGTCATGACTGTCGAGTGCCTTTGTGTGACAGGCGGTGCAGTTCATCATGCGATGCGCTTTGTGGTCGAAGGTGGCGTGGTCGAGCCAGCGAGTGCGAATTGCGGATGGAATAATTTCCGGAAGTGTGCCAGCGTTTTTCTTGAGAGCGTGGCATTGCTTGCAGGTCTTACTCCATAGGAGCCATTCGGCATCGTCTACCCGAAACTGTACCCACTCACTTGCATCGCCCGCGATGCGAACAGGCCGGATCCGGCCTGGAAACTGGCGGGTGGGCGGTTCCGGCAAATGCACCGAGGCGGGATTGCGTCCTATGTATTCCTGAAAGCGTTTCACGAGAAACGCGTGGACAGCCTCAGGCTTGTCATGCGGGACCTGCTCGGGTCCAAAGCGCGTGTCGAATTGGAGGGTATGGCAACCCGCGCATTCGGTGGCGAATTTGACGGGCAACATCGGTGACGGGCGCGAGCGAGTGTGAAGGATGTTTGCTTGATCGAGAGACCCCGTAGTCACCAACTCTTCTGCGTAAGCGACCGGCCCGTGTTCGCCGGAGAGATGGTGGCAGTCTTCGCAAGTCATCTGTACCCGCTTGCTATTCGGGCCCATAAGGTTGGGCTGCATGTGCAGATAGTGGTTCAGCCGAAGCTGGCCCGGGTCGGTCAACTTCTTCGCCGCAGGCGAGAAATCTGGATGTGCCCGGTCGAAGCTTGCGATCGATTCAGCGAAATGCGGTTTCCCGTCCCGTGCGCGCAGATTTTCATGGCACTGCGTGCAGCTCGCAGTTGATGTGCTGGCGAGATGTATCGATCCTTTGTGCTCCAGATGACACGAGGAGCAGGTCGGAGTGAAGGCCTGTTTCGCATGATGAACCGGGGCATCATGGCAAGCGAGGCAGGCGTCGTCGCTGACATCCCTGAAGAATGCTCCCGCTCGTGTTACATGGCAAAGACTGCATTGTTGGGTGAAGACCGCGTGCGATGCCGAGAGCGGGCCGCTGGAGTAGGCCTTCTGTCCACCTTGAGTCCGTTGAGCAACGAGCCAACCAAGCGCCACGATCGGGACCGAAAGCGAGAGCCAGAAGCGCCATCGTCGCAGCGGATGGGGGCGCTTGAAGTACTGCAGGTCAATGCGTTTGGCGAGCTTCTTGGTTGTGCGTATGCGTCGCAGCATTGCTTTGCACTCAGAATCTCAAGGCAACTACGGCATGCCACGCTCCTAACAAAAGCAACGCATAGGAGAGAGGCACATGCACCAAAAGCCATCCATGCAGGATCTTGTGAAGGCGACTTTGATTGTCGAGCTGCCGCTTTTCTTCACAAATATTTTCCAGGTCATCGACGTTCGAGTGAATGGTCGAGGGCAGCAGGACTCGGAGCTGGCGGAACAAGGCTGCAGCTACGGGAGCGTCTGCAATACGGACGCCATGGCGTCCTGTCTTTTCGAGATAAGGCCGAATCTCGGAGGACAGAACACGCCGCAACTCCGTGCTCGCCTGCTCGTCCACCTGCATACCAGAAGCGACGGTGACGTCCCAACTGGCACCAGCTGACGCCGCCGCGGCACGCTGTCGCTCGGTGGCGCTGGAGACTTCGCCTTCAAGCGCCGCGCAGCATTCATCGACGACTTGTTGGGCTTCTTCTACGAGCTGACCGCGCACGCGATCGATCTGCTCGTAAATGGTTTCCATGGGGAGTTGGGCGGTGTGCAGCCGAGGCATGAAGTGTTGCAGGGCCGCCCCGAGTAAGCCGCTGGTAAACACGAGAATGAACATCCACAGCAGAACCCGCGTCAGCAGTCCACCGAAATGAAAACCGCCGTGCAACAAGATCAGAGGGAACGCGACAAATCCAAGCCAGAGGTGGCCGCGCATCCAAGTTTGAGCCCGGCCGATTCGCCAGATGGGAAACTTCTTGCGAAGACCAAGTAGTCCTGCAAACAGCATGAAGGCGAAACCAACGCTGCCATAGATCAGGCCGGGAAAGCTTCCTCCGCGGGGCCCTTGGGGTGATCGAAGACTGTAGGGAATATACGATGCGACGGCCACTGCCAAAATTGCCATGCTGCCGAAAAACCATCCGCGATGTGTGCGATCAATGAGCAACGAACTATCCCTTCGCCACGCTGGACTGCTTGAGCAGCCCGGCAAAGAACTCGGGTGGATTCACGCGGTGGGCAGCGTCGTGCGGACAGGCGTAGACGCAACTCGGCTCCGCATGATCGTGGCAGAGGTCGCAGGACGTGGCCTTGACGCGGGTGCTGGCGATTTTTCTGCCCGGGTGTGCAGGATCGTCGAGTTCGACCGGGAACGGATGCAGGTTGATGTTGCCGTAAGGACAGTTGTTGGCGCAGAGGCCGCATCCAATGCACCAATCCTCGATGATTACTTCGAGGGAGTTCCGGCGGCGGATGGAGCCGACGGGGCATCCGACCATGCACAGCGGATCGCGGCACTGGCGGCAGGAAGTCGCCACGAGATATTTGTCAAAGCGCAGGCCCTCGCGCACCAGGCGGCTGACTCCGTCGTGAGCGTCGGCGCAGGCGTGCACGCACTGATCGCAGCGGGTGCAGCGCTCCAGGTCGAGGACGAGCAGGCTCTGGGCCTCCATGAGGCCGTTGGCGAGGAATTGATCGACGGGCAGCGTCTGCAGTTGGGTCGTGCGCCGGCGATTTTCTGCGACACGCTCGTGCGCGATGGACTCGAGTTTCGCCCGCACGTCAGGAAAGCGGTCGAGCATAAGTTCAAAATCCGTGCGCGCAATACGGACGACTTCTACGTGATCAAGGGCCGTACAAGTGGCAGTCCGAGGGCTTCCGCTGAGCAGGGCTATCTCGCCGAAGTAACCGCCGCGAGCAAGGTAGGCGAGAATCAATTCGCCGCCTGGACGCTCTTCGGATACTTTCACGAATCCAATGCGTACCAGATAGAAACTGTCGGCGACATCGCCTTGGCGGCAGATGACCTGTCCGGGACTGAAACGCACTAGTTCGACGCGATCGCGCAGGTGGTCGATGAAATCCTTGGTCAAGGAGGCGAAGATAGGTACGCTTCGCAAATGCGAGTCGAGTGCACGAGCGCGGTAGTTGCGTTCCAGTTGCGCGCGGAAGGTTTTGTTGCGTTGCAGAATGTCGAGAACGTTGCGGAGCATTTCGAGCATCACACAATCGGTCTTGGCCCGGACCGTCGCAGATCGCGGGTAGTAGCTCATGCAAGTCATCTCGCCGAATAAATCGCCCGGACTTAGTTCGGCGATCGGCCGGTCGTAGGGAAGATCGACGGAAGCGTCAATGGGGATAAAGGGCCGATCCGATTCCTCGCTTCGGCGGTGCTGCTCACGCGGACTCAGCATGCTCTTCAACTTGCGAAAGAAGCCCTGACTTGTCCCTGCCGTCTCTACGTGAGCCATCGGGCTCGCAAGAAAAACTTCTGCCTTGCCCTCGAGGATGTAAAACGCGGTCGAGCCGAATTCGCCTTCGCGGCAGATAATCTCCCCGGCACGATAGTGGCGCTTTACGACAGCTTTCTGATTCAGTTCGAGGAAGGTGCCGGATACGTTTTGGAAGATGGGCAAATGCAAGAGTTCTGTAGGGTCGAGAACGTCGCCCTGCCCCAATTCGGTTCCAACGACCCGCTTATTTGTGAGAGCCCCGGTTGGGCAGGAGACCATGCACTCGCCGCACGAAACGCAAGACGACTCGGCCATCGGCAAATTTGTGTCGAAGGCGATGCCGGCCTGGTACCCCTTGCCACGTCGCGCGAGAACCCAGTTGTGGCGGATATCGTCGCAACCTCGTATGCAGCGATCGCAGAGGATGCACGATTCATGATCGACGGCGATTACGGCGGACGAGTCGTCTTTACCACGCGGGGTAGAACGCTTCGGGAAGCGTGCTTCCGTCACACCGGCAGCTGCTGCCAAACTCTCGAGTTCGCAGTCACCAGAGTGCTGTTGCCGGGCGCACGGGGATGGATGGTCTGAGATCAACAATTCGATGAGCGTGTGGCGGGCGGCTAGCACCGGCTCGGAACAGGTCTTCACGTTCATCCCCGGCTCGGCCTGCCGGATGCATGACGCCGCGTACACGCGTTGGCCCACATCGACGACACAAACGCGGCAGACTCCCACCGGATTTTCATTCTGTTGGTGGCAGAGAGTTGGAATCGCGATTCCGTTCAGGCGAGCGGCATCGAAGATAGTGGTGCCAGCGGGAACGGAGATGTTGGTTCCATCTATGGTCAGTTGGACGTCAGGGGCTGGCTTCGAACTCATGCCGAGCCTCTTCGGATGAAGCAGACGTCGGCTGGACAGGCCCTATTCGCGAGATGCTCCTCGACTACATCGGGAAAGTGTTTTAAGACCGACGCGATCGGAACGGGAACGACCTGACCCAATCCGCAGATAGACGTCAGCTTCATGGCGGAAGAAAGTTCGTCGAGCACCTGACGGTCGGTACTTGCCGAACGGCCTTCGGTCCAGCCCGTCAGCATCTCGACCATCTTTTGAGAACCCAACCGGCAGGGAACGCATTTGCCACAGGACTCGTTGCGATAGAAGCGCACGGCATTGAGTGCCATGTCGAGCATGCAGCGCCCTTCGGCACAGACGACAATGGCGCCCGAGCCAACCATTGAACCGGCTGCTGCGACCGCGTTCCAATCCAACGGCAGATTGGACATCGAGGCGGGCAGATATCCCGAAGAGGGGCCGGAAGGAGCGAAAGCGAGCAGGTTGCGTTGTCCGAGTATGCCGCCCGCTTTTTCGTAGATCAGTTCCGCGTAGGTGGTACCCATGGGGACTTCGAAGATGCCAGGAGAATTTACGTCTCCGCTAATGCCGACGAACTTCATTCCAACGGAGCCATTCTTGCCTTGGGCCTTGAACCAGTCGGCGCCACGCGCAAGGATCGCAGTAGCGAACGTGAACGTTTCGACGTTGTTGATGACGGTGGGCTGGTTCCAAAGACCGTTGGTGCCGGGGAATGGCGGCTTGTTACGGGGTTCGGAGCGCTTACCCTCGATCGCTTCCAGAAGAGCACTTTCCTCGCCGCAGATGTAACCGCCGGGACTGACGAAAATCTCGAGATCAAAGCTTAGATCGCTGCCTAGAATTCTCTTCCCGAGAAGGCCCGCGTGGTAACAGCGTTCGATTTCTTCCTGAAGGACCTCCTTGGGCTCTTGGTATTCGTGCCGGATGTAGAGAATGCCTTGCTGTGCGCCCGTCACCAGGCCCGCGACGATCATGCCTTCAATCACCAGATGAGGAACGGACTCCATGATGAAGCGATCCTTGATGGTTCCGGGTTCGCTTTCGTCGGCGTTGCAGACGATGTACTTGGCTTTGCCGGGTGCGTTGCGAACGATTTCCCATTTGCTGCCGGTGGGAAATCCGGCGCCTCCCATGCCGCGTAGGCCACTCGCTTTCAGGGTCGCGAGAACTCCGTTCCAATCGCGGGTCTCCACGAAGCGTCGAACGACGGAGTAGTTCGGAGTTCCTGCGTACGGATCAGAGACGATGGGAATCTGGGGCTGGTCGCGCGGTTCGGGTGGAAGTGGGCGACCCGCGAAAGCATCTTTCACGATTGCGGTGGCTTCGGGCGGGGCGATCCCGCAATAAATGCGGTCGTTCACCGAAAGAGCGGCAGCTTTGTCGCAGCGGCCAAGGCAGGAAACGTCGCGTATGGAGATGTCGTCGGGGTTGCTGCCCCGGAACATCTGTCCGAGATGCGCCTTTAGTTCAGGGCCGCCGCGCAGGTGGCACGTCATATCAGCGCAGACCTTCACCTCGGCTCGTGGTGCCGGGGTGAGGTGAAAGTGCGGATAGAAGCTGGCGACCGTATGGATCTGGCTTACGGGAACGTTGATGCGCGCAGCAAGTTGCTGGAGTTGATCCGCCGGCAGGTAGCCAAACTTCTGCTGGATCGCCCTGAGTTGATCGAACAAGGCGCTAGTGTCCCCTTGAGGTCCGATTAGGATGGCAAGATTTGCAGAAATCTTATCGTCAAAGATAAGCAGCGGGAATGTCGATCTTGGGACACCGCAATGACCAGAGGCCCTGTACCCACGTGTGGCCCGCGTACCAAACTGTCAATTGATTCCGTCGGATGGAATAGGTATACAAAGCGAATCCGCTGCGAAAATCGTGCGCGGGTTCTTACCGACGCCAGACGCGATGCGCAATAAGGCCAACTCGGCATGGCATGCAGTCGTGTGTCTCGTATTCTTCTTCTTTTCTTCATCCTGGGCCCAAAACACTTCGGCAGGGAAATACAACGGCCCGGGTGGATGCGCCAGCAGCAGTTGTCACGGAAGCATTCAGCCGAGGCAGATCACACGCGTTGCGCAGAACGAGTACAGCATCTGGGCCGGGCAGGACAAACATGCACGTGCCTACCAGGTATTGTCGAATGCAGTGTCGCTACGCATTGGGAAAATCCTGAACATCGGTCGCCCGGACCAGTCGCAGAAGTGCCTGGCGTGTCACGCCTTGTCGGTGCCTGCCGAGCAGCGCGCTGAGACATTTGAGTTGGTAGATGGAGTCAGCTGCGAAAGTTGCCATGGTCCGGCCTCGGGATGGCTTGGTCCGCACACGACGAAAGACTGGCTGCATGAGAAATCAGTGCAGCTGGGGATGTACGACACTCGTGATCTGATCAGGCGCAGCGAACGCTGCTTGAGCTGTCACTTGGGCACGCCTGAGAAGTTTGTTGACCACGAGATGATCGCGGTCGGACATCCGGATCTTACGTTTGAGCTGAATCTTTTCAGTTCCGTGATGCCAGTGCACTGGAAAGAGTCGCAGGATAACGCCTGGCGTGGCGTGCAGGTTTGGAGCGTGGGCGAGGCCGTGCAGTTGCAGAAAGGGCTGGAGCGGTTAGCTCGGCGGGCGTCGAGTGCATCATGGCCGGAGTACGGCGAGCTGGATTGCTTCGCATGCCATCACAGCCTGACCAAGCCGGAAGACAGTTGGCGGCAAGAGCAAGGGTATGCCGGACGGACACCGGGCGTTCCGGCTTGGAATCGGTCTCGGTACATAGTGTTCCGACATGTCGCGAAACGGATCAATGCCGACAAGGCCCAGCAACTTGACGCGGACATCGCGAAACTCACAGCGTTGCTCGGTGCGCGCAATGGAAACCCGCAAGAAATCGCCACCACAGCGACGCAAGCGGCCGCAACAGCCGGACAGTTGGCGCAGCAGTTGAATGCCAAGTCGTACGATCAAGCCTTCTCGTACGCGGTAATGAAGTCGATCGCCCAAGACGGCGATGCTATCTCGGCGCAGGGACAGAGGTCGGCCGAACAAGTTGCCATGTCGCTCGATTCCCTTTACACCGCTTACAAGCAGAACAACAAGAGCGCCAACGATGCTGAGATCAAAGAGGCGATCAACGGACTTTTCCAGCAGGTCGACAATCCCTCCGCTTACAACGCACCACGTTTTGCTGCCCAGATGCAAAAGGTGAGCTCTGCTCTCTCTCGCGTTGGCCGAGACGAGAAAGCGAGCGACTGAGCATGAGTTCTGCCGGAGGCAAACTCCTGAGCGGGGAACACGAGCGCCTAGCTGAGTCATATTCAGGATTTATCTCTCCGTGGCGCAAATGGGGGCCTTACGTTAGCGAGCGCTCCTGGGGGAGTGTTCGAGAAGACTACAGCCCGGACGGATGTGCGTGGGAATTTCTTACGCATGACATGGCTCGCAGCAAAGCGTATCGGTGGGGGGAAGATGGAATTGCGGGCATCTGCGATCGCTATCAACTTCTGGTGTTCGCGCTGGCTTTGTGGAACGGGAAAGATCCGATTCTGAAGGAGCGGATGTTCGGCCTCACCGGAAACGAGGGAAATCACGGGGAGGACGTAAAAGAGTATTGGTTTTATCTCGACAACACGCCGACTCACAGTTACCAGAAAGTTCTCTACAAGTATCCACAGCGCGAGTTTCCTTACGCGCAGTTGCTGGAGGAGAACCGGCGGCGTTGGGGGCAGGTTGGGGCGCCCGAGTTTGAGTTGCTCGATACGGGAATCTTTGACGACGATCGTTATTTCGACGTCTTCGTCGAGTACGCGAAGGCGGACTCGGAAGACATCTGCATCCGGATCGAGGCTTTCAATCGCGGTTCCAAAGCCGCACCACTTCACCTGATACCGCATCTGTGGTTCCGCAACACCTGGGCGTGGACGAATCCTCCGGGCAGCGAGCCGATCATCACGCTCGAGACATCCGGGCGGAGTTCCGTTGTGCTGGTGGCTGACGACTTCAACGGGTCACAACTGCACAACCTGCAGTTTCCATACTCGCTTGGCCAAAGGTACCTCTATGCGCCCGCGGGCGGCGATGCCCTGTTTACGGATAACGAATCAAATGCTGTGAAGCTTTACGGATGCGCCTCGAATCGGAAGCCATTCGTCAAAGATGCCTTCCATCGCCACATCATTCAGCGAGAAGACTGCGTCAATCCGCAGCGGCGAGGGACGAAGGCCTGTGTTCGGTTCGAGTATCAGGTACCCGCAAAGGGATCGGTTGTTCTGCGCTTGCGTCTCAGCCCGAAGAAAATGGACGATGCTCTCGCTGACGTGGATCGCATCGTGGCTACCCGCAAGGCTGAGGCCGACGAGTTTTACGAAGTAGTTCATCCGCCGCGCGCGACCAACGATGAAAAGCTGATTCAGCGACAAGCCCTTGCCGGAATGCTGTGGAGCAAACAGATTTATTTGTGGGATGTGAACCTCTGGCTGGAGGGAGACGATCCGAATGCTCCGCCACCTGAGTCCCGCAAGCGCATGCGCAATATCCACTGGCGGCACCTCAATTCCATGCGCGTGCTTTCGATGCCCGACAAATGGGAATTCCCGTGGTTCGCGGCGTGGGATCTGGCGTTTCAGTGCATTACCTTAGCGCTGGTTGATCCGGAATTTGCAAAGGAGAATCTCTGGATTTTGTTGTTCGAGCAGTTTCAACACCCCAATGGACAGATTCCGGCGTACGAATGGGAATTCTCGGACATGAATCCGCCTGTACACGCCTGGGCCTGCTGGCGCGTGTATCAACTCGAGAAGCAGCGGACCGGAAAGGGCGATCACGCCTTCCTGGAAAAATGCCTGCACAAGCTGCTAATGAACTTTGCTTGGTGGGTGAACCGCGTCGATAGCGCCGGCAACAATGTGTTCGAAGGCGGCTTCCTCGGACTCGACAACATTGCCGTAGTCGATCGCGGCGAGAAATTTCCGAACGGCGCGATTCTCGAGCAGTCGGATGCGACCGGGTGGATGGGATTTTTCTGTCTCTACCTGATGCGTATCGCTCTGGAGCTGGCTGGGGAGAATCCTGTCTACGAGGGAGTTGCCACCAAGTTCTTCGAGCACTTTGTGTATATCGGCGCGGCCATGAAAAAGATGGGTGGCCGCAACTACCAGTTGTGGGATGAGACGGACGGATTTTTCTATGACGTTCTGCGGTTTCCAAATGGCGAGTTCCACAAGTTCCGGTTGCGCTCGCTGGTGGGATTGATTCCGCTGTATGCGGTCGAAGTGCTGGAGCACGAGGAACTGCAGTCGCATCCGAATTTCCTGCGCGATGTGGAATGGTTTATCAAAAATCGCCCGGATCTGGTGGGCGATGCCTGTTACGGAATCGGCACCGGAGATCGGCGGTACGTTCTTTCTATCGCGGACCCGACGCAGTTCAAGCGACTGCTGCAACGAATCTGGGATCCGGATGAATTCCTTTCACCCCACGGAATCCGTAGCCTTTCGCAACACCATCGCCAGCACCCGTTTCAATTTGGTGACCGCTCTTTGGGCTACGAACCCGGGGAAGCGGAAGTGAAGTTGAAGGGTGGAAATTCCAATTGGCGCGGGCCGGTATGGTTCCCCACGTCGTACCTGCTGATTCATTCTTTCGTGCGTTTCGATCAGGCGCTGGGGCCGGATTCCTCGGTAACCACTCGAGGAAGCCAGGGGCGACCTATCACGCCCACCGCGATGGCGGGAGAAGCTGCGGACCGGATGATCTCGATCTTTCGTCGCGATGGAAACGGCCGACGGGCGTGCTTCGGGCGCTACGATAAATTTCAGTCTGACCCTCACTGGCGAGACTGCCTGCTCTTCAACGAGTACTACCACGGCGATTCCGGCATGGGGTTGGGTGCGAGCCACCAGACGGGGTGGAGCGGGCTGGTAGCGAATCTGATCGACGAGTGGCGGCGGTGAGCTGATGGCACTGCGAAAGCGATTGCTGTTCGCGCTTGGATTGCTGCTCGGGTTGATCGTCGTCAGCGTAACGGGATACCGGCTGCTGGGCGGCGAATCGGTTTCCTTTCTGCAGGCGTTGTACATGGCCGTGATCACGCTTGCCGGTGTGGGCTACGGTGAGATCGTCGACACTAGCCACAACCCTGTTCTGCGCGTCTTCAACATTGGCATCGTACTGTTTGGGGTAGCAATTACCGTCTACGTTTTTTCCGTGGTCGCGGCCTTCCTGGTGGAAGTCGAGGTGACCACTCCTTTCTGGAGGCGCAGGATGCAAAAGCGCATCGATGAGCTTAATGGACACTTTATTGTTTGCGGATTGGGCGACACCGGCCGGCACGCCGTGGCCGAGCTTCAAAAGACGGCTACCCCTTTTGTTGTCGTGGATCTCTCGGAAGAGAACCTGAAAAAGATGCGTGAGCTCCATCCAGAAGTCCTGGGCCAGATACTATATACGGTCGGCGACGCAACCGAGGAAGAGGTGTTGCAGCGCGCGGGCGTGGAACGGGCGAACGGGATTATCTCCGCGCTTCCGAACGATAAAGATAATCTCGTGATCACCGTCATCGTAAGGCAGCGATTTCCGAAGATGCGCATCGTTGCACGCTCAACCGACAAGAAGTTTGCAGACCGCATGACGCGGGCGGGGGCGAATTCGACCGTTTCGCCGAGTGCGATTGGCGGATTGCGAATGGCCAGCGAACTCATCCGGCCACATGTAGTTGGATTTCTTGACCAGATGCTCAAGGAGCAGGGAAGCACTCTGCGAGTGGAGGAGATCGAAGTCAATCCCACCTCGAAGTGGGCGGGAACTGCGCTGCACGATCTGAACCTAAAAGGGAACTACAACTTGCTGGTGCTCGGCCTAAAGAATCCGTCACCGGCAGTGGGTAGCGAACTCGTGATCAATCCACCCGATCACGCCGTTGTCCCTAGCGATTGGGTGATTATCGCGATGGGCGACGTCAAGGACATCCAACGGGCGCGGCAGGATTGCCGCGGGTAACGTTAAGGAAGAAATAAAAAGGGGAGCCGCAGCTCCCCTGATGCTCTCTCTTTACAACCTCACAACGCGGCGCACACCGCTTTTACCTCGGTGTACAGTTCCAACGCGTCGTGTCCCATTTCACGTCCCCAGCCGGATTGCTTGTATCCGCCGAAGGGAAGCGCTGCGTCGAAGATGTTGTAGCAGTTGATCCACACGGTGCCAGCTCGAAGTTGAGCGGCGAGGCGATGAGCCTTCTGGATATCGCGCGTCCAGATGCCCGCGGCCAAGCCATAAGCGCTGTTATTGGCTTTCGTGACCAATTCATTCGGGTCTTTGAAGGGAATCGCGGTCACCACCGGCCCGAAGATTTCTTCCTGTACAACCTTCATCTTTTCGTTCGTATCTACCAGCACGGTCGGTTTCACGAAGTAGCCCTTGTCGCCATGGCGTTTCCCGCCAGTGACGGCTTTTGCACCTTCCGAGAAACCCGATTCAAGGAAACCGCACACGCGATTGAGTTGCTCTTCCGAGACGAGCGGCCCCATGTCGGTGGACGATTCCATGCCCGGGCCAATGCGGATTTTATCGGCACGAGCTGATACGCCTTCGACAACTTTGTCGAAGATGTCATGCTCGACGTACAGCCGGGAACCGGCGCAGCAGCATTGTCCGTGATTGAAGAAGATCGCACTGGACGAGCCAGCGATAGCGACATCAATGTCGACGTCCCCAAAAACTACGTTCGGAGATTTACCGCCCAACTCAAGCGAGACTTTCTTCAAGTTGCCCGCGGCTGCCTGCAGAATCAGCTTGCCGACTTCCGTGGAACCGGTGAAGGCGACCTTATCGACGTCGGGATGTGAGGCCAAGGCTGCGCCGGCAGTTTCCCCATATCCCGGGACGATGTTGACGACGCCATCCGGAATGCCAGCTTCTTGCACCAATTCTCCGAGCAACAGGCAGGAGAGCGGCGTTTGCTCCGCTGGTTTGATGACTACCGTGCAGCCAGTAGCGAGTGCTGGGCCTAGCTTCCATGCTGCCATTAGAAGAGGGAAGTTCCACGGGATTATCTGGCCAACGACTCCCACAGGTTCCCGCAATGTGTAAGCCAGGTATTTCGCGCCTGGTGTGTAGGGGACCGAGATGGGAATGGTGTTGCCCTCGATCTTGGTTGCCCATCCTGCCATGTAGCGGAACAGGTCGACCGCCAGCGGAACGTCGGCCGCGCGTGCAACTTTCAGTGGCTTGCCGTTGTCGAGGCTTTCGAGTTCGGCGAACTCCTGCAGATGTTGTTCAATCAGGTCGGCCAGCTTCCACACCATGCGACCGCGTTCTGATGACGTCAGACGAGGCCAGGGACCGGTCTCGAAGGCCGCGCGTGCGGCCTTGACGGCGCGGTCAATGTCTTCGCGGTCGCCCTCCGCAACCTTGGCCAGGACTTCGCCGGTTGAAGGGTCATAAGTTGGAAAGGTTTTGCCCGAGGCTGACTCAACCCACTTGCCGTCGATCAGCATCTTGCGCGGCTTTGAAATGAACTCTTGTACTTTGTTTTGCAATTGGACGTTCGGCAGAGCCGTTACCATGACTTTCCTCCTCGATTTGTTGGACGTTGGTGTGGCGCCACGGAGTCCTCTGAGAGAACAGGAATTCAGCGCGACAGAATTGCCGCCGCGACCGTCAGAGCGGTGGAAAAGATCGTAGCTGGATCAGGTGCCATCCCTGAGTGACGGTGGCATTCTAGCGCATTCGCGGAACTGGAGGGGATGTCGTTCGCCCGATTTTTCGATGTGCATCAGTTTTGGTGCAATTGCAAATGCCGCGTGGAATTCGTTTGAGCGCAGGCGATTGTTGTCTACAATCGGGCGCTTGCAGGACGTGGGACGCTTGGCAGGCAAGTCTTTCGTTGATCGATGAAGAAATCACTCATCTTGGCGATAGTTGCAATTACTGCGAGTGCGATTCTTTCGGTATTGGCGCATAGCGGTGTGCCGATCCCGCCCCGAGCCCTGCTTGCCATGCGCTGGCTCGCGATCGCCGCACTCGTGCCCTACGCGTTTCAAAAGCGATCTTTGACGACCTGGATTTTCGTCGGCATGCTTGCCGGCGGTGTTCTTGGGCATGATTTTCCGCAACTGGCCGTGAATCTGCGAGTGCTTGCTCTGATCTTTTTACGCATGATTCGGACGATTGTCGCTCCGCTGCTGTTTGCGACGCTCGTGAGCGGCATCGCCGGACACTCCAACCTCAAGAAGGTCGGGCGCATGGGCGTGAAGGCGATCGCCTATTTCGAAGTGGTTACGACGCTTGCTCTCGTCATCGGGCTGGTTGCTATCAACCTCAGTAAAGCAGGCGTAGGCGTGAACCTGCCCGCTGCCAGTACTGAAAATCTTCAAACTCAGAAACTCACCGCGAGCGAAACAATTCTCCATATCTTTCCTGAGAACCTTGCGAAGGCAGTGGCCGAAGGGCAGATTCTTCAGGTCGTAGTCTTCAGCATATTGTTTGGCATCGCACTCGCACTGGTGCGCGAAGCTTATCGACGGCCAATGCTGAATTTTACCGAGAGCCTTGCCGAAACGATGTTCAAGTTCACGAACATCGTGATGTACTTCGCTCCGGTCGGAGTGGGTGCGGCGATTGCATACACGGTCGCGAGTACCGGCATGGGGATTCTGTTCAATCTGGCGAGATTGCTGGTGACGCTCTACGTGGCTCTCCTGGTCTTCGTATTCGGCGTCCTGCTGCCGATTGCGCTCATGGTGCGTGTCCCGCTGAGGCGATTCATCGCGGCGGTAGCGGAGCCGGTGACGATCGCGTTCGGGACGGCGAATTCGGAGGCAGCCCTGCCTCGCGCCATGGAGGCTATGGAGGGACTCGGGGTTCCTCGCGAGGTCGTGGCTTTTGTGATGCCTGCCGGATATAGCTTTAATTTGGACGGCAGCACTCTTTATCTATCGCTCGCCTCCATCTTTGTTGCGCAGGCTGCCGGAATTCATCTGAGCATCGGGCGGCAGTTGCTGATCATGCTGACCCTGCTTTTGACCAGCAAGGGTGTGGCGGGAGTGTCACGTGCATCCATCGTTATCTTGCTGGGGACGGTGGGATCGTTTGGGTTGCCGGTCGAGCCTGTCTTCATCCTGCTTGGAATTGATCAGTTGATGGACATGGCGCGGACGTCCGTAAACGTGCTCGGCAATTGCCTGGCGACCGTGGTAGTTGCGAAATGGGAAGGCGAGTTTCCCGCCCCAGCATTGACCGCTGCCGAGCATTCTGGGTCCCAAACCTCCCTTTAAAATGTCATCGTGACTTCTTCGCCAACGAGGGGCTATCGCGGACGCTTGGCCCCGTCGCCCACGGGCTTGCTACACATTGGCCACGCTCGGACCTTCTGGACAGCAGCACAGCGTGCGCGGAAACATGAGGGCGCGTTGATTATGAGGAATGAAGATCTTGACCCCCAACGCTGCCGTCCGGAGTTCACCTCAGCAATGTACGAGGACTTGAAGTGGCTCGGGATCGAGTGGACTGAAGGCTCGGATTGCGGAGGGACGCTTGGGCCCTACTCTCAGAGTGAACGGCGACACTTTTACTTGGAGGCATGGAAGGAGTTGAAACAGGGGGGATGGATTTATCCGTGCACATGCTCGCGCAAGGACCTGGCCGCTGCCGCCGCAGCGCCCAATGAAGGAGATGATGAGCCGCTCTATCCAGGCACGTGCCGGAACCGAACGGATGCGGGAAGCTTTGACTCGACTCTAGGCGTCAACTGGCGCTTTCGCGTACCTGACGGACGGGCAATCGAGTTTGTGGACCGGAATCTGGGACCGCAATCCTTCGTCGCAGGTCATGATTTCGGGGACTTCGTGGTCTGGCGGCGTGACGATGTACCTGCCTACCAACTCGCCGTCACGGTGGATGACGCACACATGAAGATCACGGAGGTTGTGCGCGGAGCCGACTTGCTCAAGTCAACCGCGCGGCAGCTTCTACTGTTTGAAGCGTTAGGATACGCCGCCCCTGACTACTATCACTGCACTCTGGTTCGCGATACGTCGGGTATGCGGATGGCAAAACGGCATGACTCGGCGAGCATCCGGCACTTACGGGAAAAGAGCCTTACACCCGAGCAAGTCCTGGCCGATGCGAATGCGCTTGCGACGCGGCTGCCTTATCCGTAGGGCGAGTACAAAAACAGAAAGCGCTCCATTTTCACGGAGCGCTATTGAATGCACAACCGCCACAGTCTATAGAAGGGCCGTAGGGCGACGCGACCAGTCTTTCCCCTTCTCCTTGGCGATTCCTTCCATGTCCTTTACATAAGCACCGGCCTGGGTCAGCACGTGGTGCAGGTCGTTGCCGATGCTGATGAACGTGAAGCCTTTCTCCAGGAATTCTCCCACGCGCGATGTGCCAAACAGAAAGAGCCCCAGGATGACATTGTTCTTGCGCGCGTGCTCGATGAGCTTCTGCGTTGCCGCGCCGAGCTCCGGTGAGGTGTACATATGGGGGAATTCATATTTTTCGTAAAGCCCCATCGACATGCACAAATCGTTTTGTCCGAGGAAGAGAATGTCGACTCCGGGTACAGCCGCAATCTCAGCAATGTTGTCGATGCAGGATGCGGTTTCCACCTGTAACGCCACGATGCCATTGTTATTGAAGTTGCCGGCGTATCCGAGCAGGCCCGCGCGATTCATGCTGCGTTGCGGGAAATAGACCGAGCGAGTGCCGGTACGGGGATACTTGGTGCAACTAACGGCCTGGCGCGCTTCTTCCGCGGTATTGATGTAGGGGACCAGAACGCCATCGGCTCCCAGGTCGAGAGCCTGCTGAATGCCAGGGCGGTCGTCGTATCCGCCTACACGCACCATGGATTTGGCGCCGCCATTCGCGATACCCGAGAGCATCGCAGAAAGTTTCTCGTAGCCCATGGGGCCGTGCTGTGTATCCACCAGCAGCCAGTCATATCCACTGTGCGCAAGTTGTTCCGCGACGGTGGGACTGTGCGCGTTCAGGAACAAGCCCATCTTTGGCTTGCCTTCGCGCAGCTGCTTCTTGAAGTCTGCGCCACTAAGAGTGGCATCGGGCATAGCTGTCCTCCTGAATGTTTATCAAAGTTTTCTAGTGTACCGCAGGCATTCGGAGAGCGCCGAATGTCAGACAAATTTCCGAATCCGATGCATGCCCCTCAGTCACAAATTCATTCTCGCAACCGACTATAATCAGTTCCTCAAATTGCTCTTGAGGGGTGCAGTATGCGTTGGACAGCGGGCGGAAGAAGCGATGATTTGGAGGATCGCCGTGACGAAGGCGGTGGCGGCGGATTTGGTGGGATGCATATCGGAATCGGCGGCTTTCTGATTCTGCTGGTGCTCAGTGTGGTCTTCAAGAAAGACTTCTTCTCGTTGATCGGAGGGCAGGGCGTTTCTACCGGGCCGGCCGTGAGCCAACCGGATCCGCAGCGAGATGCGCGCGAAGAACCGACGGTTCAGTTTGTGTCATTCGTGCTCGATGACACACAGAAGACGTGGGCGGGAATTTTTCAGCAGCGCGGCATCCCCTACCAGCATGCCAAGCTCGTACTCTTTCGAGATGTAACGTCATCAGGATGCGGAACAGCGCAATCCGCTACCGGTCCCTTTTATTGTCCTGAAGACCAGAAGGTCTACATCGACCTTGGCTTCTATGATGAGCTTCAGCGAAGGTTTGGAGCTCCCGGTCAGTTCGCGCAGGCCTACGTCCTATCGCACGAACTCGGGCACCATGTCCAGAACCTGCTAGGTATTGAGAGAAAAGTCCGGAGCCTGCAAGGCAGCAACCCAGGATCAGAGAATTCGCTCTCGGTACGGCTGGAATTGCAAGCGGACTGTTTCGCCGGCGTTTGGGCGAAATCAACGCAACAGAGAAACCTACTGGAAGCTGGCGACGTAGAGAGCGCGCTCGGCGCTGCCGCGGCGGTAGGGGACGACCGTCTTCAGCGCATGTCGAGAGGCCGGGTCAGTCCCGATTCGTTTACTCACGGAACCTCGGCGCAGAGAACGGAATGGTTCCAGCGGGGGATGAATGGGGGGACAATCGAATCCTGCAATACTTTCCAGTGATACTAGAGAGAGCGTTTGTATACTATTGAAAAATAAATCATATAGCATGAATGCAATCCGGTCCAGACGGCGGCCTTTGGATCTTTCCTATACGGCTGCACTGCTTTGACGTGACGTCCTACTATACTAGCTCTGCCTGGGTGGGCTAGCTGTTCCTCCCGGAATCAGCGAATTTCTTCAGACCACCGTTCATGGAGCCCACCACCGAAAAACCGAGGCCAAACCTGCAGGAGATTCTGGGGAAGCCGATTCGTGAGTTGGGCCTGAAGCTAGAAGGCTCGCCGATCGAGCGCTTCGTTCACCAGCTCTATGCGGAGTTGGGCCGCAAGGGACTCGCGAAGTTCCGGCCTGCCTGCTATCTCACGGACGAATGGGGATGCCCTTCGGGCGAGCCCGTGATCGGTATTCCTTTTTACCTTGCGAATCCTGAACTCGCTTCGCTGGAGAAAGAGATGAATGATCTCGAAGATCAGCGCGAGGTCATGATGTATCTGCGGCATGAGGCTGGGCACGCGTTCAACTACGCGTACAAGCTCTATCGAAATCCGGAATGGAAGAATCTGTTCGGGCCTTTCCGTCGGCGATACCTCGACAATTATCGCCCCGTACCGTTCTCGCGAAACTACGTTCGTCATCTCGCAGGCTGGTACGCACAGAAGCATCCCGATGAAGATTTCGCGGAAACCTTCGCAGTCTGGTTGACGCCGCGCAGCGGTTGGCGCAAACGTTATCGCGGATGGGGAGCGATGACGAAGCTGCGCTACATGGATCGCATCGCCCATGAACTAGGGAATGTGGATCCGGTGCGCCGGCGCGGTTATCCTGATATCACAGTCGACGAAATGGAATCCACGGTCGCGGATTTTTATCAACAGTCCGTACCAGAAGCGATCCCAGTTGTGGACTTGGCGCTGGACAGCGATCTGATAGATATTTTTAATGCATCTAAGCGTCGGAAAAAGACCGTTCGCCCCGCGCAAGAATTTTTGCGGCAACACCGCAAGACCGTGGTTGATAAGGTTACGTATTGGACCGGAGTCCAGCGTCCTCTGATCAAGCAATTGGTGGAAGGCATTGAAAAGCGGATCGGCGAACTGGGATTGCGCGCGGATACCAGAAGGGAAGCGGAGCATCTCGCGGAACTTACGGTGTATGCCACTACGTTGGCGACCAACTACATGACGCGTGGAAAGTTCGTGCAGCCGTGAGTTCTATGCGTTCACGTTTATGAATATCTTCGATCAATCTATAGACAGACGGAATCCGCAATGAAGATCGCCGTTCTGTACGACATCTGGGAAGAAGAGGGCGCGACTCCCGAGCCACCACCCGAGCCCAAGCCTGCCGCGCGGAAGAGCAAAGCCCGAAAAAAGAAAAAGCGTGAAAAAGAAGATCGAGAAGAGATCTTTGAGGCCCTCGAAAAGCTTGGGCACGAGCCTTCTTATCTTATTCTTGACGGGAGTCCGCAGGGTCTGACCTCACTGGCCAAGTGCGAAGCCGATCTCATTTTCAATTTGACCGAATCGTTTGCCGGTGACGACACGAAAGAGATGCACGTCGCTGCCTACCTCGATCTTCTTGGCTTGCGCTACACCGGTGCAGGACCGCACGCCAGCTTCCTAGCCCAGGACAAGGCGATCGCGAAAAAGATGTTTGCATTTCATGGGATTCGCACGCCGTATTTCGCGACTTCCTATCGTGGCACCATTGAACATGCCCACGATATTGCGTTCCCGCTGATCGTAAAGCCGCTCGCGGAGGATGGGTCGATCGGTATCAATTCCAACGCCGTCGTCACGAGCGTGAAAGAGTTGATGGAGCGGGTGCAGTACATCCAGGACGAGTTCGATTCTCCGGCGATTATCGAGGAATATATCGAAGGACGCGAAATCTACGCGGCCATTTTGGGCAGTTACGAATATGCGCAAGCACTGCCTCTGGTCGAACTCGACTTTTCGAAACTTCCAAAAGGTACCCCAAAGATCGCCAGCTATGATGTGAAGTTCGAGAAAGACGCAGAGGCGTACAAGCTGACCAAGTCGAGCATTGCCGAAGACCTCGATGAGGACACGATTGAACGGCTTACACAGACTGCGCTGGCGGCGCACCGAGCCGTGAAATTGCGGGACTATGGGCGCATCGATATGCGGCTGTCGGCAAAGGGAGAGGTCTACGTATTGGAAGCCAACCCGAACCCGTGGCTCTCGAGCAAGCAGGAGTTCGCTATGTCTGCAAAGGCATCGGGGCGTTCTTATACGCAACTGATCGGAGAGATTGTCGAGCTCGCCATGGGACGCTACCGGCCTCGCAATTGAAGTGTCTAGGCGCCATCCAGTTTCATCTGCCCCGTATAGATAGCCATTCCAACCACGGCGTCAATCCCAAGTGCATCGAGCTCGTTAACTTCTTCCTGACTGCGAATCCCCCCGGCCACGATTAGTTGACGTGATGTCATGGCGCGCAAAGGCCGAACCGCATCCAGGGGGATTCCCTTGAGCAATCCTTCCGTGTCAATGTGTGTGTAAAGAAATGCTATGCAGAAGGGCTCGAGAGTTGACAGCATTTCTGAGCTGGGAATCGACGTGACCTCACGCCAGCCCTTGATGGCTACTTTTCCGGCCCGCGAATCAATCGCAAATGTCAGTCGATCGATGCCAAGTCCTTCAGAGAACTCTTGAGCCGCTGCCGCGTTGATCCGGCCTTCCTTTACCAGAGCCGATCCCAGGATAACGCGTTTCGCTCCTCGGGCAAGAACTTCCGCTCCATCTTTTACAGACCGGATACCGCCGCCAACCTGGCAGGGAAGACGGCTGGTCAATTTCCTCAGGAGCCCACGATTGTTTCCGGTACCGATAGCGGCGTCCAAATCGATCAGCTGGACCAAGGGAAACTTGCTGAAGCGAGCAATCCACTCCTCGAAGTCGTCAAACTCCAGGGCCTTTTTTTCTCCTTGCACCAACTGGACGATCTTGCCGCCCATGAGGTCAATGGATGGAATTAGCACGGCCACCTCACAGGGATGCCGGCTTTCAGGAGGGAAGTCTTGAGATCCGCCATCTGGGTGGTTCCGTAGTGAAGAATAGACGCCGCTAGTGCGGCGTCGGCGTGCCCCTCGTCGAATACTTCGATGAAATGTGCCGAAGAGCCTGCTCCGCCGGATGCGATGACGGGAATGCGGACCTGATCGGCAATCGTCCTCGTGAGTTCGCAGTCAAATCCGTCGCCCGTGCCGTCGCGATCCATCGAGGTGAGCAGAATCTCGCCGGCACCGTGCTGCTCAGCTTCATTGGCCCACGCGGCGGCATCACGTCCGGTTCCAACTTTTCCACCCTTGGAGAACGCTTCATAACGATTCGTGGCCGTGCGCTTGGCATCGATCGCAACAATCACAGCTTGCGAACCAAAGCGATCGGCAATGAAAGTGATGAGATTCGGATCAGCGAGGGCCGCGGAATTGATGCTGACCTTGTCGGCTCCAGCATCAAAGACCGCAGTGGCATCATCCAGCGATCGGATTCCACCGCCCACCGTGAAGGGGATGAAGAGTTTGGTTGCAGTTCGACGCACCGTGTCCAGAAGGGTAGATCTTTGCTCGGCTGTTGCAGAGATATCGAGAAGGACGATCTCGTCCGCGCCAGC
>DASRDJ010000176.1:0-2380 GCA_035652655.1 Terriglobales bacterium
CTTGAAAGCAAATTTATACCAGATGGTGTTGCATCGACCTGTTGAGACCGCCTGCGTTATCGGACATCTGCCGAACCCAGCTCACGGCGATTCCGCTTCTACGATTAGTGCGTTCAAGTGCCTTAATGTCTTAAGATGTCAGGCCCTCCAGCAAACCGCGCTCGATCTTCTTGTTGCATCGCGACAAACTTCACACCCATACCTTGGTTTGCTCCGTTGGACGACGGCGCGCGCCCGTACCTCTCCAGTCGGCGCATCAAGCAGCAACTGGATAAAAGTTCCGGGCGGCGGAGGCTCATTGGTGCGGATGTACAACCCTCCCAATCCAAGATTGGCCACACGCGACACGTGCCGCATACTGGCGCTCTGCCAGGCCAAAATCGTCCTGTTGGGAGAAGAAAGACGAGGATAGCGACGAAAGTCGTTCGTGGTCGCCATGGAAACACCGGAAAGAACGATACTCTCTTTTAATGCACAATTGAAGTCATTCCGCTCATCAGCACTAATCGGTGCTGGCAGCGGTGGACTAACTCCTTCCATGAGAAGGCCGGTGAGAGTCAAGAATGATTTTCTTCTTCTTTCTTGTAAGGGTGTTTTTCTCTTTCTTTCCTGTGGATTCCTTTGCATTCGAGCCGGGCCGCCTCTGTCGCCATCCTTCCATCCGCACTCTTTGTTGAGCGATTTTCGCTCGGTGCATGGTGGGCGTTCCCAATTCAGTAGGTGCTGCTACCTGATAATCGACCTTGGCTCCCGTCTTTCGACGCAAGCTGGGCCAGGAGTTAGGCGCAGTCACCTGATCTCGGCGGTTGAGCTCGGCTGTTCGAATCCAACTCTACGCCACTGCGCTTACCACCTCGTGGTTGTTCCGCAGTGGTTCATAGACCTCTCCACTTACCCACAACTTATGAAGCAACACAGCCAACTTCCGCGCCACAGCTATCACCGCTCGCTTCTTGGCATTCTTTCCTCCTCGCTCGGCTAGCTTCAGTCCCCAGCGCCGCAGATCACTGTCCTGTCCAAAGGGCCCGAGAAGGTAGTGTGCGCCTTGCACCATCAGCGTCCTTAAATAGGCGTCACCTTCCTTGCTGATGTGCATCTGGGGTTCACTCATACCAGAGTTTCGGCGCCCAGGACGCAGCCCGAGAAAACATCCGGCATCCCGGCTTCGGCGAAATCGATGCGGATCATCCAAAGTCAGAACGTAGGTCAAAGCAATCAGTGTTCCGACTCCCTTCACCTGTTTGAGCAGCGCAACTTCGGGATACACTTCCTTGGCGATTTGCTCGATGCGCCGATCGTATTCCGCGATGCGCTCCTTCAACGATTCGATTTCCCCTAACAGCGGTTCTAAAACATCCCGCAATTCCGGGCTCAGTCCCTTGGCGATCTCCCGATTCATCTGCTCCGTGCCACACTTCGGTAGCCGTTCACCGTAAGATTTCGTCAGCCCTCGTGCGGCATTCACCAACGCCGTACGCGCGCTGACCAGCGTTGCTCGAGCGCGGATCTCGGTCAGATGAATTTGCGCTTGGGCACTGCGATGGCGCACCGGGCCTAACAATTCGGGATCGATTCTCGCAAGCCGTGCCAGCGTTCGCGCATCCAGTCGATCGTCCTTTCGACTACTCTCCGTGATCAGTTGCACGTTACGCGCATGAGCCACGATCGCGTCATGGCCTAACTGCGTCAACAGCCGGCTTACCCAGGGTGAGTGTGTCCCGGTTTCCAGTGCGATTCGGCAGCGCGAGATCTTGCTAAAGACTTGCTGCATTCCCTTCGGCGTGGTCGGCACACTCTGCTCTAGAATCACGTTACCTATCTCATCCAAGATGCAGTAGTGGCTGATGCGATCTCCCAGATCCACACCAATCGTTAGCTGCTGTTGTTTGAAAATCTCGTTCCTATTTTTTCCCACAGTGATAATCTTCTTCACAGCCGGTCTCCTTTCTCTTGTGCTTCGAGCACGTCGATTATTGGGAGCTTATCGCATCCCGATGGAGACCGGCCTTCTCATCCCATCTGATAAGTCGCAGCGTTTATCAGGCGTCGTACTCCCGGACGTAAAGCGAGTGCAGCGATTCTTCCTCTCTCAGAGAGAAATTCAACTCATTCTTGCCAAGGCTCAAGAGCCATACCGCACTTGGTATGGACTTGCGGCGGAAACAGGGCTGCGAGCCGGCGAGTTGTGCGGACTGACAGTCGATGACATAGACCTGGAACGCGGAATGCTTCAAGTGCGGCAAAGCGCATGGCGGGGGAAACTAGGCGATCCGAAGACAGATGAGTCAATTCGGGTGGTCGAGCTATCGCCTCAGGCTTGCGGGCACTTGAGCAAGTTCTTGGAGTCTTGGCATCCAAACCATCGTCGGTTACTCTTCGC
>DASRDJ010000177.1:0-16815 GCA_035652655.1 Terriglobales bacterium
CAAGATGGTCAACGGTAGGGACCGTGACGGAAGCGGCTTGGACTTCGCTGTGCGTGGTGAGCAGTTGGTCGAGTGATCCAAACGAGCGGCAATTGAATTCGCGAGCCACCACATCCGCACGCGCCACGTCGCGATCGACCACGCCCAGCAGTCGAAGCGGCTCGCCCTGCTGCTCGAGTTCCTTGTAGACGCGGGCGTGGTTGCGGCCGAAGGCGCCGACTCCTACCACGATGACGTTGACGATACTGGCTGGGTCCAGGGGCGAGTTCCGGGCAGCTGGTTGCCGCCGCACTGGATTGTACTCACGATTCGCAGCGCCGCGTATCGGGGATTTGCAGCCGTAGCCTTTGTTACAAACGGGTCTTTTTCAGGATCGCGATCTGCCCGGCGTGGTAGATCTCGTGCTGCGCGACGCCCTGCAGCATGAAACCGATGTCGTATTTCTTGCCGGGAACGCGTTCGCGCAGGCGCGCGTCCGGAAGACCCGCTGCCGTTTTTAGAAGTGCTGCGTGGGCTGCCTTCACCTGGGCGACAGCTTTCTTCCACGCCGAAGCACTCTTGTCAGTCACGGGCGGAAAATTTTCGGCGTCGTTGAGTTGAAGAGCCTTGCCGAACTTGCCAAGCACGATGCGGCGGTTCACGGCGTCGTCCCAAGCGGCGATGTGCAGAGCAATTTCCCAGATGCTGTGCGTTTCCGGAAGAGGATGCGCGGCCGCGGTTTCGGGGTCTATATCGGCGAGCAGTTCGAGCACGGCAGGGCCGTGCCAGGCGTCGCCCTCGAAGGCGTTGCGCAGTTGTTCCGCAAGAAGCGCGGATTCGGGGTTGCGGCTAGTTGGCGACGATGGTGATTTGGGCTTGGTTGGCGGCATCTCGCACTCCATCTCCGTCAAGGAGCAAACATTTACCTGCGTCGAGGGCCAGGCAGGTGGCTCCGGCGGCGCGCATGACATCGATGGTTTTGATGCCGATGACCGGCACATCGAAGCGCATATCTTGATTGGGTTTCGCGATCTTTACGACCGTGAGCGAGCGGCTGAGGGTGGAGGCATCGCCAGTGAGCGAACGCATGATTTCGCCGGCTCGCGCGATGGTTGTGTCGGTTCCTTCCATGGCTTCCACAGCAACGCAGGCCGCTTCGGCGACAACCACGGTTTGTCCAATGTCGTACTGCGCGAGGTGGCGGGCAACCGCTCGGCCGTAGTCGATATTCTTCTGCTCTTCGGCGGAGGGTGGACGCGCGGTGAGCACTCCAGCTTTCGCGAGCAGTGGTTCCAGGAAGGTGGTGGAGTTTTCGAGGACAATACCTTCGTCGCCAAGGACTTTCGCGACGGCACCGAGCAGGGAGTCGGTGTTGCGCGTACTCAGCGAGAGCAGGAGTTTCGCGAGACGCCAGTCGGGCTTGATGTTCGAGAAGATCTGCTTGTGCTTGACCTGTCCGGCCATGATGGCGCGGTGGACGCCTTCGCGCTGGAAAGTTTCGATCAGCTTGGAGAGTTCGCCGAGGGAGAGCCAGTGGACCGACGCAGCGCCACGGTCTTCGATCTCGGGAGCAGTCTCTTCCTTAATGGCAGCGACCACCACGTCGAAACCTTGGGCGCGCGCGGCGTCGAGAATCAGGAATGGAAATTTGCCGTTGCCTGCGATGAGACCGAGTTTTTGATGTGGGGACATGGTGGACAGTAGTGAGTGGGAGACGTTCCTACTTCAGTGCCAGGCTCGGGGCGGCACCTTTCCGCGAACTCTTCCCGGAGCAGGCGGATGGTTGCTACGCAGCACCTTGCGTTCACGATTGTTCGCCCCGCCCATAAGGGAATCTGATTTCGCCCACGGCAGGACTTTCCTGTATTCACAACTGCCTTCGCCAACTTCAACCTGTATTGGAATGCCTGATGGGAAGGGGGCAATATAACGCTGATACACCTGCCCAGCGCACAGGGAACGATGGTCGGTGTCTGTGAAGTCGAAGATGGCCTTTTTGTCCGTCCCCTTTATTCGCAAAGTGATCTCAAAGGACACGTTCTCAAGAAACAGGTTTGCTCCCATAGCACGCGTATCCGCAGTCGCTGCGAGGTAGTCGTGATTGTAGCCGTAAATACCGACATAACAATCTTGGGATCTCGCACACTCTGGTACTGCCAGGGCAAGAGTGCATATAACCCACAGGACGGAAGGCCCCCACGATCTGCACATTGCCATTTGGGTTCTCCTTCAGCTGACCACCGATCACTGCCCGCTACTTAATTACACCGCGTTCCGAACTCTCCACAAACCGAATCAGCATCTCGACGTCTTCTCCCAGGTCCTTTTCGGACTTCAGTTTCGCGAGAGCTTGCGTCGTATTGAGTTTCGAGGCGAGCAATACTTTGTACGCGTGATGGATCTTGCGGAGGCGTTCTTTCGTGAAGCCGCGGCGCTCCAGGCCGACGCTGTTCATGCCGTAGGCGTGCGTGCCGCGCTCGGCCGACGTCTTCGAAAATGGCAATACATCCTGCGTGATGGTCGTGCCGCCTCCGATGAAGGCGTGCGTGCCGATACGGACGAAGTGATGCACGGGGCAGAGCGCGCCGACTTGCACCCAGTCTTCGACGATGACGTGTCCGCCCAGCGTGGCGGCGTTGGCGAGGATGACGTGGTCGCCGATGCGGCAGTCGTGCGCGATGTGGGTGTAGGCCATCACGAGTACGTGGTTGCCGACCTTGGTTAGGCCTCCGCCTTTGACGGTGCCGCGATTGATAGTGACGAATTCGCGAATCTCGTTGTGGTCGCCGATTTCAAGGCGCGTCGGTTCGCCTGCATAGCTGAGGTCTTGGGGCGCCAGGCCGATCGAGGAAAATGGAAAGAAAGAGTTGTCGGTGCCGATTTTAGTCGGGCCTTCGATGGCGACGTGGGAGACGAGTTCGCAGTTCTCCCCGAGTTCGACGTTCGGACCCACCGTGCTGTAGGGGCCGATTTTGCACGAATCGTGAATCTTGGCGTCGGGACTGACGATGGAAGTGGGGTGAATGGTCATTCGCGGCTACGACGATTTGCGACCCGGGAAAAGCTAACCTCAAGCGCTGAATCCCAGTCCTTCATTGGTTCAGATGGCACGGCTGAAGCCGTACCCTTCCCAGAAACTTGCCCAGCCACACGCCCGACGATTCAGCTTGCTGGTTCGGCAGGGGGGTCGCTGTTCTCCGATTGCGTGGCGGCGCGTGGCACCAGCTGGCATGTGACCGTCGCTTCGGCCACCCGTTTTTCGCCGACGAAAGCCTTGCCTTCCATGCGGACTGCGTTCATGCGCCACGACTTCACTTCTACTTCAATGCGCACTTGATCGCCGGGAACGACCGGACGGCGGAAACGCGCGCGCTCGATTCCGGTAAACAGCATGAGCTTCTGCCCGCGATCGGCGACTTCGGTCAACAGCAGCGCACCGCCTGCCTGTGCGATCGCTTCCACGATCAGCACGCCCGGCATGATGGGCAGGCCTGGGAAGTGTCCCTGAAAGAACGGCTCGTTGATGGAGACGTTCTTGATGGCGACAATGCGCTCCCGGGGCGTCATGTCGATGACGCGATCGATCAGCAGGAAGGGGTAGCGGTGGGGCAGAATCTTCTGGATGTCATTGATGTCCAAGGCAGTTGCAGGCGCCTTCGGCGCTTCGGTTTCGGGGTGCGTAGTATCAGTCATGCGCTGGATTCGTACAGCCCGGAGATTATACTGTACCGCGCCCCGATCGAAAGCTCCGGCGCCATGGGGAGCTGCGTGGATGGGGCCGGCAGTCGTGTTTCGACCGGAAGGATCGCCCCGAAACTGATTCGATGACCAAGAACCCCGCTCACTCCACTCCAAAATCCAATCATCAGATCGCGCAGATGCGGCTGCACTACTTCGAGCAGCAGCGCGATCACATGATCGACATCATTCGCCGCCTGGTCGAGATCGAGTCACCGAGCGACAACAAGCAGGCGGTCGACCGCTGCAGCGCCTTCGCCGCAGAAGAATTTGCAGCGCTGGGGGGACGCGCGCAGTTTCATCGCGTCGCGGACTTCGGCAATCACCTGCAGGTGGACTTCCCCGGCGAGACGCAGCAGAAACCTGTGCTGCTGCTGGGCCACTACGACACGGTGTATCCGCTAGGGACGCTGACGACGATGCCGTGCCGTCTGGGTAACGGACGGTTGTGGGGACCGGGCGTGTTCGACATGAAGTCGGGCATCGCGCTGATGATGTATGCCATCCGCGGGCTGAAGGAGTGGAATGGGCAGCTGCCGCGTCCAGTGACGGTGCTGCTGGTTTCGGATGAGGAAGTGGGGAGCGATACGTCGCGCGCCATCACGGAAGACCTGGCAAAGCGATCGGCGGCCGTGCTGGTACCCGAGCCATCGTACGGGCCGAAGGGTGCGGTGAAGACGGCACGCAAGGGTGTGGGCGAGTACGCGCTGAAGGTGACCGGAGTGGCTTCACACGCGGGACTCGAGTTCGAGAAAGGACAGAGCGCGATTCTCGAACTGGCGCGGCAGATCCTGGCGATTACGAAGCTGGTGGATCTGAAGCGCGGGCTCACGGTGAACGTTGGCGTGGTAAATGGCGGGACGCGCACGAATGTGGTGGCGTCGGAGGCGCGTGCGGAGATCGATGTGCGCGTGGCGCGAATGAAAGATGCGCTCGTGATCGACAAGAAGTTGCGGGCTCTGCGTCCGGTGAACCGGCGGTGCAAGCTGGAAATCAGCGGAGGCGTGAATCGTCCCCCGATGGAGCGGAACGCGGGCGTGGCGATGCTCTTTGACCGAGCATCGCTGATCGCGCGCGAGCTGGGATGGAAGTTGACGGAGGCGGCCGTGGGCGGCGGTTCGGATGGGAACTTCACGGCGGGCCTGGGCATTCCGACGCTCGACGGGCTGGGCGGCGTGGGGGACGGCGCACACGCGGCGCACGAGTCGATCACGGTGTCGGAACTGCCGCGGCGAGCGGCGTTGTTGGCGGGGTTGATAGAGAGTGTGTGAGGACAGTCGCTAGTCGTCAGTCGCTGGTCTCTAGCGAAAACCCGTAGCCGCTCTCAGTAAATGATGAGGAAGGGACTCGCGTTCCGCCCCCAGGCGGGCGGGGACGCCCGCCGCTGCATGATCTCGCAGATGGTCGATAGCAGCCGGGAAACTCGGAGTGGCACGACGTCTTCGCTGAAGACTGACGACTAGCGACTAACGACTGTTCTTTGACTCCCGCCCTTAACAGGCCTAAACTTCAAGGCAAGGGACAGGCGCCGCGCGAGTGCGCCGCGGGTATCCCAAGGGAGATTAGACATGCCTGGAAAATTGGGTTTGCCAGAGATTCTGTTGATTCTGGCGGTCGCGCTATTGATTTTTGGCCCGAGCAAGTTGGCCGATCTGGGCAAGGGACTGGGCGAGGGCATCAAGAATTTCAAGTCGGCCGTAAAAGACGGCGAACAGGATCCCAACAAGAAGTCCTAAGACCATGCTGTTCTTCTCCGTGCTGGCTATGCCTGGCCGGCCGTCGTTCTTGATGTTTGTGATTCCGTAGCCCTGCTAAATCCCGCCTGCTTCTTTCAACATGCGATAGACCAGCGCGATGGGAAGCCCCACTACGTTTGAGTAGTCGCCTTCGATGCGGGGAATCCAGCGCGAGGCCATGCCTTGAATGGCGTAGGCACCGGCCTTGTCCATGGGTTCGCCGGTCGCGATGTAGGCGCGAATCTCCTCGTCGGTGATCGCGCTCATGGTAACAACCGTCGTTTCCGACCGCGTGTCGCCGAGGGCGGCATCGTTCTTCTCGCCGGCCGGCGGGTTGGCCTTGGGCCCCATGACGGAAACAGCTGTGATGACTTCGTGTTTGCGTCCGGCGAGTAGACGCAGCATGCGTTCCGCGTCAGCGGGGTTGCGAGGCTTGCCGAGAATTTCCTTGTCGACAACCACCACCGTGTCGGCGCCCAGTACAAAATCCGTGGGGCGCTGCTTGAAGATGGCCCAAGCCTTCTCGCGGGCGAGTCGTTCGGCGAAGACCTTGGCGGCTTCGCCATCAAGGGGAACCTCAGGGATGTTGGTGGGCTGCACGGTGATAGCGATGCCAGCTGCACGCAACAATTCCTGGCGACGGGGTGAGGCGGAAGCCAAAATCAGACCCATGGAGAGGAATTTTATAGGAAGCGGGCCGCCCGAGAAGGATCGACCCGGTGACACTTGGGAATCAACTGGCCAATATCCGCAAGGGCTGGACACGTCCGCATTCGTTATAAAGATTTTTCCACGTCAAGGAGCAAATTCATTTCAGAACGTCGTGCACTGGTTACTTGAAACGCGTTTTGATTTCTGCTTGAATCCACGCACGCGGGGTGATCGTGAAGATATATAACGCATACGGCTATCTGATCATTCTTTTCTATCTGCTGGCTTGCATGTTTTCCGCCCCAACTCAACTAGGTCCTTGGGCTGGACTGTTCATTGGCGGAGTGTATTTTCTCTTTTGTTGGTTTTTGGCCGGGCTGTACCTGGCCGATATCCTTCATCTGGGAATCGCTCATCGCTCCCTCGACTACCAGGAATGGTTCATCAAAGCGGTCACTGTCGTTAACAATACTTTTGGGATTTATGTCGATCCGATCGCGTGGGTGAATCGGCACCGCTTGCATCACAAGAACTCTGACCACGACGGGGATCCTAATAAGCTTGCCAGTGACGGCTTTTGGCGAACCGTGGTTCTCTGTGTCCTGCCGTATCAATGCCAGGAAAATTTGGCGGTCGACGATGTTTTGCAGTCCCCCACTTTTCGCGTTGTGGCCAGCCCGCTTTATGCAATCATCGCGCAATGCATTAGCTTTTATTTGTTGTGCAGAATCGCCGGAAGTCTGAAGTTTGCGCTGGTGATGTGGTTTGGTATGCGGATCTTTGCCTGGTGGGTCAACATGATTCAGAACTATTGGACCCACACGCGGGACTTCGGATACCGAAGATACGACGATGATCACGACAACGCCATGAATATTGGCGAGTGGCTACCCGTCACGGCGACCTTCAGCGCATGTTTGCAGAACAACCATCACCACTATCCGGGCCTCTTGCGACTGAGCCACGACGACTCGGAATACGACTTCGGTTTTCTGACCGTCAAGGTGATGAAGTATCTGGGCCTGGTGAAGGCAACCGAAAGGGGCGAGAAGATCCCCCATGACGTGCCACTTGGCGCCCTAGGTTTTTAGGGCGTTCTTCTTCACGAACGGTTGAATCGTTTGCCTCCAGAAGCCGGGCGCAATCTCTTCTCCGTCCAAGCCATAACGCTCCGGCCATTCCTCAGGATAATAATAAGTTCCGAAAATTCTATCGATCCACGGGAAGTGGATGGCGAAGTTCTTGTCGATTCCCTCTTTTTGAGAGGTATGGTGCCAATGGTGATATCTGGGCATGACCAGATACTTCTCGAGCCATTTCGCGTTCGGGCTGAAGTTGCAATGAGTCCAAGTCGCGTGCAGGGTTACAAAAATCAGGTACGCGAAAATGATTGCCTGCGAAAATCCAAACATAAGAGGCACGAGGATGAATCCGCGGACCAGGGTGTCGTCGACAAAGTGCGAGCGTGAGCCGGCGATCCAATCCAGCGCCTTCGAAGAATGGTGAATCGAGTGGAAGCGCCATAAGAACGGCACCTTGTGGAATGCCAGGTGAATGAAATATTCCGCGACGTCTGCTACCACAACCGCCAGGAAAAATTGCACGAGCCACGGCAATCGCGCGATGAGCTGTTGCAGTGCCGGAACCCCCAAGTACTTGGTGGCCTGGGTGGCAGGCAATAAAACCAGAAAAGACAGAATCTGAATTGGCAGATGGGTGGACATGAAGTAAACGACATCCAATGTCCACTGGCTCCGGAAGGTTCCCTGCTCCGGATACTGGGGCCAAAGTCTTTCAAGCGGCACGTAGATGAGTGCCATCAGAAACATATCCAGCAAAAACCAGTCGAAGCCGATCGCGGGTCCATCGCCCAGGGTCTGATTGATCGGGACGCTGGATCCTCCCAAAAGCGTGGCCGCGGTTGCGAGCAACAGTCCCGTGAATGCCAGAGTTTTTTTCTTGCGCAGGATGGAAGAGATGACTCCGAATATGAGCGTCCCAATGATGAGGCATTGAATTAGAACGCGCATAAGGTGCATTGGGTAATGCACACGCAGTTCAGGAGAGGTGAGTAGCTGGGGAAAGTGCAGACACAAAACTGCTCCGAAGGAAAGAAACCCGAAGAACGCTGCTAGTATCCCGCTCCACCAACCCGTGCCGAAACCAGTCGACTCAGCATCGCCGAAGAACTCATTAATCTCTTGTTCGATCACGATGTCTCCTGGTTTAGGGTTTGATCGAGACGCTAGGATGTCCTTGATAATTCGGCTATTGTTGCGCACTGTGAAACCGAAGAAAAGGGAACTCTGGGGCCTGACCTGTTGTACTGGTGGATTCTCTGAAACTGACCGCTCGAGCATTGGCACTTTTAAATTGAAGGATGACCTGAACGCCCTGCGATGAATAGGACACGAAGGGTAACCGGAGAGAGCGCTGTTGTTACCTTGAGCCTGCGGACAGGCGTCTGGAAGATGGTCTTAGGATGGCAGGAACAGTCGAACAAGTCTGCAAACTAAGAGTGCCCTAGGCGACTTTCACCCAATGGTGACTTGCAAGCCGTCCAGAGCACAATACAGCACCGTTGTTAGTCTACGAAGTACCCGTCTCTCAAGCTGTGACACGGCGCACCGGTTTTCGTGACCCATGGATGGGACGAGCGTGATCTTGCACGGAACGCCGTTGTGTTAATACTCGGATGGGCGACCGCTATTGGTCGTGCCAATGGAACAGCTTGTGCGTAATCTTCCACTCGCCGTTGCATTTGAGCAGGGTGAATACGTCGGACGCCCGGGCATTCGCACCGGCCAGTTTGCTGACCAGCGCTGCACTTCGAGGTGCACGACGGCGATGGTCTCGATGATCTCGATGCGAGCGAACCGGGGACTGATATTCGGGGCCGGACCGTTCGCGGTGATCCACTGGAACACGTGCTCGACCGACCCGTTATATTCGACACCCTGGCAGTATCCGGAGATGGTTGCGGAAGGATGAAAGGCGGGGCGCATCAGTTCTCCGTCGCCCGCGCGTGCACCTGCAATGTAGCAATGCATGGTGCGCGTGATGGCATCGTGCTCCGCGAGATAGGCATTAGTGGCGGGCTTGACCGTCGGAAGGCTCTCGACCTCGTCGATCGAGAGGTCGGGCGGACACTTGGTGCGTAAACGGTTCCACGCCTCGATCTCATGCTTGTAGGCGAAGACCGTGTCCTGCTTCTCGTGCTCGCGGCGGTGGACGGGAAGTCCCTCACTCGCTTCCCAGCGCCGCACCGTGCGTTCGCTGCGCTCCAGGTAGGCGGCGATCTGCTTCCACGACTCAAGCGTCTTCTGCGGGGTGTTCTGCAGGCGCATACCAAAATCCCCGCGGGAGACTATACCCCCAGATGCAGCGCTCATAAGCTGGGAACTCATGCGTGCCAGTGAAACGCCTTCTGGATGATTTTCCATCCGTCCGGCATCTTGAGCAGCGTGAATAAGTCAGACATCCGGACGCCCAAGCCGGCGAGATTCCCGGACCATCCGGCAACCTCGAGGCGAACAACCGCAATGGAATCGAGTATGTCGACGCTGACTATGCGGGCCTCGATCTTCGGGGCGGGACCATTCTTGTCGATCCAGTCGAACAGGAACTTGGTTCCGGTGGCGGGTTGTTCCCCGGCATAGCCGAAGAAAGAGGCATCCGGGTGGAATGCCGGACGCATGAGTCCGCTTTTGCCTTGCCTGCTTCCGTCAATGTACATCTGCATGGTCTTGACGATGGCGTCGTAGTCGGTGAGATATTCGTTAGTCATGCGGCAGACAGTAGGATTGCTGCGTGCGGGGCGTCAACAGACAAAAGTGGTCAAAGGCGGACGGGGGGCGCTATGTTTTGATCCCGGCTCAATCGGATGATGATGGCGGCGACCCATCGAGACTGGTAGTAGTAGAGTCATCCATGAAGCACAAGAGGCTGATATGCGCCTTACTACGCTCGCTGTGATGGCGATCTTTTTGCCAGCACGAATCGCTTTCCTTGGTTTCAATGTTCGTGTCTTCGAAACCAGTGAAGCGCGATAAGGGAAATCGAGCCGACAACGATCGGCCCGCCCAAGAAAATCGTACGGCAGTTCTGTGCGTAAGGTCCCCGCCAGACATTTGCAGGAATGCAGCCTCACATGCCAGGGCAAGCCATCCGATCACTACTTTCGTCCGCCGCACTGTTTGGCCGTGCGGATTGCTTGCCGTTGCCCTGCTGCAAACAGCCACGGCATCACAGCGATTTGCAAGGCGCACTGGACTGCGAGGAATAGCGCAATTGATGACGAGCGAACACCGAGGGCAAAATGGATCGGAATGCCCACAACGAACCAAAAGAGTGCCCATCCAACTAAGGGGCCAAGACACCAGTGCAATAGACTGTCGTTGTTCAGCTTCAAATTGGAGAGCATTCTAGGCCGCCGAGCCGATTGTAGTTTCAGCGTGGCTAGAGTCCCAGATTACGTCCGTTATCGAGCTTGAATCGAAGCTGTTGTAATCAGCATTTTCGCTAAACAGGTTGCGCAGGGGACGAGCAACATACTGGTGGCATCACGCCCTCTTCCGCTTAAGCTATTTCGGCTTTTCTGAAGGCGCTATCTGCACCTGAACGGCGTGAACGTCGTCCGACTTGGTGGTGTCCACGAAGACGACTCCAAGACTTCCGTTCACATCGCGCATTTGGACGGTTCGCGTGGCTTGCGCTCCGGATTCTTTTGGGCGCACCGTGTCGGTGGTTAGTGTGGTGACTCTTAGACCGGCGCTTGGATCGCCGGGCTTCGACTGCTCGACTTGCTGTTCGGTGATTTGCTCACCCGTTGAGTTCGTGCGCTGGGTGGTAGTTGCGCGCTCAATAAGGTGGAGGCTGCCGTCTCGAGCCGATCCTGGGATATCAACGGAATAAGTTTCCAGCGTGTTGCGCTTTTCTCCCGACACGCCCTCGGATGCCTTGCTTACGCTGCGCGAGACTTCATGAAGCTTGCCGTCAAAGTCGACGCGGGAGACTCGTTCTTCACTGCTGCTGCTCTTGCCTTCTTGCCTGGTGGTAGCTTGTCGTGTTTCGCTCACTTGCCAGTTTCCCGAACCGTCGGGAAACAGCGTGGTCTTTTTGGATTCAACCGTGTCGTTCGCGCCCCGGGTGCGGCGCTCTTGCACTTGCATCGCAGGGGTCAGGCCACCGTTCACGCTGGGGCGCAGCACAGTGGTTTTCGTTTCTTCCGCGTCGTTGGCGGTCTTCTTCGTTTCTTCGATTTCGCGTTGAACCAGCTGAAGGTTGCCGTTCACATCGGGACTAGAAGTGGCGCGCACCACCTTCGACTCGTCGCGCGGTAGACCTTGCTTCTCCTCTTCAATTACCTGAAGTAGCGTTCGCGTCCCGTTTGCCCAGCCGTATGTGCGCGTGATTGTTCGCACAGTTGCAGCATTCACCTGCACTGATTCCTTTTCGACATCCTGAAAAGGCTCGAAGCTTCCGTCAAGGCCACGGCGCTGAACCGATTGCTTGTCTACCGTGCGATTGCCGCTCTGGCTGTGGCTTCCCGTCGTACGGGTGGGGTTTACGTTGTCGCTCTGCGACTCGGTTGTAGACGTCCAGGTTTTGTTTCCGTCCGCTGACTGGGAGTCGGCGGTTTGCGCCGAAAGCGGCAGACTGGAGCAAATACATGCGCTGATCGTGACCAGAAGGATTTGGCTTAGGCGCCGGCCATTAGATGTTTTCAGTGGATCCACCTGGTAGAGTCTACCCCCTTCCGTCATCGATTGAGGACGAAATCGGGGCAATTGCACTCATCACTCATGGCGAGAGGTTAACGCGTGAAATTGGGATGTTACGCCAATCATTGGCAGGCACCAGCGCGGGTCTCTCCATCCCAATGCGCTCCAAAGGGCTGGGAGGTACACTACAGCCTCAACCAGGAACGCCGCATAGTGAGTGAACAGAACGTCAAAAGCCGGCCGGTTATGTCTGTTGCCGTCCGTCCGATGGCCAAAATTGACCGCGAGAAGTTACATCGAGCGCTCAGTGATCTGACTCGAGAAGACCCCACAATGAGAATTGGCATGGGACCGAGGGTCGACGATACCACCATCCTGGGAATGGGCGAGTTGCACCTGGAGATAATCTGCGATCGCCTCTCGCGTCAATACGGAATCCAGATGGAGGTTGGAGTCCCCAAAGTAATTTACCTCGAGACCATTCGTAAGCAGGCCGAAGCAGAAGCCAAGTACATACGGCAGGTTGGCGGTCGCGGCAATTACGCCCACGTGAAGGTTAGACTAGAGCCGGCAGAACGGGGACGCGGCTACCAATTCGCCAGCGAAACAACGGATGACACAGTTCCCGCTGAATTCGTGGAGCCGGTCAACTCCGGAATCCAAGAGGCCATGAAAGCGGGCATTTTAGCTGGCCACGAGATGATCGACTTGCGGGCCGTTCTATACGACGGGAGCTACCATGTGGAGGACTCGAACGAAATGGCGTTTATGATCGCCGGTGCGATGGCCTTCAAAGAGGCGGCACGCAAGGCGAGTCCCGCGCTGTTGGAGCCCTTAATGTCGATCGAGGTCGACACGCCTGAGGATTTCGCAGGCGCTATCATGAGCGACCTCTCCTCGCGTCACGCGCAGATCGAAGGCATGAAGCAACAAGTTGATTCGCAGCTCATCCGTGCGATGGCGCCCCTCGCCGAGGTGATCGGTTATGCGAAGCACATGCGCTCAATCACACAAGGACGGGCTTCGTGTTCCATGCACTTTGCGCGTTATGAAGTGGCCCCTCATGGCGGCTACCCCGGTGCGGATGAAGCAGGGGTGATGGCAAACAAGCCAAACCGCCCACGAGCAGGGAGTGGCTCGGCTGCTGCTCAACCGGAAGAATCCGGAGATTAGCAGCTTCAAGGTCAGGACATAGCCGCCTCTTGCACGCGACGGTTATCGTCAGGTGACGTGTGGCTTCAGAAGGTTTCAATTGCAACGGGGATAATTCATCAACAACCATGCCGGCCCTCCTACGCCGAGATCAGTTCAATGCGATTGCCGAAAGGATCAAAGATGTGGGAGCGCTGCACGCCGGGGAGATCGTCGGCGTCGATCACCTCGACTCCGGTTGCTTTCAGCTTCGCGAGCAGGGCTGCGTATCCACTGACGCGAATGGCCGGGTGCGCCTTTCGGGCTGGGCGGAAGTCCTGCTCCACGCCCAAGTGAAGCTGCACGCTTTCGCTGGCAAACCAGCATCCACCGCGCGAGGCCAGCGGCGCGGGCTTGGGAATTTCCCGCATACCGAGGAGGTCGGCGTAGAAGTGGCGCGCCGTCGCTTCTTCACCCGGTGGCATGGCGAGCTGCACGTGGTCGATGCTGTGGAAAGAGAAGTCGGGCATTTTGGCCTCAAGTGGTGGGAATGGGGACGTTTTGCCAATCAATGCGGGACTGAGCCCCAATGCGGTCGTTACGGTTACAAGCGGTTCAGACCGGATCAGGCCGCCCAGTCTGCTAGCTTCTTGGCTCCAGCCAATGATCCACCCGCGCCCATGGACCGCATCGCGTCGGGATGTAGCGCCGTCTTAGCACGCTCGCGATCGCACCGAGTTCAGGGCAATCGGGATAGCCAAAAACGCCAGCCACGACATGCGACAGTCCAAACCATGCCGCGACGATAGCCAGAGGCCACGCAATACCAGGAGCCTGGATGCGAAGAAAGACCCAGGCTAGCGCAAGCCAACCGACACCGGCGACTGCTCGCGCCATACGCTGACGACTTGTGATCGGGTGCGAAGGGCCTGCATCTTCGCCAATCGTGCACTTGGAACAGTACGCCATCCTCATCAACGGCCCCTCCAATTTAAGTAGTGTAGCCTCCCTGGCTGCCTTGGTGCTCGCCTCGGTGAGGCGCATCGTTCTCACTTAGTCGACGGTCCTGTGGGATTTTGAATGCAATGGGGTTCCATCAATTGACGACCTGCGAGCTTGGTAAGACAATCGCGTGGCGTAGGGAAAACGAAGGCGACAGCACTTCGCTTTCCCCCTAAATCAATGAAACCTAAGGAGCGTCGATTGAAGCGCAGCCTCTCTTGCCTGCTGATCGTGGTGTTACTTGTGGCTGAGTCCGCGATGGGCGTCAACGCGGATCAGGCTGTCTACGTTGGCGGTACTGCAAATCTCAAGCAGGGCACAAAGGGAATTCTAGACGCCGCCAACGAGAAGATCATTAAATTCGACGTTTGGGAGACTCCGTACGACAGAATAACTGCGCTTGATTACGGGCAGCATGTGGGCCGTCACTGGGGATATGCGGTTCTCGGTTTGTACGGTGTTCTGCCGATCTTGCTCGCCAAGAAGCGACACCACTTCCTTACTGTGGAATACAGCGACGATGCTGGAAAAACACAAGCTGCTATTTTTGAAGTTGGAAAGGAATCGATTCGAAGCGTGCTAAAGGTACTGGAAGTCCGGAGCGGAAAGAAAGTTCAATACGAAGACAAGGAAGCGGAAAAGACCGGCAACAAATAGCAGTCGTTCTCTTCCCTAACGAAAATCAAGTGTGCATACTCAACCTTTGTGCTGGAGGGTCAGTGAGTGAAATCGCGATTTTCACCCGTCGACATGTCTCAGCGCGGAGTTTCCTACTTGTTTTCGACTGTCCTGACTAGTACTTCTGACAGGCATGCAGTTAGGACTGAATGCAATAGCCTTACCGACGTCTTCCTAAATACGGCAGTCTAGAAAAAACAGGAGGCGATCATGGCCTGCAAACGATGCACTTCCGCTAGTCAGAGGGCATTCAGCGGCGAAGTTGCGATCCACTTTCCCGGACTCAAGGGTCTTGATGAACCCATTGTGTGGTCGTTTCCAAAGCTTCTGGTCTGTTTGGAGTGTGGCTTCACAGAGTTCACTGTCCTTGAAAGGGAGTTGAGCGTACTCGCGTTGGGCAAAGCGGTGGTGGGCGCGGTGGTTTTGGACAAGAAAGTAGTCCGCTCGTTGGCAGCGTAGCTACCGACGGTCGGGGGCTTGCGTCAGTTCAAGTTCTGAATCGACAATCCCACGCTGACAAACTGTCTGCCCTCAAGAAACGCGTCCACCGCAGCTAGAAGGTCGATTGCGGCCCTTGTTTTCACGACGTAGCCCCAAGCTCCCAATTTGAGCGCTTCTTGCACTACCTCGCAAGAAGACTCTTGGCTTACGAAGATTATTTTGGAAGCCGGGACAAGTTTGCGCATCTGGCGAGCGGCCTCGATTCCATTCAGTGTGGGGAGTCCGATGTCCAGGAGCACCAAATCCGGCTTCAGTAATTCCGCTTTCTGAACCCCTTCCAAGCCGTCGGCTACTTCGCTGATGACCTGCACATCCGGCCTCTCCGCCAGTGTCGAGCGGACAACCTGCAGAAAGGGCGCGAAATCCTCTACTACGAGTACACGTATGGCCGACATGTGGGAGTTCTACTGCTGGAATGAGATTGCTCCCTTGGTGCGGGTCTTTACAACTACCAGTTGTGACAGACGAAACCTAGTTAAACATTACGTGGGCATAGTTGATGTAACTAGGCGATTACAGCAAAAACCCCCGCCCGGGTCACCACGAATGGGGTTTTTGGTGAAGGTGAATCGGGATTTTTCGCCAACTAAGAGGGCTGCGCCAGCGACGCGTCCAGCAAAACAAGCTTGACATGCATCGCGAACAGCACTAAGTTTTCTGCCTCCGAAGTCTGATCTCAGAAGGTCCAGCCAGGGTGTGCCTATTGTGCCAGTCAGCGAATCAGAGGGGGTTTACAGCGGAAATCAATATCCATTTTCCCGGTAGGAAAGGGTTGACCATTCCGACGGTTTGGGTCTTCCCGCCACTTTCGGTATGCCTGGATTGTGGTGCCGCGCAGTTTACTATCCATGAGCCTGAACTGAAAAAGCTCACCAACCCTGACGCTCAGGGTGACTCATGCCAAACTGCCGCTTAACAATCATGTAGCGCAGCCGAGATCACGTCCAAAAGATCAGTGGCAGCATTGATCTTCAGTAGGTATCTGGCCCGTGGTATGCGAAGGGCCTCGCTCATAATCTCCTTATCCTCGTTCGCAGTCAGAAAGATGATTCTGGATTCGGGACATCTCTGCTGAATGAGCTTGGCAGCTTCGATTCCGTTAAGGGTAGGCAGCCCAAAATCAAGAAGAATGATGTCTGGCTGCAATGCAGTTGCTTTCTGGACGGCTTCTGGACCATCGCATGCCTCGGACACGATTGTCCATTCTGGACGCGCTTGCAAAATTTCGCGTATTTGGGATCGCCAGGGCTCGAAATCATCGACGACCAGAATATTGGCTTTCGGAAAAATTGGATCGACCATTATTTTTTGGGCCCAATTAGCTAATGAACGGTATCACGATCAAGACGAATCTCTCGGTCAGGGATTTCCCCTATTTTTTTTCGGGAATCACTAACTCTGGTTGTTAATTTGTTATCCGGGAGTGTGTGCTATTTGTCGATTTGCACCGATCTGAAATATTGGGCTCAGCCCGATCACCTGGATTAGCAGCGTGCCGTTCTACACGGCACGTACCCCCTCAGCAGGTGGGGGGAACGGGCTGAGCCAGATTACCAGCCTAACGACTTGGAAGATGAAACGTCGTTGCTCCAGCGCAATGAGGGCGAGAGATTCGATGCCATTGTGGTCACTTCCGTTAGTCAACTGACGAAAACAGGCCATTACACTCACAATCC
>DASRDJ010000178.1:0-8994 GCA_035652655.1 Terriglobales bacterium
TGTTGGAACGGCCATTGCGCGCGGCAACCATGATCAGCGCAGTTCGTACTGCAATGGCGGCGCGCCGGCGCCAATACGAGGTTCGCGATCATCTGCGCGAGCGGACCGCCGCCGAGGATGCCTTGCGCAGCGCCCGCGACACTCTCGAAACCATCGTCGAGGACCGCACCGTGGCCTTGCGGCGACTGTCGGCGCAATTGTTGAAGGTGCAGGACGAAGAACGCCGCCGCATCGCGCGCGAACTCCACGACAGCCTCGGACAATATCTGGCTGCGATCAAGATCAACCTCGGCCTGCTTGCTTTTGGCCACGGCGACCAGACGGCCAATCTCAACGAAGTCCAGCAATTGCTGGACCGGGCAATCGCAGAGACGCGTACGCTGTCACACTTACTGCATCCGCCGTCGCTGGACCTGGCGGGATTTGCTTCCGCCGCGAGTTGGTACGTGGAAGGCTTCGCCAAGCGCAGCGGGATCCGGGCGTCGCTGAAACTTCCTGAGAATCTCACCCGCTTGCCGGTAAGCGTCGAGACGGCGCTCTTTCGCATCATGCAAGAAGCGCTTACGAACGCTCACCGTCACTCGCAAAGCCAGGTCGTCGAAATTTCGCTCGCTGTCGATGACGCTCTCGCCACGCTTACCGTGGTGGATTTTGGTAAGGGCATTCCAAAGGAAGTGCTCGACGGGCTCAACCATTCGGGAACAAACGTGGGCGTGGGCTTGGCCGGCATCCGCGAGCGCGCCAAGGAGTTGGGCGGAACCTTCGAGGTCGAGTCGGGACCAACCGGCACCACCCTCAAAGCCAGCGTACCGCTCGCCGCACGGAATGCTAACGTGTTCGAGGCCGAGCCGCCTTCGCAAATCTATTCCTCGCTGGTTAGTTGATCCGCCCGGGCATCAACCGGGAATCCTGCCTGCAATCTGACATATTAGAAATGCCGGAAGGGTTTTAATCCGCCTGAAATCTTGCTGGTTCCCTCGGGAAATGACGATGGCTTACAATAGAGTTTCCACAGCAGGCCGTACGAGCCCTGGGAAGATCATCCCCGCCCGCTGCATCTTGACCTTTGCCGGAGAGTAGCCCCCGCGACAACTCAATCGTGAAAGCGAAACTCATATCGCACTTTCTGTTCCTCGCATTGGGTTTGGGCCGCGCCTCGGCCGTCTCCCCGGACTTGCATGCGCTCGCTCAGGCCGTCGACGAACACTACAACCACCTGCGCAGTCTCCAGGCCGAGTTCACCGAGACCTATAAAGGTGCCGGGATGGACCGTTCGGAATCCGGCACCCTTTGGCTGAAAAAACCCGGCAAGATGCGGTGGGAATACCGTTCTCCAAGGGACAAGCTGTTTCTCAGCGACGGCAAGGACGCCTGGTTTTATGTGCCCGGCGACAAGCAGGTTCGAAAGACGCCAGTGAAGAAATTGGACGACTTACGGTCGCCGCTGGGGTTCCTGTTGGGGAAGACCCGCTTGGAGAAGGAATTGCAGGGCTTAGGGTTTGCTCCGGACATCGCGCCGGTGGATCAGGGAAACTATGTTCTGCGCGGCGTTCCCCGTGGGATGGCTGACCGTATCACTCAAATTTTGCTAGAAGTTACGACCGACAACCGAATCCGTCGCATTCAGATTGACGATGTCGACGGATCGACAACCGAGTATCGTTTCAGCCAGCCGAGGGAAAACGTCGCGATTGCCGACAATATCTTCCACTTTGCCCCTCCCCCCGGTGTCGAAACGATTGAAGGTGAGATCGGCCCCTGAGAACGGTTTCGGGGTAGCGCAAGAAGGCAAGTCTGCCTCCCAAAGGCCTGCAAAAGTGGCTGAAAAACCGGGTACTTTCGAGCATCCCGGGGTAGGACTTTGGAGTAGGACCGGCGTACAAATGAGATAGCGTACCAATGTTAGACTTGGGCAATACCCCGGGTCAGTAACGGTTACCGAAATGGCGGAATTCCTCGTAAAACTGGCGGATGAGCGCGGCCATGTGACCGAACAGCTCGAGCATGGCTTTTCGGAGAGCGAAGTCCGCGAGCGCGTTGCGCAGCAGGGCTACCTCGTCTACTCCGTGAAGCCGCGCGGCATGTTCAGTCCGGGACGCGGCATCGGCCGCGGGCGAGTGGGCCAGGGCACCTTCCTGATTTTTAATCAGCAATTCTTAACTCTGATCAAGGCCGGCTTACCGATCCTGACCGGCCTCGAGTTGCTGATTAAGCGTCAGAAAGACGCATCGCTGAAGGCGGTTCTTGAAAATGTGCGCGAGCGGGTCAAGGGCGGCGAGTTACTCTCGGACGCGTTTGCCGCGCAAAACATGTTTCCCAAGATGTACACGACCACGCTGATGGCGGGCGAGAAGTCGGGCAACATGGAAGAAGTGCTCGGCCGCTACATCGCGTTTCAGCGCATCGCGATGAGTTTCCGCAAGAAGCTGCTGGTGTCGCTGGTCTACCCGACATTGCTGATTTCGGTCGTGCTGATCATGATGGTGTTCCTCGTTACGTATGTAGTGCCGCAGTTTGCCAAGCTCTTCGACAACCTGGGAGCGAAGCTGCCGACGATCACGGTGATCATGCTCTCGATCGGCGTCGCGGCGCAGAAGTACGTGGTGTTTTTCGTGGCTGGCCTCGCACTGTTTATTTTCCTGTTGTGGCGCTGGAAGAACACTGACAAGGGCGCGGAGATCATCGACGGCGCCTTGATGGCGTTCCCTCTGCTGGGCGACATTCGACTCAAGTACCAGGTTGCGAGCTTGTCGCGCATGCTCTCGACCCTGCTGCAGGGCGGTATACCGCTGGTACCGGCGATGGAGACGGCGGGTGCATCGATGACCAGCCGGAAAGTTTTGAATGGCGTTTCCGCAGCGGCGAGCCGCGTGCGCGAAGGCCAGGGACTCGCCAAGAGTCTGGAAGAACAACGGATCTTTCCCGATCTTGCGGTCGAAATGATGGAAGTCGGCGAATCGACCGGCGCATTGCCGGCGATGTTGAATTCGGTGGCGGAATTTTACGAAGAAGATGTGCAGACCGCGCTGGGCGCGGCCATGGCATTGATTGAACCAATCCTGCTGATCTTCATGGCGATCTTCGTGGGTGGAGTGCTGATTTCGCTCTACCTTCCGATTTTCACTTTGGGAGCAGGCGTGCAGTAGAACTGGCCGGCGGCTGTACGGGGGGAACCGGCAGGCGCCAGAAGGTAGATGGGCATTTTTGCAATGGCGGACAAGAAACCAATCATCAACGGCGCAAACGGGGGTAAGGTAGCCAGCATGGTCCCCGAGAAGCCAGCCACGGACTCGGATCGCGCACAGGATATCGCGCGCCGGTATCGCTGCGAGTTTGTGGATCTCAACGATTTCCAGTTGCAGCACGAACTCTTCAAGAAGGTGCCGGTCGATCTGATGTTCCGGTATAACTTCATCCCCCTGGAAGAGACACGTGATGGGAGGCTGGCAATTGCCATCGCGGATCCCAGCCAGCTGATGATGATCGACGAGATCAGCCTGCTGCTCGGGAAGCGGATCGTTACCAAAGTTTCCACGCTGAAGCAGATCTCGGACATCCTCAAGAAGACCGAGCAATCCCAGCGCGTGCTGGAAGAAGCCAGCGAAGGGTTTGCGCTGGATGTCATCCGCGAGGACGAACAGACTGGCGAAGAAACAATTTCGATCGACCGGCTTACGCAGCAAGGCGGCGACCACAGCCCGATCATCCGCCTGGTCGATACCACGATCTTCACTGCCCTGCAACGGCGTGCCAGTGATATTCACATCGAGACCCGCGACGACTCGGTGGCGATTAAATTCCGAATTGACGGCGTGCTCTCGCAGGCCATGCCGCCTATCGGCAAAGAGCACCACTCGACTATCATTTCCCGTATCAAGGTCATGAGCGAGCTCGATATTTCCGAGCGCCGCGTTCCCCAGGACGGCCGTTTCCGGGTGCGCTTCAACGGGCGCGCCATCGACTTCCGCGTTTCGATCATGCCTTCAATCCACGGCGAGGACGCTGTGCTCCGCGTGCTCGATAAAGAGTCGATGAGCGAGAAGTTCCGCACGCTCACGCTCGATGTGGTCGGCTTCGATCCCGAAGACCTGCGCAAGTTTCGCCGCTACATCAAAGAGCCCTACGGCATGGTGCTGGTCACCGGGCCGACGGGCTCCGGCAAAACGACCACGCTCTACGCTGCCGTCAATGAGATCAAGACCGACGAAGACAAGATCATTACCATCGAAGACCCGGTTGAATACCAGTTGCGCGGCATCACGCAGATTCCGGTCAACGAGAAAAAGGGCCTGACCTTCGCCCGCGGACTGCGTTCCATTCTGCGTCACGATCCCGACAAGATCATGGTCGGCGAAATCCGCGACATGGAAACGGCACAGATCGCCATCAACTCCGCCCTTACCGGCCACCTGGTGTTCACCACCGTCCACGCCAATAACGTGGTCGATGTCATTGGCCGCTTCCTCAACATGGGCGTCGAGCCCTACAACTTTGTGTCCGCATTGAACTGCATTCTGGCGCAACGGCTGGTGCGACTGATCTGCGAATCGTGTCGCACGGTCGTGCATTACCCGCCCGAGGTGCTGGAAGCCAGCGGCCTCGACCCGGCGCAATGGTCGCAAGTTTCGTTGTACGAGGGCCAGGGATGCATTGAGTGCTCAGGCACCGGCTTCCGCGGACGAACCGCGATTCACGAATTGCTGGATTTGAGCGACCGCATTCGCGAAATGATTCTTGCCAAGAAACCGACATCGGAGATCCGGCGGGCGGCCCGCGAGGAAGGCATGCGCTTCCTGCGCGAGTCGGCGCTCGATAAGATCCGGCTTGGTCTGACCACCCTGAAGGAGATCAACAAGGTCACCTTCATCGAGGCGATGCGGTAGGCGACTATTCTCCTATAATGTGGGATGGGCTACGGGCGCGTTATGCCCGAGGCTTGCTCAAAAGTTGATATCGAATGAGTGCAATTTCTAAAACGAGTGCGCGGCCACGAATTGCCTGCGAGATTTCCGCCGACCGCGTGCTGGCCGGAAAACTCGCCGATACCGGCGGCGTGGTCGACTCGGTTGCGGTCCGCGAACTGCCATCGGGCAGCGTCGTTCCCGACCTCACCGAGAACAACATTCAGCAGCCGGAAGTCGTGCGCAAGGCCATCAATGATGCGGTGGGCGGCGTGGCCGGGCGACTGCGCGACGTGGTCGGAGTTTTGCCGGACGCGGCCGTGCGCGTGGTATTGCTCGACTTCGATACTCTGCCATCCAGTCCGGTGGAAGCTGAAGGCGTCGTACGCTTCCGCTTGAAGAAGTCACTTCCCTTCGATGTCGACAAGGCGAAGGTCTCCTATCACGTGCAGCAGTCGCTCGGTGGCTTGCGACTGGTGGCTGCCGTGGCACTGGCGAGCGTGATCGAAGACTACGAGGCCGCATTTCGCGATGCCGGATATACCGCCGGCGTGATTCTGCCCTCCATGCTGGCCGCACTGGGAGCGGCCGACGCCGATGCGCCCACGCTGGTGCTGAAAGTCGACGCGCGTACGACCAGCCTGGCAATTCTCGACAAGGGGCAACTCCTGCTCTTCCGCACGCTGGAAAATACGCGCGGAATCGCTATCACGGGAGAGCAGCTGGCGGAAGAAGTTTATCCCTCCGTCGTATTTTTTCAGGATACGTACCATACGAATATTGAGCGGATTTACGTTGCGGGCCTGCCCGAGTCGGGCGGTGCGGCCCCGGCGTTGCGCGCACAGACTGGTGCGGACGTGCGCGAATTGGTCGCCAACTCGCAACTCGCTTCAAATGGCTCGTCAATTCCCCGCTGGAGAATGGCGGGCGTGGTGGGGGCGTTGATTTCCTGATCCATGCGTCTTGACATCAATCTCGCAACCCATGCCTATGAAGATTCGAGGCAGTTCTGGGTGCGCTGGGGCACTGGCGTCGCGCTTCTCGGTCTCCTGACGCTGGCCTTGCTGATCGCGGCCATCCATGGCTGGTACGACGCGCGTCTCGATCGCAAGAAGATCAGCGACCTGCGCGCACAAATCGCCGAGCGCGATCAGGAACAGGCGGCGGCCCAGGCCATGCTGAACCGTCCCGAAAACCGCACCATGCGCGAGAAGTCGCAGTACCTGAACGAACTCATCGCCCGCAAGGCGTTTTCCTGGACTCAAGCGATCGAGACGCTGGAACGGCTGATGCCGCCCAAGACTCACCTGGTTTCGATTGCTCCCGAACTCAATGAGGACAATCAGCTCGCAATCAAGATGGTCGTGGCCGGCGATTCCTCCCAACGTGCCATCGAACTGGTTCACCGGATGGAGGGTTCCAGACACTTCCGCGATACGCACATCGAAGGGCAAACGACGATGATGCAGCCCGGTTCTGACTCGGTTCAAGTTGGCATTCTGGCGCTGTATGTCCCGACTATAGATCAGGAGAAGACGCGCTAATGCCCGATCTTCGGGAAACCCGGCGGAAACTCAAAATCACGATCGGCGTGCTGGCCGGTGTCAGTGCGCTGGCCGGCGGCCTTCTGGTCTCGCCCCTCGTGGGATCGGCCGCCCAGCGCCAGCAAGACCTGAATCAGTTGCGCGCGCAACTTACGGCGAAGAACCGGCAGGTGGAGCCTCTCCACGGTCTCGACAAAAAGATTCCGATTGCGACGCAGCAGATTGACGACTTCTACCGAGATCGCTTCGCCGCTCATGATTCCGAAGTGGCCGAGGCTCTTGAGAATCTGGCCAAAGAGACGAACGTAAAAATCCAGACGGCGAAATACAAGTGGGACGATCCCGAGCCCGTGGGGCTGCGCCGGGTGGAAGTGGAAGCCTCGATTCAGGGCGACTACCAGCCGCTGGCAAAGTTTCTGAACGGCCTGGAGCGCTCCAAGGTGTTCTTCATCATCAACAGCATTGCGCTCGCTCAGCAGAATGGTCCGATCCAGTTGCAGATGAAACTCGAGACTTTCCAGAAGGTGGGAAGCTAACGTGAACATCGGGTCCGAAAACAAGTCGAAGGTCGTCTGGGCAAGCGCTCTGGGCGCGATCGCTCTGCTGATCCTCGCGTACGAGTTTGTCAGTGGACCCTCGGCACCCGTGACCGCGGCACAGCCGGCTACTACCGTCGCCGGCAAAGCCAAAAAGACCATCGGTCGTAATGGCAAGGAGCGCCCTGCTGCGCAGGAACGCCTGGATCCCACGTTGGATTTGCGCCTGTTGGCGCAGACTGAACAAACCAAGTACGCGGGCAGTGGCCGCAATATTTTCGTCGCGCAAGTGGATATCCCTGCTCCGGTCGCGCCGGCCGTGATTGAAAGCACCGGTCCGATTGGGCCGCCCGCACCTCCGCCGCCACCGCCTCCTCCTCCCATCAACTTGAAGTTCTTCGGCTTCGCCAACAAGCCCGGTGAGCCGAAGAAGGTTTTCCTGTCGCAAGGAGAAGACGTCTTCATCGCGGTGGAAGGCGACATTGTGGACCGTCGATACAAAGTTATCCACATCGGTCCCGCTTCGGTAGAAATCGAAGACGTTCTCTACAACAACAAGCAGAACATCCCGCTCACGCAGGCACCCGGCTAAGGGGACGACTTATGCGGAAGCCGATGGTACGGATGAAAAACCGGAATCGCGAGAGCGGATACGTCCTTCTCTACATCCTGTTCGTGGTGTCTGTAATTACGATGGCTGCCGTCGTAAATATGGGTCTGCTCACCTACTATCACCAGCAGATGAAGCGCGATCAGGAAGAGGAACTGGTCCATCGGGGCGTGGAGTACGAGCGCGCGATCCGCAAGTACTACCGCAAGTTCGGAAGCTATCCGGCAACGGTCGAGATGCTGGAAGACTCCAATCACATGCGCTTCTTGCGCAAGCGCTACAAAGACCCAATCACCGGCAAGGACTTCAAGGTCCTGCATCAGGTGGACGTGATGATGGCGTTCGGCAACGCGATCGGTGGCGGCGGCATCGCAGGAGGGCAGACGCTGGGTCAGCCGGTCACCGGCATGAACGCGCCCCCGCCCCCTGCAGCCACGACCGACAGCAATGCGCCTCCCTCGGACTCCTCGGGAGATGGGACAGCAACAGGCGCGCAGGCACAGCAGAATGCCTCGTCGAATTCAGGCAGCACTATGCCCTTTACCACCATCTCAGGCCAGCCTGCGGGCAGCCAGACGATGGGCGGAGGCGGCATCGCAGGTGTGGCGAGCGTCTGCACCGATCAAAGCATCCGTGTCTTCAACAAGAAAGACCATTACAACGACTGGCTGTTCGCTTATAACCCGGCCGGCGATCGCGGAGGCCTTCCGAAAGGGCCATACGACCCGACGCAGGGGCTCGCGAATCAAATGCAGATGCAGGGATTGGGGAACGGCATGAATGGCCTGAATGGAATCAACGGCTTGAACGGTACGAATCAGCAGCCCTTCGGGCAGAATGGCCCAGGCATGAACCCAGGGGTCGGCCAAAGCAACATGGGGCAATTCAGAAAGTAACTGCGCGCCTGTCGCGCCACTAGTCGCCTAACAGCACTTTCCTTAGATACAATTTCGCGGCCGTGGGCGCTCGAGTCCTCGGTCCGCGACCCTCTGCCGCACAGTCCTAGAAACTAAAGCTCGCTTGCAGTTCGATCTTCCTGTTGGCTGCTGCGCTGGAGAACGGGCCGCCAGCAAGAGCTACTGACTGACCGAAGTTCGGTGAACTCAGGTTCCCGATGGGCGCGGCCAGGTTCACGCGGTTGAGCACGTTGCGCGCGTTCACGCTGAACGTCAGGTTGTAGCGGTGATTCGTATTCCCGGGCCCGAAGATCGCGCCCATGCCCGCGCGCGGGCCACCTCCGAATCCGCCGCCGCCGCGCGGGCCGCCTCCGCCGTGGCCGCCGCCCCCTGGTCCCGCACCGCCAGCCGCGGTCTCTTTCCCGAAGCCGAAGGTCTTGGCGAGGCGCAGATTCAGCGTGAACTGCGTAGGCCCAGTCAGATAGTTGATCGGGATGCGCGGATCGC
>DASRDJ010000179.1:0-3062 GCA_035652655.1 Terriglobales bacterium
CGGGCGAGAAGGGCGGAGCTTACTCCGGAGCGGCTGAAGTTGCTCCGGGCGTATGGGTCTACCAGATCACCAAGAATGGCCTCGCACTTCAGTTGACCCTGCAGGGTACGAAGTACTACAAGGACGACGACCTGAATAAAAAGTAGATGTGCGTCACCTAGCGGGCTCGGGACCTCGGGACAAGGTAACTAGAGCTGACTTCAGCGCCTCAAGATCGGGACGCGATCCCCGATTCCGGGAGGTGGGATATTCGCGATGAAGGCGCTCCACAAACACAAGGCCGTAAGCTTGATGGATCCAACTGAACTCGGGAGGTCCAGCGCAATGGGCGTCGCCGTCCGAGTCGACCGAGAAGGAGACCACGCAAATCTCTTGCCGGCTGGCCCGTTCGACTTGGCCCATACGACGGCGGTGGCGCGGGCAGTGGAGGGAACCGTTGCCCGTCTGAGCGGTTGTGTCTCGGTGGATATTGACCTAGCGCAGCTGGATCGAATCGACGGCGCCGGGGCAGTCTTGCTAGCACGGTTTCTCGATCAGTTGGACGCCGGAGGGCACCAGGCGAGTGTCGTCGAGGGCCATAACCCTGAAGCGGCGCGCCTGATCGCACTCTATCGAGAGCGTCGGGCGGACCGTCCAGCACCTCAGCCGCATCCCATGAGTCCGCTGGCTCGGATCGGTGAGCTTGTAGCTCGACTTCCGGACAAGGCAAACGAGGCATTTGATTTTAGTGGTCGCTGTGCCGTCGCGCTTCCGAAGACAGCTGCGTCCCCAGGCTCGGTCGATTGGCGTTCGTTGCCCAGACTGATGCAAGAGATCGGCGCCGACGCTCTGCCGGTCACAAGCGCCGCCAACCTGTTAGTCGGAATTATCATCGGGCTCCTCGGCGTCTCACAGCTCGGGCGCTTCGGTGCGGTCGCCTACGTCCCCGAGTTGGTGGTCGTCGCGCACTTCCGAGAGCTCGGACCGCTGGTCACTGCGATCGTAGTGGCCGGGCGATCGGGCGCTGGTCTCGCTTCGGAAATCGCTACGATGAAGGTGTCGGAGGAAATTGATGCTTTGCGCTCCATAGGGCTCGACCCCGTCAGGTGGCTGGTCGTGCCGCGCTGTCTCGCTCTCGCTCTCACGTTGCCACTTTTGACCTGGGTGGGTGACATTTTGGCGCTGGTCGGCGGCCTGGGGGCCACGGCGGTCATCACCCATATGACGATGCACGCCTACGTCCAGGCGACCATCAACGCGATCACCGCCGCTCACTTACTGACGGGCCTCGTCAAGAGTCCATTTCTGGGGCTCGCAATCGGATTGCTCGCATGCGGGCAGGGGCTGCTCGCGCGGGGCGGCGCCGCCGCTGTCGGCGTTCGGACGACCACCGCCGTCGTGCTGGCCATCTTCAGCGTCATTGTGATGAGCGCCATGTTCACGTTCTTTTTCGCGCTCATGGGCGTCTGAACATGCCGCTACCAAGGCCGCACATCACCGTCGACGATTTGAGCATCGGTTGGGGACCCCAAGTGCTCGCGGAGCATGTCTCTTTCCAAGTCGAGCGCGGAATGATATTCGCGATCCTCGGCGGATCCGGGTGTGGCAAGAGCTCATTGCTGCGATACTTGATTGGCCTTGAACAGCCATTGGCCGGGCGAATCGACATCGATGGCGTCGGGGAGCCGCACCGCTACGAGGGCATTCCGCCCTTCGGCGTACTCTTTCAATCGGGCGCGCTCTTCAGCTCTATGACTCTCGCTGAGAACCTCGCCCTTCCCTTGAGCACCTGGACGCCGATACGTGGCGCAATCGCGCGGGAGCTTGTTCAGGCAAAACTCGACCTCGTCGGGCTTGGCCCGTTTGCCGGACATCTGCCGGGCGAAATATCTGGCGGCATGAAAAAACGCGCCGGCATTGCCCGCGCCCTAATGATTGAGCCCAATCTCCTGTTCTTCGACGAGCCGTCAGCGGGGCTCGACCCGATCTCTGCAGTTGAGCTCGACCAGCTCATCCTCACGCTCAGTCGTGACCTGGGCATCACGATTGTCATCGTGACTCACGAGCTACCGAGCATTTTTCTCGTGGCTGACGACTGCATCGTTCTAGACAAAACCACAAGAGGCATTGTGGCACACGGCGACCCACGCAGGCTGCGTGACGCATCTGAGATAACGTTCGTTCACAATTTCTTCACGCGATCCTCGCCCTCAGAGTCCGGGAAATCGGGAAGGTAACGCAATGGCCCTTGAGAAGAGCTACGCGCGACTTGGCGTCTTCATCGTAGTAATACTGGTCGTCGTCCTCGCAACAGCGGCGCTCTTTATTCAGCGATGGAGGAGCCAAGAAGTTATCGCAATGGTTACCTACACCACTGAGAATGTCAGTGGCCTTGACATCTCAAGCCCCGTTCGGTACAGAGGTGTGCCAGTGGGCCGGGTCACAGACCTGCGTGTCGACCCGCGTGGGAACTTCATCGAAATTGACTTCGAAGTGCTCGTCGACCGCTTGAACACCATTGGTATGCACGCCAGCCGGATCCGGCAGATCGCGGATTTTGGAGGAGTATTCCCCCGCCTTCGGGCCCGGCTCGTTGGTAATCCAGTGACAGGCGAAGCCTACTTATTGCTCGATGTGCCGCAGAATCCCCCGCCGCCGATTGCACTCGGGTTTACCCCAAATCGGCCCTATGTGCCGTCGGTGCCCTCGGTATCTGCGACCGTACAGGATCAGCTGCCCGTGCTTTTGGATCGTGCCGAAATGACACTTCAAAACCTGAAGGAGATCGTCACCAGGATTCCCGCTAGCCTCGACCGGAGCGACCGATTCTTCACCAACGTCGAGCGCATCGTGCAGGAAAGCCACTTACCAGCGCTGAGCGGCGACTCGCGAAAATTCTTTACGACAACTAGTGAGCAGATCGACCAGATCAGATCCGAGTTGGATCATCTGATCGGTACCGATGGCGAGTTGATTAAGTTTTCTGAAGAGACTCGCGCCGCGATCAAAGCAGCAGATCTTCCTGCCGCGGCACGATCAGCACGCGAGGCGGCCGACAATTCCAGACTTGCGTCGGACGATCT
>DASRDJ010000180.1:0-7164 GCA_035652655.1 Terriglobales bacterium
AGATTGTCGATCAATACACGCTGGATCACCAAAAAACTCCCAGCACTCTGGAGGACTTGCTGAAGTCGGGATATTTGAAATCGATCCCGGTTGGCTCATTTACCGGCCGTCGAGACTGGGGGATCGATCCGGAGCCGAAGATGCAGGATCCTCCCAGATTGTTTGACGGTGGGGCAGCGGGTGTCCATGCCCGTCCCTCCATCGACCTCTAATAAGCATCCGACCACGAATTGCGCCCGTCTTCCGGAAGCAATACCATTGACGAATGCCGGTAGAAACCGAGATTTCTCCCAAGACTTACACGCCGATTCGCGCGCCGCGCGGGACTTCGATTTCCTGCAAGGGCTGGCAACAGGAAGCCGCCATGCGCATGCTCATGAACAATCTGGACGAGGAAGTGGCCGAGCGGCCGCAGGACCTCGTCGTTTATGGCGGTACTGGGCGTGCGGCGCGCAGTTGGGAGGCGTACCGCGCTATCGTCGAGACTCTGAAGACGCTCGATAACGACGAGACGTTGCTGGTGCAGTCCGGCAAGCCGGTGGGCGTTTTCAAGACGCACGATCACGCGCCGCGCGTGCTGATCGCCAATTCCAATCTGGTGGGGCACTGGTCGAACTGGGAGAAGTTTAACGAGCTCGAGCGCGCCGGTTTGATGATGTACGGGCAGATGACGGCCGGGTCATGGATCTATATCGGGTCGCAGGGAATTGTGGAAGGGACGTTCGAGACCTTTTCCGCGGCCGGCGAAGAACATTTTGGCGGCGATCTCGCCGGCAAGCTGATCGTCTCCGGTGGCATGGGTGGCATGGGTGGCGCGCAGCCGCTCGCGGCGACCATGACGGGCGCAGCATTTCTTGGGATTGATGTCGATCCGGAGCGCATCAAGAAGCGCATCAAAACCGGCTATTGCGACTTCATGGTCAACACGCTCGATGAGGCGCTGCGCATCCTGAAGAACGCGGTGCGCAAGAAAGAAAACGTGTCGGTCGGGCTGGTAGGGAATTGCGCCGACGTCATTCCGGAACTTGCCGAGCGTGGCGTTGTACCCGACATTCTCACCGACCAGACTTCGGCGCATGATCCGCTGAACGGCTATGTTCCCAACGGCATGACGTTCCAGCATGCGCTCGAGCTGCGCAAGAGCGATCCCAAAGCGTACGAAGAAAAGTCGCTCGATGCGATGGCGCGGCACGTCGAGGGCATGTTGCGGTTGCAGAAAATGGGATCGGTGACATTTGATTACGGCAACAACATCCGCACCTACGCATTTCAGCGCGGGGTGAAAGACGCGTACGACTTTCCCGGATTTGTTCCGGCCTATATTCGTCCGCTGTTCTGCGAGGGGCGCGGACCATTTCGCTGGGTGGCGCTGTCGGGCGAAGCGTCCGACATTGCGATTACCGATGACTTGGTGCTCGAGTTATTTCCGCAGAACCGCGTTCTGCGCCGCTGGATTGAACTTGCTCGCAAACGGATCAAGTTCCAGGGACTGCCGGCACGGATCTGCTGGCTGGGATATGGCGAGCGGGCCCAGTTCGGCCTGGCGATGAACGACCTGGTGAAGAAAGGGAAGATCAAGGCGCCCGTCGTCATCGGGCGCGATCATCTGGATTGCGGTTCGGTCGCGTCCCCATTCCGCGAAACCGAGAGCATGAAAGACGGGACGGACGCTGTGGCCGACTGGCCAATCCTGAACGCCTTGCTCAATACGGCAGCGGGCGCGTCGTGGGTATCAGTGCACAACGGAGGCGGCGTGGGCATTGGCTACTCCCTGCACGCCGGACAGGTCCTAGTAGCTGACGGCTCCGACATGATGGCGAAGCGCATCGAGCGCGTGTTGACCACAGATCCGGGTATGGGCGTGATTCGCCACGTGGATGCTGGGTATGGTGAGGCAAAGGCGTTCGCGGAGAAGAAGGGTGTGCGGATCCCGATGGAAAAGCGATGAAAACCTACCGTGGTGGATGTTGACGGAGCGGAAAATCCTTGCCTAAACCTGCAGCCGTCCTGCTAGTTAACATCGGCGAACTTCTGACGCTACGGTCTGCAAGTGCGGGGGTTCCGCGACGCGGCGCCCATCTGAAAGATCTCTCCATCCTCGAAGACGCCGCCGTACTTTGCCTGGGCGGCAAGATCGTTTCCGTCGGCAAGACCAAAGACGCCCTCCGCGATCCCTGGCTTAAGAAGAATCGCAAGAAGGTTATTGAGATCGACTGTGAGGGGCAAGTCGTTTTGCCCGGCTTTGTCGACTCGCATACGCATCCCGCGTTTATGAATGCGCGGCTGGTTGATTTCGAGAAACGCACGGCCGGCGCCACCTACGAAGAAATCGCTGACGCCGGTGGCGGGATTCGCTCGAGCATCGAGCCAGTTCGCAAAGCAGGGAAGAGCGCTCTGGCGGAGAAGGTTCTCGGCGCCCTGCGCGAAATGACGGAACTCGGCACGACCACGGTGGAAGCAAAGTCCGGCTACGGTCTGGCTCTGGATGCGGAACTCAAGTCGCTTGCGGCGATCCGAGAAGCCGCGGCGGGATGGCCCGGCACTGTGATTTCCACCTTGCTGGGCGCGCATGTGGTGCCGCAGGAGTTTCGGGGACGCTCACAAAAGTACGTTGAAATCGTCTGTAAAGAGATGATTCCTCAGGCCGCGCGCCGCAAGCTGGCTGAATTTGTCGATGTTTTCTGTGATCGCGGCGCATTTTCGACGGAAGAAACGGCGACTATCTTTGCGGCGGCGAGAGCACATAAGCTGCGAACGCGAGCGCACGTGGGCCAGTTATCGTCGACGCCGCTCGAGCGGTTACTCGAGTTTCATCCGGCATCGCTCGATCACATGGATCATGTAAGTGACGACGACATTGTACGGCTGGCGAAAAGCGACAGTGTCGCAACCTTTGTACCCGGCGCTAACTACTTCTTAGGATTGGAGAAATATCCGGCGGCACGGAAATTCATCGGCGCAGGGGTTCCCGTGGCGCTCGCGACCGATTACAATCCAGGTAGTTCTCCCACCGCCAGCATGCCATTTGTCATGTCGTTGGCGTGCACGCACATGAAAATGTCGCCCGCTGAAGCCGTGGCCGCGGCCACCATCAACGGCGCGTGTGCGCTCGGGGTCGAGAGTCGCAAGGGGTCGATCGAACCGGGGAAGGATGCGGATCTGGCCGTATTTGATGTGGAGGACTACAGGGAAATTCCGTACTGGGTTGCATCGAATCGATGCGCATTGACAGTGCTGAACGGTATTCCCATCGCTTCGAGTGGATCCGGGAACCTAGGGTGAACTGCCATAGAAGCGTTTCCGTATAGAAGAAGAGAGATCGCGCTTGGGGGCTGGAGTGTGTCCGGCGAGAGGGGTAACTGACCTTCAGTCGCTCCCTGTCATGCCATTTCGTCGAATTTTCGCATCATAGAGTTGGAGTGAATTCATCAAGATGAAGCGTATTTTATTGTCGTTCGCAGTTTTCATGTTGCTGTGCGGGTTCGCGGCAGCGCAACGGCTTCCGGAGATTGCGGTACCGGAGAACTACCAGATTTCCTTCGCTCCCGATTTCCAGAAAGACAATTTCGCGGGCGAAGAAACCATCAAGCTGAAGGTGCTCAAGCCCACCTCGCAGGTCATTCTGAATTCGGCAGAGATCAGTTTCGAAGAGGCCACGGTTTCAACCGGCGGCACGGCGCAAAAGGCGAATATCACGCTCGATAAAGACAAAGAAATGGCCACGCTGTCGTTGGATAGGGAAATTCAGCCGGGCCAGGCCACAATTCACATTAAGTACACCGGAATTCTCAACGATGAGTTGCGCGGCTTATATCTTGGAAAAGATAAGCAAGCACGCAAATATGCCGTCACGCAATTCGAAGCCACCGACGCGCGGCGCGCGTTTCCATCCTTCGATGAGCCCGCCTTCAAGGCGACGTTTGATATCGCGGTTGTCGCCGACAAAGACATGGCGGCGATTTCCAACGCCAAGATCGTTTCCGATACGCCCGGACCGGCCGCGGACAAGCACACCGTGAAGTTCGCGACCACGGCGAAAATGTCTTCGTACCTGGTGGCGTTGGCGGTTGGACATTTCGAGTACGTGGAAGGCGAGGTGGATGGAATTCCGATTCGTGTTTGGGGTCCGCCGGGAACCAAGCAGAACGGGACCTACGCGCTGGAAGTCTCCAAGTGGTGCATGAAGTATTTCGATCAGTATTTTGGCATCAAGTATCCGTTTGAGAAGCTCGACATGATCGGGTTGCCGGATTTTTCCGCGGGTGCGATGGAGAACACCGGCTTCATCACGTATCGGCAGGCGGAATTGCAGTTAGATGACAAGGTCGCCTCGGTGGAACTGCATCAGTTGGTTGCGACGGTGATCGCGCACGAGATGGCGCATCAGTGGTTTGGCGATCTCGTGACCATGCAGTGGTGGGATGACATCTGGCTGAACGAAGGCTTCGCCACCTGGATGGAGAACAAGGCGGTCGGCACCTGGAAGCCCGACTGGCATTTCGAACTCGCCGACGTAGAAGACACCGCGGGCAGTTTGAACTTCGATTCGCTGAACAACACGCGGCCCATCCACCAGGCAGCCGAGACTCCTGCGCAGATCCAGGAACTTTTTGACGGCATCGCGTATGACAAGGCGGCGTCAGTGCTGCGCATGCTGGAAGCGTACCTCGGCCCTGAGGTGTTTCGCGCGGGCGTGAATCAATATCTGAAGGAACATTCTTACGGCAATTCGACGGCGGACGATTTTTGGAAAACGCTGGCGAGGGTGTCGAAAAAGCCGGTCGATGAAATCATGCCTTCCTTCGTAAAGCAGCCGGGCACGCCCATGGTGAGCGTGCGCGCGCAATGCTCGGGAAGCACGGACTCGGTGACTCTTTCACAGACGCGCTACTTCTATGATCGGTCACTGTTCGATGCGGGCAGTCCTGAATTGTGGCAAGTGCCCGTCTGCTTGAAACAAAGCGCGGCTGGTGGCAAGCCAGGCGAGAAGTGCGTTCTGCTGACCAAGAAATCTGAGACGGTTGATCTTGCGGGATGCGGTTCGTGGGTGATGGCAAATGCGGGCGCGCACGGGTACTACCGGTCGGGATACTCGTCGGACGCGATTCGCGCCATGGGACGCAGCATCGAGAGAGACCTAAGTCCGGCGGAGCGAGTCGCGGTGCTGAACGATTCGTGGGCATCGGTACGGGTCGGCAAGCAGCAGATCGGCGACTTCCTGGCGCTGGCCGAAGGCCTGCAATCAGACCGTACGCGCGCAGTCATGGCACAGGTCACGTTGAAGCTCGACTACATCGCGACATACCTGGTCAGCGACGCCGATCGCGCCGGGTACCAGCAGTGGGTGCGGCGTTTACTCACTCCCACCGCCAAGGAACTTGGGTGGCGTCCGCAGACCGGAGAGAGTGACGAGACTAAGAGCCTGCGTGCGCGCGTGCTGTACACGCTTGGCTATGCGGGACGCGATCCGGAAGTGATCGCCTCGGCGCGAAAGCTGACGGAGCGGGCGCTGCAAGAGCCTTCATCCATTGATTCCACGGTTGCCTTCACAGCATTTACGCTGGCTGCGCAAAACGGCGATGCCACGTTGTATGACCAGTTGATGGCGAAGTTGTCGGCGAGCGGCACGAGCCTGGAGAACTACTATCTTTACTTCCAGACTCTCTCGAAGTTCCGCAATCCGAAACTGCTCGAGCGCACGCTGGAATATGCGATTTCCCCCTCCGTTCGCAGCCAGGACACGCTGGGTCTGATCGCGGCGGTCATGAAGAATCCTGCCGGCGGCAAACTCGCGTGGGAATTCGTGCAGGCGCACTGGTCGGATATCGATAAGGTCGGTGGCGGATTCACCAGCGGGGAAGTTGTAGGCGCAACCAATGTGTACTGCGAGTCGGGCCTGCACGATCAGGTGCAGGACTTCTTCGCACAGCACAAAGTCCCGACCGCCGAGCGCACGCTGAAGCAATCACTGGAGAGTATCCACACCTGCGCCGATTTGAAATCGCGGCAAACGCCGGAACTCTCGCAATGGTTGCAAACGAGGGGAGCAGCGTCAGGGAAGTAGAGCACACGATCAGGCAAACACAGGGCCGGGCCACGAAGCACATGATCTCAACTTCGTGGGCCTGTCCTGTGGTCTGCAGTGAACGGGATGGCACGCCCAACCAATCAAAATGTCAACAGGCCAAACCGTTCTTTCGACGTAGATCGTAAAAAAGTAAAGATCGTGATGAAGACATCGTAGCGATTGCGCGGCAGACAAACACGGAGTTTGAGCGATTGAGTATCGGTTGCTATAATCGAGGACGTTCCTCACGCTCAACGAGTGGTTCCGGTTGACGGCGCCCGCCGACAGCCTTCATCGACCCAGCGTGACAAGAGCGGCTCGCGACGACGCCTGATGGCGCGAGTCATCCAGGCAGTGGCCAGGTAGCTCAGGTGGTAGAGCGCAGCCCTGAAAAGGCTGGCGTCGGCGGTTCAACTCCGTCCCTGGCCACCACATTGTCAATCACTTAGAATCGCCCCAAACTCAGATCCTGTGTCCATTCTGTTCCAAAACTCGAATTACGCCTGCCGGAGTTTGCCTCAAAATTTCAGCATGGCACTGGGACACATTTGACCACCCTCGGGAGTTAGCAACGTGGAAAACAAGGTGAAGCAACGGCGCAATGGAAAGCTGCTCGGGGGCATCACGGGTAAAGGTTTCGTCCCTGGTCAGAGTGGAAATCCGAACGGTCGCCCGCGCACGAAGGGTTTGCTCAACTCCCTCAAGGTGAAGATCACCGAAGTCGGCGCAGACGGTCGAACCGTCGAGGAACTGCTCGTCGCGGCGCTCATTGAGGAAGCGTTTGAGGGGCGGAATCGCATGGCAGCCTTGGCCTACATCTTTGATCGGCTGGAAGGTCGCCCCAGGCAGGAAGTCGATGTGAGAAGCCTCAGCGAGGACATCAGCAGCAGGAGCGACGAGGAACTTCGGTTTTACTTGAAGCACGATCACTGGCCGGATGCCGACGCCCTCCTGACCGAAAGCGGCGACTCGAACGGCACGAAGTAGGAACGTCCCTTGCTGTCTACTCGCCTGCTAGAATCGCCGCCTGTCCGACCTCGCCGAAGCTGTCAAGGCTCTCCGCCAAGAACGCGCCCGTCTCAGCGCCCAACTCGATC
>DASRDJ010000181.1:0-5045 GCA_035652655.1 Terriglobales bacterium
GGACAGCGACTGGTTGAGTTGCTGAAGCAGGGCCAGTTCTCGCCGCTGCCATTTTCGAAACAAATTCTGATCATCTTTGCCGGCACCAGCGGCGTTCTGGATGATATGCCGGTCGAGCAGGTGCGGCCGTTCGAAGCGGAGCTCTACAAGTACGTCGATACCGCGAACCCGAAACTGCTGCAGACCATCATGGAGAAGAAAATTCTCGATGATTCCTTGAAGGCCGAGATGACGAACGTGCTCAAGGAGTTCAAGGAACAGTTCCTGGCGGCAATAAAGAAGTAGGAACAGCTGTCAGCTATCAGCTCTCAGCTTTCTGAGCTTCAGGGAAGGGGTTGACCTTCCTGGCGACTGATGACTAGCGACTAGCGACTGATTCATGGCCAACATTCTCGATATCAAACGGCGCATTCGCAGCGTGATCAACACGCGGCAGATCACCAAGGCCATGAAAATGGTCTCGGCGGCGAAGTTGCGGCGCGCGCAGGATCGCGCGCTGGCAGCGCGTCCGTATGCGCAGATGCTGACGAATGTATTGAAGTCGCTCGTGTCCCGCGCGGAGATCTACGATCCGGAGACGGGCGAGCCGCGCCATCCGCTCCTGGCCCAACGGCCGGAGCAGAACGTGCTGGTGATAGTGGTGACGGGCGACAAGGGCCTGGCCGGAGCTTTCAACACCAACATCCTGAAAGCCTCCATGCAGTTCCTCGGCGAGAAGGCCGGCAAGAATATTGAGATCGAAACCATCGGGCGCAAGGGCCGCGATTTCCTGCGCCGCCGTTTCCCGACGGCCGAACCTCGCACTGCTGAATCGGTGGCCGCGGCGAGGACTGCCGTGATCGGCGAGCAAGTCGGAGTGCTGAACAAAGTCGATCATTCGCTGGCGACGAAACTGGCGGAGCGCGTGATCGCGCGCTACGCGGAAGGCTCCATCGATGCCGTCTACATCATTTTCAATGAATTCAAGTCGGTGATTCAGCAACGCCTGGTGGTCGAGCGAGTGCTGCCCATCGTGGAAGTCGGCGTCACCGAGAAGCAAGTGGCGCGCGAGCTCACGCAGCACGAAAAAGAAGAAGCGCAAAAGGCCGCCATCTCGGCGGGCGTGGGCATGCGCTCGAGCGAACAGAGCGAGATCGACCGGGTAGCGTCCGAATTCGCGACCGCGCCGGTTGACTACATTTACGAACAGTCGCCCGCGGAATTGTTCAACGACCTGTTGCCCAAGTACGTCGGCATTCAGATTTTCCATGCGCTGCTGGAGTCAGTCGCCGCCGAGCACGCCGCGCGCATGACGGCGATGGAATCGGCGACCAACAACGCCACCGACATGATCGATTCGCTGACGCTCGCCATGAACCGCGCGCGTCAGGCGAAGATCACGAAAGAGATTATCGAAATCGTAAGTGGAGCGGCGGCACAGTAGGGCAGCTATTAGCTGTTAGCCTTTGGCTCTTAGCTTGCCGAGGCGCTCCGCAAAGTTTGTGCGCAATGTCGGGTGTTTCGGCGATTGGAATTGGAAGAAGAACTAGAGTCCCCGGGAGGAGAGCTAGCGGCTAAAAGCTAGCAGCGAAGAGCTGATTTCATATGCCAGAAAATATTGGACACGTTATTCAGATTGCAGGTCCCGCGGTCGACGTACAGTTCAGCCGAGAAGGCCTGCCACCGATTTACCAGGCACTTCGCGTCGTCAGCGAAGGCTTCAACGTGCCGCAGCCCATCAACGTCATCCTCGAAGTGCAACAGCACCTCGGGGAAGGCCGCGCGCGCTGTGTCGCCATGGAAGCCACCGACGGCATGGTACGCGGAATGAAAGCCATCGATCTCGGCGGACCGATCTCCGTGCCGGTGGGACACGGTACACTCGGGCGGGTGATGAACGTCATCGGTGAGCCCGTCGACCAGCTCGGACCCATCGAATACAAAGAGCGCATGCCGATTCACCGGCCTGCGCCCGCCTTCGACGAGCAGGCCACCAGCGCCGAGATGTTCGAGACCGGAGTGAAGGTCGTCGACCTGATCCAACCGTTCCTGAAGGGCGGCAAAATCGGATTGTTCGGAGGCGCCGGCGTCGGCAAGACCGTCTTCATTCAGGAACTGATCAACAACGTCGCCAAGCAGCACGGGGGCTTCTCAGTGTTTGCGGGCGTTGGCGAGCGCACCCGCGAAGGCAACGACCTATGGCTCGAAATGAGCGAGTCAGGCGTCATTAAGCCGGGTGATCCTTCGAAGTCGAAGGCCGCGTTGATCTATGGCCAGATGACAGAGCCGCCTGGAGCGCGACTGCGCGTCGCCCTTACTGGGTTGACCGTCGCGGAATATTTCCGCGACAAAGAAGGCGCCGACACGTTGCTCTTCATCGACAACATTTTCCGTTTCACACAAGCCGGTTCGGAAGTCTCGGCGCTGCTGGGCCGCATGCCCAGCGCCGTCGGATACCAACCCAACCTCGCGACGGAAATGGGCGAGTTGCAGGAGCGCATCACCTCCACGAAAAAAGGATCAGTCACCTCGGTGCAGGCGATTTATGTGCCGGCTGACGACTTGACCGATCCGGCTCCGGCCACCACGTTTGCGCACCTCGACGCGACCACAGTGCTCTCGCGCGCCCTGACCGAAATCGGAATCTATCCGGCGGTGGATCCGCTGGCTTCGACCTCGCGAATTCTCGATCCGCGTATCGTCGGCCAGCAGCATTACGATGTCGCCCAGCAGGTGAAGAAAACTCTGCAGACTTACAAAGATCTGCAGGACATCATTGCAATTCTCGGCATCGACGAACTCAGCGAAGACCAGAAGGTGACGGTCGCGCGGGCGCGCAAGATCCAGCGCTTCCTGTCCCAGCCCTTTCACGTGGCCGAGCAGTTCACCGGTTCGCCGGGTCGCTACGTGAAGGTCGCTGACACGGTGAAGGGCTTCGGGGACATCGTTGCCGGCAAGTACGATGACATCCCGGAGCAAGCCTTCTACATGAAGGGCACGATCGACGAGGTAATTGAAGCCGCCGAGAAGATGAAGGCGGTAGCGTAGGGCAGTCGTCAGTCTTCAGTCGTCAGTCGCTAGCAAAGCGGCGCGACGGCTAGGCTGACGACTAGCGACTAGTGACTGATGGTTGACTCTTTCCAACTCGAAATCGTTACTCCCGAAAAGCTGGTCGTCAAAGATCGTGCCGAGGAGATGCAGATTCCTGGCAAGAACGGATACCTGGGAATCCTGCCGGGGCATGCGCCGCTGATTTCCGAGTTGTCGGTCGGGCAGATCAGCTACCGCGTTGGGAGTGAGACGCACTACCTCTGTGTGGCCTGGGGCTTCGCGGAAGTACTGCCCGATAAAGTGACCATCCTGGCTGAGACTGCCGAACGGGGAGCGGACGTCGACTGCAATCGCGCGCAAAAAGCAAAAGAACGCGCGGAACAGCGATTGACGAGCGGCGATCCGGAAGTCGATGTGCCGCGCGCACAAGACGCGCTGGCCCGTGCGAATTCAAGGTTGGAGGCGGCTGCGAAAGAAGGAAAGACGGTCAGCTGATGGCTTCTTCCCGGTAGCTGATGGCGCCTTTACGCTTGGGTGCCAAATTGCATTACAAATTTAAGAAGCCGCCTGGATCACTCCGGCGGCTTTTGCCTTTTGTAGCGCCGGCATCTTGCCGGCAGTCGCGAGGGCGTCCTCGCCCTCGCTGCGGCGAGCGCACTGTCCGCCGGACTGTCTTCGCGATGTCAGCGCTACGCTTTGACGAGCGACTGACGACTAGCGACGGTAGTCCCGCCCGTTGAATGCGGATTCATACCCGGCGCGATAGCCGTCGGTGTATTCCGCCTTGTAAGTGTTCTTGTCGCCATACTCACGCACGTAGCCGTTGTCGCGTCCGCCGTAGCGAGCTCGCGGATTCGGGTTGAACGGCTTGCGATTGTACTGATCCTCGCGCGCCATGGTTGTCCCGTCCTGATAGCCCGCGTTGTAGCCTGCGCGGCTGTCATAGCGATAGTTGCCGCCGTAGTATCCGTTGCCGCGGTAACCCTCGTCACGATAGCCATCTCCGCGATACCGGTCGCCGTCGCGATCACGCCATCCCGGACGCTCCGCGATGAAGCCGTTGCGGAAGCCATCCGAATAGCCCTGCTGATAGCCGTTCTGGTAGGCGTTCACCGGACCCATCCAGTTTTTGTAGCCGCGCTTAGCCTGGCGCCAGTCGGGCGTGTGATAGTCGTACGGATCATTTTCGCGGCCTTCATGCTGGCCGCGCTTCTGCCCGTCGCGAAAGCCCTGGTCATACCCGTACTGCCGGGTCTGCGCCACGTTCGCCCCGCGATAGTGATAGTCGTCCCAATCCTGTGCCAGAGCAAACGTGCCCAGCGCCAGTACCGCCGAAACCGCCAGAGCTGCCATCCTCAATTGTCGCCGCATACTCACCTCCGTCACCGGGGGACGTGTTCGGTGTTCTGTTGAATTGGGATGCGTCTGTGTCCTCGCGTGATGCCTCAAGGAAGATTGCGAAATCCTGTAGTAAGAGCCACGAGTACATCGGGAACGCCAATGTTTACGCGGGCGCGCAACTTTTTGAGCGTCCCAGTGTTGGCACGTTGAATGCGTGTTCCTTGGCGGCGTCTCCTTGCATGAGGCACTCTGCTACACTTTTTCTTCTCTCCAATAAGGGGCCTTGCTGCTCATGCAGATCAAGCAGGTCGGCGTTGTCGGCGCAGGCACGATGGGCAACGGCATCGCGCACGTGTTCGCGCGCGCCGGCTATGCCGTAACTCTCTACGACGTTGAGCAGCGCTTTCTGGATCGCGCCCTCGAAGTGATCGCCAAGAACCTGGCTCGCGAAGCCTCCAAGGGAAAAATTACTGCCGAGCAGGAAGCCGCCGTGCGCGCGCAAATCACGGGAGTCGTCGACCGCGGGAAATTGGCCAATAGCGACTTCATCATCGAGGCAGCAACCGAGAAATTCGAAATCAAGGCGGAGATTTTCCGCGATCTGGACCGCATGGCGCGTCCTGAAGTCCTGCTAGCCTCGAATACCTCCTCGATTTCCATCACCAAACTTGCGG
>DASRDJ010000182.1:0-15168 GCA_035652655.1 Terriglobales bacterium
ATCGGTCCGGGCCATGCGCTCGATACGTCAAAGCTATTCCTGGTAGCTACCGAGCTATTCGGCAACGGACACTCGTCATCCCCGAGCAACACACCCGAGCCCTACCATGGGCCGCGCTTTCCGGTGACAACGATTCGCGACAACGTGGAGGCCGTCCATAAACTCCTGACCGAAGAGCTGCACATCACCCATTTGCGCGCCATCATCGGATTCTCCATGGGCGCACAGCAAGCCTTCCAATGGGCGGTGAGCTATCCAGACTTCGCAGATCGTATCGTGGCCACCGCGGGTACTGCCAAAACATATCCCCACGGTTATGTCAGGCTCGAGGGTCAAATCGCCGCCCTCACCGCCGACGCCGCCTTTCAGAATGGCGACTACACTTCCCCACCGAAGAAAGGCCTGGAAGCCTTCGGCGTCGTCTGGACGGCCTGGCTGTTTTCCCAGGAATGGTGGCGCAAGGAACTGTGGCGCGAGGGTGCAAAACCGGGGACAACGTTCGAGTCCACGCTCAACGAGTTCCGCACAAACTTCATCCCCGGCGCGGATGCCAACGATCTGATCCTGCAGTGTCGCACCTGGGAAAAGCATGACGTGGGGGCGACGCAGGGCTTCGCCGGTGACGCCACCAAGGCGCTGGGATCAATCAAGGTTCCGTTCCTCTACATGCCCTCGGAAACCGATCTCTACTTCCCTGTGGGTGATGCCCGCTACGAGGCTGGCTTCATGCATACCGTCACGCTCCTGCCGATTCCGTCGCTCTGGGGGCATACGGCCGGGGCTGGCGGTAGTCCAGCAGACGAAAAATTCTTGAACGATAACATCAGCAAGTTTCTCGCCGGCGACCTGCATTGAGGGGTGCCGATGAGTCTCCCCCGCCTTGACATCGCTCCGGCGCCAGCTAGAATCGCTGTGTTGCCATTGAGCCGTCTTCCAGCCGAATTCAGGGGTAAATCATGAGTTTCGCAAGCCTTCAGCGCCTCGCCATTTTGACCTTAGCTTTGGCCGTCGCAGTTCCTTCCGCCTTTGCCAAGAATGATGGCTCCGAGATCACCCAGTTCGGCCGCGACATCCGCATCGGCGCGGACCAGAAAGCCGCCGATGTGACGTGCTTCAATTGCTCGGTCTACGTGGAAGGGCAGGTCGCCGGCGAAATCACGACCTTTCACGGCAACATCATCCTGCAGGATGGCGCGATGGTGGGCGGCGAATTGACAGCGATGCTTGGCGATGTGCGCCTGGGCAACGATACGAAGGTAGCCGGTGAACTGACGGTACTGGGCGGCAAACTTCGCCGTCCGGCGACGGCGAGTGTCGCAGGCGACGTCACCGTGATGGAAGGTGCCGCCTGGTTCTACATTATGGTTTTGAGCCCGTTTCTTTTCCTTGCCGGAGTCATCGCCCTGATCGTGTGGCTGGTTCGCCGTCGACGACGCCCAGCGCCGGTCTACGCTCGTGCGGCCTGAACGCTGTTCGCGAACATCTCGGTAGTCTTCAAACTTAGACGGCACCCCTCGGGGTGCCGTCTCCGTCTGCCGCCTTTTCTTGACCTCAATCCGCGTCGCGATGCCCAAAATACTTCCGCACTCCGATCACGTTGTAGCGTCCCCATGGCCCGTTCAATCCAAGGTCTGCCGTTCCCAGATAGCGATCCCGTGCTCCGAAACGCTGAAACAGAAAATGCTGTGTCACGCGTAATTCGAAGCCGCGTCCGATTGTGATTCCCGCTCCCCACGAGCGTTCCCAGCCGATCGCGTCAGGCGACCACGTGTACAAGGTGTGCGGAATGTTCTTACCGAACAGAAAATTGGGGGCGCCGAAAAAGAACAGACGCTTCAACTCAGTCCGTGCAAAAGGGCGCACTTCCACATATCCCGACAGCATGTAGCGAGCGAACGCATTGCAGGGCGCATCTTTGCCGCCGAAATCACCGGCGTTGGCCGCGCACAGATTCGGATCCGGCTCGTTGTGCGGAGGAGCGACGTCGAACTGGCTGTATCCCCAGATAAAGTTGTGGGGCAAGAAAAGTCGCCCTCCATTCACGGGTGACGACGGATTCTGTTGAGCAATCGAGGATCCAAGAAAGAGGACAACCAAACCAAGCAGACTCAGCGCGCGTTTCATGGAAGGCTCCCATTGGATAAGCATGCTTCCGGAGAGAGCCTCACGCATCGGGGACGCTCCAGCAAGCGCGCCATTGTAGCGTGAAACCGTAGCGCCGGCGTCCGCCGGCAGTCGCGAGGGCGTCTCGCCCTCGCCGAATCCAAAAACGAAACTAGATGTCGTAGTACAGCAAAAATTCGTACGGATGCGGGCGCAACCTCACCGCCTCAACTTCCTTTTCGCGCTTGTACTCGAGATACGTCCTCAACAGCTCTTCGGTAAAGACGTCGCCTTTCAGCAAGAACCCCGAATCCCTCTCCAGCGCGTCCAGTGCATCTTCCAGTGCCCCTGGCATCGAGGGCACCTTCGCAAGTTCTTCCGGGCCGAGATCGTAAACATCTTTATCGAGCGGCGGCCCCGGATCCATTTTGTTCTCGATTCCATCCAGTCCAGCCATCATCATCGCGGCAAAGGCCAGGTACGGATTGCAACTCGGATCGGGTGGCCGGAACTCAACGCGTCTTGCCCTTGGCGACGACGAGTACATCGGAATCCGGCAGGCCGCCGACCGGTTCCGCCTCGAATAGGCCAGGTTGACGGGCGCTTCGAACCCCGGCACCAGCCGCTTGTAGGAATTCGTTGTCGGCGCGATCAGAGCGGCCAGCGCTGGTCCGTGCTTGATTAGCCCACCGATATACCACAGCGCAATCTGCGAAAGCCCTGCGTAGCCATCGCCCGCGAACAGCGGCCTGCCATCCTTCCAGAGCGACTGGTGTGTGTGCATCCCGCTGCCGTTGTCGCCGAAAATCGGCTTCGGCATGAAGGTCACGGTCTTGCCATACTGGTTGGCGACGTTCTTCACGATGTACTTGAACAGCAGCATGTTGTCAGCCGACTTCACCAGCGAATTGAAGCGCAGGTCGATCTCCGTCTGGCCCGCCGTCGCCACTTCGTGATGGTGGCATTCCACTGTCAATCCGGCATTCTGCATCGTGACCACCATCTCGCTCCGCAGATCCTGATAGTGATCAGTGGGCGGCACCGGAAAATATCCTTCCTTGTAGCGCGGACGATAGCCGAGGTTGTTCTCTACCCGCCCGGAATTCCAGCGCCCTTCCTCCGCGTCGACGAAGTAGAACCCATGCTGCGCGCGCTGGTCGAAGCGCACGCTGTCGAAGATGAAGAATTCAGCTTCAGCTCCGAAGTACGCCGTATCGGCCATGCCCGACGAGCTCAAATAGAGCTCAGCCTTGCGTGCGATGTAGCGCGGATCGCGGTCATAGCGCTGCTTGGTTACGGGGTCGATGACGTCCGCAATCATCACCAGCGTGGATACTTCCGTGAACGGATCGAGCAAGTATGAATGGGGATCCGGAATCAGCAACATGTCGCTCTCGTGGATGGCCGCCCATCCGCGAATCGACGACCCGTCCATGCCAAACCCCTCTTCAAACGACGCTTCGGTGAGTTGCTCAATCGGATACGAAATGTGGTGCCACAGTCCCGGAAGATCGGTGAATCTTAGGTCGAGAATCTTGACGTCATTTCGTTTTGCAAAATCCAGCACCAGCTTGGGGTCCGACATATTTGCCTTTCGAAAAACACGAGGGCGCCGCGCCCTTCTTCAAGCCCTCGAGCACTGCTGCAAGTCAGCGAGAGCCAGTTTTCTCTGTCGATCAAGCACAGATCGAAGAAACTGGCGTGCGAGACAGGGCCGCACCCTCGTAAGTGGCCGCTAGAGTGTAGAAGCCGCACCCAGTCCGCCGAAATTGATTGTTTTTATGGAGGGAATAAGCGGAGTTTATCCGCAAGCATGCCCGCAACTGCAAGCCTGGAGGGTATTTCGCGGCTGGCGAACGAAGAAGGCAGGGCCGCGACGCAAGCCCTGCTGCTCACGCCAATTCTCGGTTGACGGCATCCTACAAGCGCTCCGCCGCAAATGGCCAATTGATTGTTTCAATGCTTCCGATTCGAAGCGTTTATGATAGTGGCCGAAGAAAACGCCGTCTCGAAATTGCCAGACCGCAAGAGGAGTAGCCGTCCTCCTCCATCTTGCTGGAGCAGCCGACCGACACAATGGACTTCGATCAACTGGAAACTTTTCTGGAAGTTGCCCGCCTGTGCTCGTTCTCGCGGGCCGCGGAGAAGCGTTTCCGCACGCAGCCTGCGGTCTCGTCGCAGATCCGTGCTCTCGAGGAAGAAGTCGGTGCCCGCCTGCTTGACCGTTCCGGCGGGAAAGTTTCCCTGACGGCCTCGGGCAAGCTTTTCATGAAATACGCTGAGGATACCATCGAGGCGCGTCGCGCGATCTGTATCGCCATCGCTGAAACCGAGCGCATTCCCCGGGGCGAAATCGTGGTCGGCGCCAACGAAGGCACCTGCCTGCACGTTCTTCCGGAAGTCTTCGCCGAGTTCAAGAAAAATTATCCCGACGTTTCAGTCGGCATCAAGCGCGCTGACTACGCCAAGACTCTCGACTCGGTCATCGACAACTCCGTCGACTTCGGCGTCGTCTCGCTGCCCGTTACCGATCCGCGCCTCACCATCGTGCCCATTCATCGCGACGAGCTGGTCGTTATCGCTCCGCCGCAACACCCGGTGGCCCGCCTGAAGTCCGTCACCATCGAGGAGGTCGGCGCCTTCCCGCTTCTGATGCCGAAAAGCGGCCACACCCGCGACGCGCTGGAGAATCTTTTCCATGAGCGCCGCATGAAGCCGCAGATTTCCATGGAACTCGACTCGAGTGAACTGCTCAAACGCTTCGTCGCCGCCGACGTTGGCGTAGGATTCATCGCCCGCTCGAACGTCGCTGAAGATGTCAGCGCCAATACGCTCGCGATTATTCCTATCGCCGATGCGCACATTCGCCGCGACCTGGCCCTGGTGTTTCGCAAGGACAAAGCCCTGAGCCGCGCTGCGTTGGTCTTCATCGACACAGCCGTCAAAATCAAAGCACTCGACCCTGCGCTCGAGACCACCAAGCGGGGCCGCTGACCTTCCGCCGCAGACCCGTTCGTCGCGCTCCTCTCCGATATCCGCTAAAATTCTTTTCAGTGACGAAGCCGGTGATCTCCCGAATTCTTGCGGTCATCCTGATCAGCATCGCAGCGTGCGGCCAAACGACCCGAAAGCCCGCCGCGAAGCCTGCGCCTATCAAAGGAAAACTGGCGGCAATCCATGTTGGCGGCACCAAGCGCTACACGCAGGCCGAAATCATCGCTGCTTCAGGTCTCGAAATTGGCGCTAACGTCACCGAAGCCGACTTCAATAAGGCCGCCCACCAGCTGAACGAGTCGGGACTGTTTAGCGACATCTCTTACAGCTACTCGGCCGTTCCCAACGGCACCCGGCTCGATCTCGAACTCACCGACAGCACCAAGCTGGTCCCGGCGCATTTCGAAAACTTTGTGTGGTTTAACGACGGCGAACTACTCGCCCGCATTCATGAGAAGCTACCGCTTTTTAAGGGACAAGTCCCGATGGGCGGGACGCTCTCCGACCAGATCTCCGACATCCTGCAGAACCTTCTGGTTCCGTTCAATGTCACTGCTCGAGCCGAGTACGTTCGCGAGTCCGAGGAACCCGGCGGCCCCATCGACGCCATCAATTTTCGCGTCACCGGCGTGACCATGAGCGTCGCCGACATCACCTTCCAGGGTGCAGGCTCAGAAGAGCTACCCGATCTGCAAGCGGCTACCCAGAAACTAATCGGGAAAGACTACTCGCGGTCTGCGGTCCTGACATACGCTCGAATCGACCTGCTGCCGATTTATCAAGCACGCGGATTCCTCAACGCGACCATCTCCGATCCTCAGCCGAAGGTCGCCAGCGAAACGGCCGACGAAACCCAGATCGCAGTGCAACTCACCGTCGCCCCGGGCGCACAGTACAAAATCTCCGACATCAAGTGGGAAGGCAACAAGATCTTCACGGCCGACAAGCTGCAGGCTCTAGTCCACGCCAAGCCGGGTGACCTCGCTAACGCTCCTCAGCTCAAAACCGACCTCGAGGCCGTCCACACGCTCTACGGCACGAAGGGATACATGATCGCCAAGGTAAAGCCCGAGGCCAAGCTCGACGACGCAGCAAAAACTGTCGCCTACACTCTGGTCGTTTCCGAAGGCGGAGTCTTCCATCTCGGCGACCTCGACATTCAGGGCCTCGACCCTAAAACGGTCGATCGGCTGCAAGAAGCCTGGACGCTCCGCGAATCCGATCCCTACGACTCCACCTACCCCCAGCGTTTCTTTCAGGACACGATCAAATTGCTCTCCCGCGACGTCACCTGGACCATCACCATTCACGAGGGCGTGAACGAGGAAGACAAGACGGTGGACGTGTCGCTGCGCTACGGAATCAAGCCGCCTGACTAGTCGTCAGCAAAGACGCTATGTGCCCCGCTGGCGGTGAGCGATTGAATGTCTTTGCTGGAGGCCAGCGACTGACACCGACGACCGCCTCTGTTAGATTAGCTTCATCCCAGGGCCCGACATTTTGGGGTGAAGAACGGGTCCTATTTTTGCAGGAGAATATGGAATGAAGAGTCGTATGCAGCAATTCGCACTGATTCTGGCGGCCCTGGTCGTGGCTGCCACTGCCTTCGCCGCCGACAAAGCTCAGAGCTTCACCGGCACCGTGAGTGACGCCATGTGCGGCGCCCATCACATGATGTCGGGCTCGGAAGCCGACTGCACCCGCGCCTGCGTCAGCAAGGGCTCCAAGTACGCGCTGGTTGTCGGTGACAAGGTCTACACGCTTGACTCGAGCGACAAGGCCACCCTGGCCAGCCTCGACAAGGCTGCCGGTACCTCCACCACCGTGAAAGGCACGCTCAACGGTGACACCATCGAGGTCGCCTCGGTCGGCGCAGGAAAATAGTCCTGCAAATCCAGGGCGCGTCGGGAGCCTCGGCGAGGCTCCCGTAATTTTTCTTGCTCTCTCCCGCACTTTTCATCCAACGTTCACAAATCGCTATGTTAGATTTGCGTTTTCCTGAATTCTTTCGTGCCCCTGGAGGCAAATGAATTGAGTAAGGACATGGTCCCGAAGCGGATCTTCTTCACCAAGGGAGTCGGAAAGCATCGTGAGCGTCTTACTTCCTTCGAGCTGGCCCTGCGCGACGCAGGCATCGCCGCTCAAAACCTGGTTCGGGTCTCCTCGATTTTCCCGCCCAACTGCAAGCTCGTGCCCCGCGCCACCGGCCTGAAGTTCCTGCATCCGGGCGAAGTCGTATTCGCGGTGGTGGCGGAAAACAGCACCCGCGAACCACATCGCCTCCTCGCCTCCAGCATCGGCGTGGCCATACCCTCCGACCGCAACACCTACGGCTACCTGAGCGAGCACCACTCGTTCGGCGAGTCGGAAGACGCCGCCGGAGATTACGCCGAAGAGCTAGCCGCAGAAATGCTGGCTACCACTTTGAACGTCGACTTCGACCCCGACCGCTCCTGGGACGAGAAAAAGCAGATCTACCGCCTGTCAAACAAAATTGTCCGCACGGCCAACGTGACGCAATCGGCGGTCGGCGATAAGCGGGGATTGTGGACCACGGTGATCGCCTCAGCGGTGTTGATTTTCGACTAGCGGCCAACTATCGAGCAGTAAACAGGGGGACGCGTCTGCGTCCCCGCTTCTTTTGCTCGTCTTTGCATTCCTGGCGCCCCTTCTGCGCGAACTTTGCGGTTAAAACCTGTTCGCCAGTTGTCGACAGGTCTGAGCGTGCCTGCGCAGTGGGCTTGGATTTTGCGGGCGACTAGCGATTGAAGACTGGCGACTGAAGACTACTTCGCCGCCACTCTCTTCTTCGTCTTCCCCTTCCCTGCCTTGTCTTTGTCCAGCCGCTCAAACACTGCTGCCGCAATGATGGGCAGCCCCACCGTAGCATCCACAAACACTTCGCCGAACTTCCCGCCTTCACTGGGCGGCACGAACTTGCCCCACGAAATCGCCTCGCTGTACGGACTCCCCGACAATCCGCCCCAATACACCGGCTCCGGACAGATGCGCACGCCATAGTGATAGCGCTTCAGCGGAATGTTCTCTCCCAGCCGCCGGTGCCGAAGTTCAATGAACGGCCCGAACTGCTGCGACCAGTTTCGCGGCACACCGCCACCAATCGTAAGAATCCCCAGTTTCTTCTGTCGCAACAGAGTGGCCGCGAAGTGCTCCAAGTCGACGAACGGATCGAAGCGAATTTTGTGCCGCCCGGTCGATTCCCGCAGCCGGTTGTTTAAAGCGACGTCCAGTCCCAGCTCGGAGTCCGTAAACGCCGGCACGAACACCGGCACGCCTTGCTCGTACGCGGACTTCAGAATGCCGCGCAGATCTTTCGCCGTCTTCGCCAGGTGCGCGCCGATGGTGTGATTCAGCTTGAATGAGCACATCACCTCGTTGTGGTCCCAGCCTTCCAGGACTTCCGACATGACTTCTTCCACGTCGTCGAGGTTCTGCTCGGGCTCCAGCGTGTCGTACACGCGGTTGTAGCCCTGCTCGTAAAGTTCTTCGTCCGACACCTCCGGATTTACGCGGAAGTGCGCGCGACCCGTCGCTTCGACCAGCCCATGCGCCATCAGAGCGCCGGTCGAGACCACCGCATTCACGATGCCGCGGTCAATCAGGTCGGCGATGATCAACCCCTGCTTGGCTACCGTCATCGCACCCGCCAGCGTCATCACGACGAAACACTCTTCGTCGCGTGCCATCGCCTCGAGCACGTCGGCAGCCTCACCCAGTTGGCGACCGGTAAACGCCGTCCGCGACATGGCGCGCACCAGGTCGTCGATCGAGCGCACCTTATTGAGATCGAGCGGCTCCAGCGGTATCAGCTTGTCTACGATCGGATTGTGCAGTTTGCGGTCGATGCCCGAGCCGTCGCGACTTCCGTTCGAAGGTTTTTCCGCGTGACCGTGCTTATCATGATTGCTGTGCTTCAACCCGCACCTCCAGGCAAAAACTCTTTTATGTATACCGACTACTCTACTAGAAGGCAGCAAGGTGCCGCCAACCCGTCGGATGTAACTTTGCTATGCTATCTGCCGATCCCCTCGGAGGTTCGAAGACTTGGCGCCAGAAAAGTTCACAGTGGCGTTGGTGCAGATGTCGTGCGGCCCCAGCCCAGAAGAAAATTTGCAGAAGGCACTGACCCGCGTGGGAGATGCTGCCGGCAAAGGTGCGAACGTCGTGTGCCTGCCCGAACTTTTTCAGACGCAGTACTTTTGCCAGCGCGAAGACCACGCACTGTTTGATCTGGCCGAACCGATTCCCGGCCCAACGACCGAAAAACTCTCCGCCGCCGCCAAGAAGCACAGCCTCGTCCTAGTCGCGTCCCTTTTCGAGAAGCGTGCCCCCGGCGTCTATCACAACACGGCAGCCATCTTCGATCGCGATGGCACGCTGCGTGGCATCTATCGCAAAATGCACATTCCCGATGATCCGCTCTATTACGAGAAGTTCTACTTCACGCCCGGGGACTTGGGTTTTCGAGCATTCGATACTGACGCGGGAAAAATCGGGACGCTCGTCTGCTGGGACCAGTGGTATCCGGAAGGTGCTCGCCTGACCGCCCTGCAGGGCGCAACCTTGATCTTTTACCCGACTGCGATCGGCTGGCATCCTTCCGAGAAGGCCGAGTTCGGCGAGGCGCAATACGATGCTTGGCGCACAATTCAGCGCGCCCACGCCATAGCCAACGGCGTATACGTCGGAGTCGTCAACCGCGTAGGATTTGAAACCGGAAACGTGCGTGGCAACGAAGCGAAGGCGGGCGACGGACTTGAATTCTGGGGTGGATCGTTTATCTCCGATCCTTTTGGCCGCGTTCTCGCTCAAGGCTCGCACGATAAGGAAGAAATCCTCACGGCCGAAGTCGACCTGCGCAAACTCGAAGATATTCGCCGCAACTGGCCCTTCCTGCGCGACCGCCGCATCGACAGCTACGCGCCCATCACAAGCCGGATGATCGATTGAAGGGTCGCAATCGAATCTAAATCAACGTCGAAAAAACCAAAATCCTGAAACGCAGAGAACGCAGAGAAATGCCGCAGAGGGCGCAGAGAAAATTCAATATCTCAAGTGATACTTTAAGGTTATCAGTTCGCGCCCGCATGCCTGCGGAATGGGAGCCGCACGCATCCACCTGGCTTGCTTGGCCGCATTTCCGCGGAGACTGGCCCGGGAAATTCGAGCCCATTCCGTGGGTGTACGCTGAAATCATTCGGAACCTGACGCGCCACGAGCGCGTCGACCTGATCGTCAACGACGCGGCATCAGAAAAAGGCGCGCGCAAGGTACTGCGACTCGCGAATGCCCTGAACAAAAACGTCTGCTTCCATCGCTGGCCCACCGACCGAGTCTGGACCCGCGACAGCGGTTGCACCTTCGTATGTAGCGCGGGCGCCCCTGCCCGCGGAACCGCGGGAAGTGCAAAGGCCGTATCTGGATCCACTCGCTTCGGTTCCCCTACTCTCGATGCCATCAAATGGCGCTTCAATGCCTGGGCGAAATATCCAAACTATCGCCACGACGAAAGAATCGGCTCGCTCATGGCAAAGGCGGCCCACGCCAACGAATTCCGCGCCGATCATCGCGGCAAGCCTGTCGTTCTGGAGGGAGGCTCCATCGACAGCAACGGTGCCGGCGTCCTGCTCACCACCGAAGAATGTCTGCTGAGCAAGGTGCAGTACCGCAACCCTGGCTTCAAGCAGAAAGACTATGAGGAGGTCTTCGCCAACTATCTTGGCATCGAGAAAGTACTCTGGATGGGTCGCGGCATCGCGGGCGACGACACCCATGGCCACGTCGACGACATCACCCGCTTCGTTGCAAAGCGAACCATTCTGACCATGGTCGAGCCCAACCGCCGAGATGAGAACCACGCGCCTTTGCAGCAGAACTTGCGCCGCCTCAAGGCCGCAACAGATCAACACGGCAAGTCGTTCGAGATCGTCGAACTTCCCATGCCTTCACCTGTCGTCTTTGAAGGCCGGCGTCTCCCGGCCAGCTACGGGAATTTCTATATCGCCAACGGCATCGTGCTGGTGCCGGTCTTCAACGACCCCAACGACCGCGTTGTGCTCAACCTGCTCTCTGCAGTCTTCTCTGCCCGAGAAATTATTCCCATTTACTCGGGCGATCTGATTTGGGGATTCGGCGCGATGCACTGCATGACCCAGCAGCAACCCAAAGTGGATGAGGTTCCTCGCTTGCCGCGCTAGCTGGTTCGTGACTTACACCACCTTGACCTGGACGCGACGCCCTCGCCTTGCTAGATTGCTTGCTAAATGAACCGCCGACAATTCCTCGGCTTCGCAACGAGCGTTGCGCTAGGCCATTTCTCACGGGCGACCACTTCTGGAACATCGCCTGAAGTGGCCTTCACTTTCGACGATCCAACACTTGAGGGCGGTGCAGGTTTGCATTGGCAAGAGATTAACGACCGCATTCTGCACGCGCTGAGTGCACGAAGACTTCGGGCAATTCTCTTTGTCACTGGAAAACGGATCGACGAAAGGGAGGGGACCCAACTCATCTCGCAATGGGACCAAGCGGGGCATGCGATAGCCAATCACTCTTACTCGCATCTTTATTTCAACACCACCAGGACAGAGGGGGGTGGCAATACAACCCTGGCCGAATTCGAAGCCGACGCTGTTCGAAACGAACCCTTGATCTCCAAGTATCGCCACTTCACCCGGCTCTTTCGATTCCCTTACTTCAAAGAAGGAGACACCCTAGAGAAGCGGGACGGCATGCGATTGTTCCTCAGGAAACACGGCTATCGAATCGGGCGGGCCAGCATCGACGCCTCCGATTGGGCGATCAGTACCCGAATGGAGGCGCACGCAAAACAGAACCCGCGAGGCAATCTCACGCCTTACCGCGATTTTCTCCTTGAACACATCTGGGAACGCTCTCAGTTCTACGACTCTCTATCTCGACGACTGCTTGGCCGCTCAGTGCGTCACACCGTCGTGCTGCATCACAATCCGCTGAATGCCCTCTTCCTTGCTGATCTCATGGCGATGTTTACGACCGAGGGATGGAACCTCGTGGATTCGGAATACGCATACTCCGACGAAATCTACAACTCACAGCCACGCATCTTGCCCGCGGGGGAAAGTCTCATCTGGGCGCTGGCCAAGGAAAGTGGCCGATTCGAGAGGGACCTTCGCTATCCCGGCGAAGACGATGTGTACGAGAATCCCAAGATGGACGCTTTGAGGCTATAACCGGCAGGACGTCTCAGAAGGCGGGCCCGCCGTTTACAATCTCGACTAACGCCTCTCGGGCGAACGCCCGTCGGCCATTATCATCCTCAATGCCCAACAACCCCATGAGTACCAGTCGACTGGAGGCATTCAGCGACGGCGTGATTGCCATCATCGTGACCATCATGGTGCTGCAACTTACCCATCCGGCCGAACCCACGTTCGCCTCGCTGCTCAAGCAGGCGCCCATCTTCCTGAGCTACGCGCTCAGCTTCCTCGTGGTCGCCATCATGTGGGTCAATCACCATCATCTGATCCACGCCGTGCACGAAGTCACTCCGCGCCTGCTCTGGTCCAATATCAACCTGCTGTTCTGGATGTCGCTCACGCCATTCGTCACTGACTTCATGGGGCGCAATCCGCGCACGCCCTTCCCCGTGTCGCTCTACGGCTTCAACCTCGCCATGTGCGGCTTTGCCTTTTGGCTGTTGCGCATCGAACTCGTTCGGCAACATCAGCATGATCCGGAGATGAGCGAATATCACTCACGCGTGCAGACCAAAAACCTGTTCTCAGGATTTCTCTACCTGACGGCAGGGGGCCTTGCGCACGTCTCGATTTACATTCCGTACTTCGTCTACGTACTGATCCCGGCGATGTACTTTCTGCCTGAGAGAAAGCTGGCAGACGAGCAACGGTAGGCGGGGCGCATGGAGCAAACCCGTGACGTAGCACGGGAAAAGGTTCGTATCAGGGCGTGCCTTCAGGCATGCCGCAAAAGAGCAAAAAAGAAGGCGCCTTTAGGCGCCGTCGACGGAGCAATTCGGTTTTTGGCAGAAAGATCTACTTCTTGTAGACCGTGGGGCGGGGACCTTTCTCCAAAGTCTCGCGGTCCCAGATCATGTCTTCGCGCGAGTAATTCGCCAACTCGAAGTCCTGCGTCAGTTCAAGCGCGTCGGTAGGGCACGCATCCTCGCATAGCCCGCAGAACATGCAGCGGCTTAAATCGTAGGTGAAGTTGGTGAGTTCCTTGCGGCGAGTTTTCTCATTGCGCTCGCTCGACACCACGATCAGATTCTCAGGACACGCGAGCGCGCACAGGTCACAGGCAATGCACATGGTTTCGTCAGTATCCGGATTAACATTTAACCGGGGTGCGCCGCGGTAGCGCTCGGCCACCTGCGGTCGTTCCAGTGGATACTGCTCGGTGTAATTCTCTTTCGGATCCTGGTACATGAACGTAACTTTCAGTCCCTGCAGCAGATCCAGCAGCAGCACCTTGCGGAGAATGTTCGGCATTCCCATGACGCCGTTAGCATAGCGCAAACGCGGTCCGCGCGTCACGCTCCGAAACAACAAAACGCACAAAGACAATGACTTCTCGACATGTTCGCAGCTGCGAGACGCGCCTCCGAACACTTTCTCCATGGAACTTCTGCAGGGAACTCTGCGTACTAGCTTAAGAGCGGTCATGAAGGCGTTGCTGACATCCCGGACAGAACTGCGCTGGCTGGCGATCGCCGTCCCAACGGTATTTGCGGCACACTGGCTGTTGGTTGCGGAGGGACCACGGCTGATGCTTCTTCTTCCCTACAGCCTGCGAGCGGTCCTCCACCTGTTCTGACCGTTCACGTGAAATCCGCGCAGTGTCGAAAACAGATGCCTACTCTTTTGAAAACATCGCTCACTAGCCCCTTCTATTCTCTAAAAGCTAAGTCATTGAAAACACGTCGAGGAATGACTTGGGCTCCCGAACCCCGTCCAGACACACGCCAGTATGCCATTTCCTTGCGTTCTGGAGACCACAACGAGTCATTTGGCATCGCGCCCGAGGCTTGAGGTCACCCACGCCCTCGACGACACCCCTAGGGCTTCTAATGCGCAATCACTTTAAGCATATTACGACTACCGCATGCGCAGCGGCGACCTCGATAGAATGGACATGGAAGCTTGTCGCGACGTTTCCACTCCGCCTTGAGCAACGACCGACCGCAAACCGGCGACCAGTCCGATGAACTCTTCATGGAGGAGGCTTTGCGCGCGGCGCAACGCGCGCTGGAAATCGGAGAAGTGCCCGTGGGTGCAGTAGTCGTCTGCGACGGCCGTGTCATTGCCCGGGGGTCGAACCGCAACTTGGCCGACAATGATCCTACCGCACACGCAGAGATCGTCGCCTTGCGCGAGGCGGGTGCAATCGTCGGTAACCATCGACTAGGGGAGTGCGAGCTGTTTGTTACAATTGAACCTTGCGCGATGTGCGCGGGAGCGTTGGTGCACGCGCGCATTAAGCGCATGGTGTACGGCGCCGACGATCCGAAGGCCGGAGCGGTCTATTCGGTGATGCAAGTTCTGAACCATCCCATGCTCAACCACCGCATGGAAGTTCAGGGAGGCGTACTGGCGGGGCGCAGCGCGGAATTGGTGCAAGCCTTTTTTCGGGAACGACGGAAAGGCAGTCGCTAGTCGAGTCGACTCACTAAGAGATGTAGGACAAGTTGAACGGTCGCTGGCGCCTGACCACTAGCCACTGACCCCAGTTTTTCACGCGGAGAGGTGCGTGAGTGGTTGAAACGATCCGCCTCGAAAGCGGACATACCTTAACGGGTATCGTGGGTTCAAATCCCACCCTCTCCGCCATTTTTCTTATACTTACAGACGAAAAGGGTCCAATCAGTGGACCCTCGGAAAGCCCCTTCATACAACGCTCTTGTTTACAACCATTTCCACGACCTTGGAATTGGGCCTGCGACATCTCGTCTGTAAACTCCGCAGTAGCGACCCACAATCATCGATAGGCGCGCTCGCTCGGCTTGGCGAGACCGACGGTCCCTCGCTGGCGTAGTACTTCGTACTCTGCCTG
>DASRDJ010000183.1:0-22679 GCA_035652655.1 Terriglobales bacterium
ATTCAAGCCCGCGACGGAGAGGTCAACGTGCTGCTGGGCACGGGAATCGCCAAGATTCCGGAGGTCATGGCGGAACTGCGGCGGCAGAAATTCACCGGCTTGGTCGCGGTGGAGTACGAGAAGGAAGGGCCGGTTGAGGACGACATGCGGCAGGAAGTGGAGTATGCCCGTAAACTGGCGGGCTAGGAGCTTGGAATAGGAATGAATCGAGTCGTAGCAAGATCAGTCGCAAAGACCTTGAGAAGTGTGCTGTTGTTGCTGAGTTTGGCTGGCTTGGCCGGGGCCGACGACGCGCATCCCATCCTCGCGCTCGGTTCGCACGCGCCCAACTTTGAACTGCCGGGCGTCGACGGGAAGACTCACACGCTTGCAGATTATGACGCAAGCCCCGTTCTGGTCGTAGTTTTCACCTGCAATCATTGTCCGATTGCGCAGATGTACGAACAGCGCATTGGGCAACTCACAGCCGATTACAAAGATCGCGGCGTTGCCATAGTGGCCATCGAACCGAACGACCCCAGCGCGATTCGCATCGACGAACTCGACTCCTCGGATACGAGTGACAGTCTCGAGGAGATGAAGATCCGCGCGCAGTTTAAGCACTTGACGTATCCGTACCTGTACGACGGCGAGACGCAGTTGGTGACTCGCGCTTACGGGCCGCAGGCCACGCCGCACGTATTCGTCTTCGACCGCGAGCGTCGGTTGCGTTATGAAGGGCGCATGGACAATAGCTACCGCGTCGAACAGGTCAAGTCGCGCGAGGCGCGCGACGCGATCGATGCGCTGCTCGCTCATCGCGAGCCGACGGTGCAGCACATGGGCGTTTTTGGGTGCTCGACGAAATGGAAAGAGAAGCAGGTGGCGCGTGACGAAGCGCTAAGGAAGATTGAAGCGCAGCCGGTACGTCTGGAGATGGCGTCCGCTGACGAATTGAAGAAGCTGCGGGCGAATGCTTCTGATAAAACCTTGCTGGTAAGCTTCTGGGCGACCTGGTGTGGCTCCTGCATCCACGAGTTTCCGGACATGCAAGATACGTTCCGGATGTATTCCGTACGCGATCTGGAACTGGTAACGGTCGCGGCGAATCTGCCGGACGAGAGGCCCAGCGTGCAGCGGATGCTCGACAAGATGCATGCCACCAGCCGCAACCTGCTTTTTGCTTCCGATGACACGGCTGCGATGCAGGCCGCGTTCGATCCGGCGTGGCAGTCGGCGGTGCCCTACACCGTGCTGATCGCTCCCGGCGGCAAAGTGCTGTATCAGAAGCAGGGGGAAGTCGACATCCTGGAACTGCGCCGCACCATTCTCGCGAATTTGCCGGCGGAGTATGAGGGATTTAACAAGTACTGGGAAGCGGGGAAGAGTCAATAGCACCTAAAAGCTTTTAACCGCAAAGCTCGCCAGAGACACGCAAAGGACGCAACGAAGTTCGCAAGCCGCCGGCCACTTCTCAAAAACTGCATCGCTCTTCTTCGCGTTCGCGCAGCCTTAGCGTCCTTTGCGGTTAAGAGCATTCCGCTCGCGCTCCGTCCCAAACTTGCGCTCTTCCCCCGAAAATGTTGTGATCATTGACTGTGCCTCCCACCGACATTCATGGTGCCATCGACGCGGTGTGGCGGATTGAATCTGCCAAGCTCATCGCCGGGCTGACGCGCATTGTGCGTGATGTTGGTGTGGCTGAAGACCTGGCGCAGGAAGCGCTGCTGGTCGCGCTCGAGGAGTGGCCGAACTCCGGCGTGCCCGAGAACCCTGGCGCCTGGTTGATGTCGACCGCGAAGCACCGCGCCATCGATCAACTCCGGCGCCGCAGCATGCTCGACCGGAAGCATGAAGAACTAGGGCGTGAGGTCGCGGTGCGCGAGATGGAAGTGCCGGATCTCGAAGCAGCGCTCGACGCAACACTCGATGCCGGATCGGGTGCACGCATCGCCACCCAGCCCGATACCGATGACGACCTGCTGCGGTTGGTTTTCATGACCTGCCACCCAGTGCTCTCGACCGAGGGGCGTGTCGCTCTCACGCTGCGGTTGCTGGGAGGTTTGACGACGGATGAAATAGCCCGCGCCTTCCTCGTGTCCGAGCCGACCATTGCCCAGCGCATCGTGCGCGCCAAGCGTACTCTCGCCGAAAAGAAAGTCCCATTTGAAACCCCGCGCGCGGCCGAATTGGCGGCGCGGCTGGCTTCTGTCCTGGAAGTCATCTACCTGGTTTTCAACGAAGGATACTCGGCAACGGCAGGTGACGACTGGATGCGGCCTGCTCTGTGCGATGACGCGTTGCGTCTCGGACGTATTCTTGCCGAACTGATGCCTCAGGAGCCCGAGGTCCACGGCCTGGTGGCGCTGATGGAAATCCAGGCTTCACGGGTGCGGGCCCGCGTCAGTCCGACCGGCGAGCCGGTACTGTTGCTCGACCAGAATCGCGCGCACTGGGACCAATTGCTGATTGGTCGTGGGCTGGCATCGCTCAGGCGTGCCGAGCAATTGGGCGGCACGCGCGGCGTCTACACCCTGCAGGCCGCGATCGCGGCTTGCCATGCGCGGGCTCGCATCGCCGATCAAACCGACTGGGCGCGAATCGTGGAGCTTTACGGAGAACTGGCGCGGGTGTCACCGTCACCGATTGTGGAATTGAATCGCGCCGTCGCGATTTCGATGGCTTCAGGCCCGGCAGTCGCGCTTGCAGTCGTAGATCAACTAAAGAACGAGCCTGCGCTCAGGGACTATCACCTGCTCCCCAGCGTGCGGGGTAACCTTCTGAAGAAACTCGGACGTTTGCAGGAAGCCGGAAAGGAATTCGAGCGCGCTGCCTCGCTTACCCGCAATGTGCGGGAGCGAGACTTGCTCCAGGAGCGCGCCGCCGCTTGCGCCCGAGGCGAAGCGCCCTCCCGCTAGCGACTCTCGGCATGTCTATCTATTTTGTTTGGGCGGCGTGATGGTCGTAGCTGATTGCTCGGGTAATTTTCCAGGCGCCGTCTTTGTACTGCCAGAGATGAATGAAGCGGCCTTCGCCTGGCGGGGTGTTCGACTTTGGATGGTAGAAGCGATGCACGCCGATCTCCACCGCGCCATAGCCCTTCATGTAGTGTGCCTGCAGCGTTCCCGGCACTAATTCACGGCGCACATCGCCGCCACAAATGTTGTCCTTGATGCTCTGCGTCAGTTTGTCCTTGCCGAGCGTGACGCCGCCCTGGTCGTGGTAGAACTCGACTTCATCGGCGAAGAAGGTGCTGAACTTCTCCAGATCGCAGCGGTTGTAGGCATCGAACAAGGCGGAATCGAGCGCTCCGATCGCTTTATCGAGGTCGGCCTGATTTTGAATGTTATCCAGGGACGAAACGGCTGGGCTCGTAGAACTAGATTGCGCGTTGGAATGCGTGCCACAGGCCATCAGTAGGACGAAGAACAAGGAGATTCTGGCGATCGCGGACAGGTTCTGCACAGAGAAATTCCCCAGAGCAAGCGTGCTCCCTCAGTAATACGCATGCTTGGTGGGCTGGGTTCCGGGCTTTGAGCAAAAGCCTTTAACCGCGAAGGTCGCAAAGGTCTCGCGAAGATCGCAAAGAGTTCTCCCGGGCCTCTTTGCGTCCTTTGCGAATCCTTAGCGATCTTAGCGGTTAAAGGTTTTTCCTTCCGCGTGATCTCCAAAGGTCAGCCTGAGCGATGAGGTACCAAGAACGGCACTTCCGACCCGGCGTGTGGCCTCTAGAATGGCAACAAGGTTTCAGCGCGCGCCACGATTTTGACTCCAGGAGAAGTAGGCATGGCGGCCACGCAAGTAATCCTTTATTTCGAAGACCAGAAAGACGCTCTCCGTTTCGCGCTTGCGGCCGGTTCGGTCATGTCGGCAGCGGGCGAGGCTATCACGGATGAGCAACGGAACTTGATCCAGGAAACGCAGCGCGCCAGCCGTGTTCTGCTCGATGAGCCGGTCAACACCGCGGCGGCATCCGAAGCGGCGCGCTAAGCCCCGTTCAAACCGCTGTGCGGCCTGGTATCCGTTTCCGGGATTCAGTCCGCTGCGCTGCGCCGCACCGTATACATTTCCGCTAAATATTGAATTTCAGGTACGCCGACGACTCCGGCCTGACGCATCTTCTCGCGCAGTTCGTCCGACGACATGAAGTGCTTGGCCCTTTCGACGTCCTCCCAATCAAACAACAAAGTGAGGTCGTTAGGATTACCTGCTTTGCGGAAAATGCGACAGGTACACTCGCCGCCAAGGTGGCGAAAGTCGAGAGCGGCATCGAAGACCGAACGCCAGCTGGTGTAGTCGGCGACCTGATGATGGACGAGCACTTGAATCATGATGGACTCCTGCGTCCAACATGGGGGAAGGCCTGACGAGGCGCAAGCGCACGCGTCACAATTCGGGAAAGTGGTTCCAAAATGGGAAAGACGTTGTGGGCTAGTGCCGCGGCGACAGAATGGTGAGGATTTCCTGCAGGCCTTGCCGGATCTGGCGAAGATCGGCAGGTGTCCCGCTCATAAAGGGCAAAGCTACCTGTTTCTTGTCGCCTTTGCCTTCGTCGCGCAGGTGCTGGCGCGCGCCGGCGATGGTGTAACCCTCTTCGTACAGTAATTGCTTGATGCGAACGACGCTTTCGACGTCGCGGCGCCGATACATGCGCTGGCCGGTGCTGCTTTTGACGGGCTTGAGCTGCGGAAACTCGGTTTCCCAGAAACGGAGGACGTATGCGGGCAGGCGGCACAAGCGAGCGACTTCGCCGATCCGGAAATAGAGCTTTTCGGGGATGAGAATCTCGTGTGCCTTTCCGGACTTGCCGTTGGCTTTCTTTTTTGGACTCATGTGGCCTGTGGGTCGTGCACCCTAGGATTGGCAGGAAGGCCAGAAATTCCTGACTCAGCCGTTTCTAGCAGAATGCGCGTCCGCGAACAACCCCATTTCGTGCCATAGGCCAGTTGCGAATCTTCAGCCGTTAGTCGTCAGTTCAAGGCTGTCGTCGACGTCCGTCCTCGGCCAAGGGTTAGGATGGTCGAAGTTATCCCGTCGAAACATGAGTCGGAGAGTCTCCTGCGGGCTGTGAAATCAGATTTCACCAGCCTCTGACGTGCTTCACTAGAGACTGACGACTGAAACAAAAAGCCTCGCTGGAGGTGCTTCTCCATCGAGGCTCTTCTTGAATAATCCCTTGGGTCTTTGCGAAGTTTCGTCTCGCAGAACGGTTAGTGTTTCTTTTTCTTCTTCGCAGCCTTTTTCTTGGTTGCCATGAAGTGTTTCCTCCGTGAACTTTTTCCCTTGCAAGGTGTTCGGTCGGGCTCTTGGCCTTTCCGATGCAGCCCAACGTGTAGTGTGGGCCCACCTGTTAATACAAGATATTGCGGCAGTGTTACAGCGGTGTCAACAAAATTCTTGCTGTTTTCGGTCCGGCCCATATGTCTCGTCGCGCGGTCGCTTCAAGTACACTGACTCGCGCACGAGGCCACTCGAGTGAAACGCGATCCCATCGAACTCGAAATTTTCAAAAATCTCTACCACTCGATTGCCGAGGAGATGGGCGCGGCGCTGCGGCGCACTGCTTTCTCTCCTAACATCAAAGAGCGCCGCGACTACTCCTGCGCGGTGTTTGATGCGCTTGGCGAGGTCATTGCTATGGGCGATCACATGCCGGTGCATCTGGGATCGATGCCGATGTCGGTGCGTGCTGCCATTGCGCACGGCGAACTCGCGCCCGGCGACATGGTGATGTTGAACGATCCGTTTGCCGGGGGCACGCATCTGCCCGACATCACGCTGGTCGCACCGGTGTTTGCGAAAAAGATGCGCGCCAAGCGAGGCTCGCGTCCGGTTCCCGATTTTTACGTCGCCTCGCGCGCTCACCATGCCGATGTCGGCGGTACCTATCCCGGATCGATGGGGTTGTGTCGGGAGATTTACCAAGAGGGCTTTCGCATTCCTCCGGTAAAAGTCATGCGCGATGGCGAGATAGATCGCGACGTCCTGAACCTGCTGCTGGCCAACGTGCGCACGCCCAAGGAACGCGAGGGCGATCTGGGCGCGCAGATCGCGGCTTGCCACACGGGGGCGTCGCGCTTGCGGGAAATCTGCGAGCGTTACGGACTTGAAAAAGTACATCGGGCCGCGGCCGATTTGCTCGACTACTCCGACGAAATCATGCGCGGGTTTCTAGGCACTCTTCCCAGCGGGACCTACGGGGCGGAAGATTTTCTCGACAACGACGGCGTGAGCGACAAGCCTGTGAAGATCGAGGTCGAGGTGCGAGTCCGCTCGGGACGATCGTCGCGGCAAAAAGGGGGCAACAAGTTGTCCACCCCGCTGGTGACCGTAGATTTTTCCGGGAGCGATCCGCAGGTTGAAGGCAGCATCAACGCGGTGGAAGCGATCACCTACTCCGCGTGCTTCTATGTATTTCGGTGCCTGGTGCAAGAGGATATTCCCGCAACCGCAGGCTTGATGCACTCGATTGAAGTGATTGCGCCCGCGGGGACTGTGGTCAACGCGCGTCCGCCGGCGGCGGTTGCGGGAGGAAACGTCGAGATGTCGCAGCGCATTGTAGACGTGTTTTTGCGGGCACTGGCCGCCGCCGTTCCGGAGAGGATTCCAGCGGCTGCCTCGGGCACGATGAACAATCTGACCATTGGAGGCATTGACCCGCGGACCGGTGAACCTTTTGCATATTACGAAACCATCGCGGGGGGAATGGGAGCGCGGCCAACGAAAGACGGCGTTTCCGGCGTGCACACCCACATGACGAATTCCCTGAACACACCGGCCGAGGCGTTGGAGTATGCGTACCCCTTGCGAGTGCGCCAGTACGGGTTGAGGCGAGGAAGTGGAGGCGGAGGCCGGCATCGCGGGGGAGACGGGGTGGTGCGCGAAATCGAAGTTCTTACCGACGTAGAGGTGACGCTGCTGGCGGACCGACGCGCGCGCGGCCCGTGGGCTTTGCAGGGTGGGGATGACGGTTCTCCAGGCAAAGCCGCCGTCGTCAGTACAGATGGCACGTGTCGCGATCTGCCCGGGAAATTCAATGTCCGACTGAAGAAGGGGGAACGCATTCGGATTGAATCTCCCGGTGCGGGTGGGTGGGGCAAGAAAGATTTGTGATGGCTTCGGGGCCCGCTTAAGGGGGGGCTGGGTAAATTGCCCCAAGAAGATGTTCATTGCAGTCCCGTAGGGACGGATCAACAGGTGCGCGGCGTTATCATAAGCGGTATGGACACCATCGCCTCGCATTACCTCGACGAAATCCGCCGGCAGCTGCGCGGACACAAGCGCCTGGTCGAAGGCGCTCTTACACAATTGAAAGACCAAGACTTTTTCGTCACGCTCGACCCCGAGTCGAATTCCATCGCGATCCTTATAAAGCACATTTCGGGCAACATGCGGTCGCGTTTTACCGACTTCCTCACCTCCGATGGTGAGAAGCCGGACCGCCATCGCGACGGCGAATTTGAGCTTTCCGACAAGACTACGCGCGGGGAATTGATGGGTTGGTGGGAGAGCGGTTGGATCGTTGTTTTCGCGGCGTTGGATTCACTTACGCCCGATGACGTGATGCGTACGATTTATATCCGCCAGGAACCCCATACGGTTGTGCAGGCGCTCAACCGGGCGATGGCTCACTATGCAACGCACCTTGGACAGATCGTGTTTCTTGCGAAACATTTCCGCTCGAACGAGTGGAAGACGCTGAGCGTTCCTCGCGGCAAGTCGGAGGAGTTTAACCGCATGTCCCTTGAGGAGCGGAAGCGTACGGGACATCCCCTGGCGACTCTGCAGTCTTCGAAGAAAGAGTGAAGCCGGGAGTCCGTGCCCGAATGGCCGGCGTTTGGGCTTCCCTTTCCCCAACGGCTTTTAATCGCGAAGACGCCCTTAAGTCCGCGAAGGGCGCGAAGCAGACTTTTCCGGTATTCGCTCTCGTCTCGCTGGCTATTTCAGGGAGGGCGCGTAATACCGATAATGTCCCGTGATCTTCCAGTGGAAGAGGACATCTTCCATCCGTGGTCCCTGGCCAATGTTGTGCACGATCATGTAACGGCCATCGGCTGCTTTCCGATCGACCACGATGCCGATGTGAGGAACGTTGCCACCTAAATCCCACGTCACGAGATCGCCTGGATGAAAGTCTGTCGCGTTAGTGCTGATCGGCAAAACTTCTCCGTGTCGCTGGAAGAAGACCATCAGGTTGGGCACCCGGCGGTGGTCGATGTTCGGGTCGGGCCGGTGTAGCAGCCAATTCCATTTCCGCGGGTAGGCGGAGTAGTTGGCCACCATGTCTTCGTGCACTTCTCTCTGCAGATCCACTCCGACGGCCCGGTACGAGCGGATGATTTCATCGGTACAGACGCCTGTGTCGGCGCTCACATCACCGCCGGGATACGGGATGCGAACATAAGCAGGGTCGTAGTGGACTGCATGGTGAGTGCGTTCGACCGCGGCCGCGACCAGCTGGTGCAGGAACTCCTGGCGAGCAACGGATTCATTCGCAGCGGGTTGTGTTTGCGAAGGCGCCGCGCACGCGATACCCACGATCAGCAGCGTCACCAGTATCGCGGAAGGGAAGCGCTCGTCGGCACAGAAACCACATCTCATCGTTTTGGCAGGGAATGATGGATTGTAGGCCGGAGCGCAGGGGCCCGCAAGCACCGATGTTAGAATCAATAGTTTGCGTTGATAGTGTCATGTTCATAAGGCAGCTCTCATGTCGAAAACCATGCTGGCGGTAGTGAAGCCGGAAGCCGCTCCAGGCGCCGATGTCCGCCAAGTAAAAGTCCCATCCTTCGGACGCACCGACGTCCTTGTGAAAGTGAAAGTCGCGTCTATCTGCGGAACCGATCTTCACATTTATGAATGGGATCGCTGGGCCCAGGGCCGCATCCATCCGCCGTTAGTGCCAGGCCACGAGTTCTGCGGAGAAGTCGTGGCTTACGGCGACGAAGTCACCAGCGTGAGAGAAGGCGACTTCGTTTCGGCTGAGATGCACGTGGCTTGTGGCAAGTGCCTTCAGTGCCGCACCGGCGAGGCGCATATCTGCCAGAACGTGAAGATTATCGGTGTCGACGCCGACGGCGCCTTCGCCGAATACGTGGTGATCCCCGAGTCAAATATCTGGAAACTCGATCCCGGCATTCCACTGGAGTACGCGTCCATACTCGATCCGTTGGGAAACGCCGTACACACAGTACTGGCGGGGGAAATCGCCGGAAAGAGTGTGGCGATCACGGGTTGCGGGCCAATCGGATTGTTCGCGATCGCGGTCGCGCGGGCTGTAGGTGCAGCTCAGGTATTTGCCATCGAGGTCAATGAGCACCGCCGTAACATCGCCAAGCAGATGAAGGCCGACTTCATCCTCGATCCCTCGAAAGATGACGTGAACGCGATCGTCATGGAAAAGACTGGCGGCGCAGGCGTCGACGTAGTGCTCGAGATGGCGGGACATCCTAGCGCCATTCGAACAGCCTTCGACATGATTCGTCGTGGCGGCAGAATTTCTCTCCTCGGACTGACCTCCAAGCCCGTCTCCCTGAACTTTTCCGAAGACATCATCTTCAAGGGGCTCACCATTCAAGGCATCAACGGACGCCGCATGTATCAGACCTGGTACCAGATGACCGCGCTCCTCAAAGCCGGGAAACTGGACCTGCACCCGGTGATCACCGACCGCATCGCGATGAAAGATTTTTCGAAGGCGATGGAGCGGTTGAAGACCGGAGAGGCGAGCAAGATTCTGGTTTATCCCAACGGGACGAAGTGACCGGTCGGCGGCAACACGTCAGCCGTCTCGCCGTTCGATTCTGAAGTCGTAGCAACCCGCCTCGGTATCGCGAACGTGCAGGTACTTCACTTCATCTTGCTCCAATAGGCGTGCAATGAGCGGTTCGACCTCGCCGTTTTCGACGTGCTCTTCGGAAATCACACGTCGCCCATCGCCGAACGCAGCTAATGTCAGCCTATGGCTCCGAAGGTCATCGGGAAAGCCAGCATCGTCCCGAAATCTTTCGCAGGCTTCTTCGTGAATGAAGATCGGTCCCGGTAAAGGCAGAGGCTCGATTCCGTGGAAGGGATCGTAGGTGAACAGAATCCTACGGTCCTTCCCAACCTTGAAGTCGCGCAAACAGTGGCGGCACGGACCATATCCGGTGGCGACTTCGGCATGAGCGGGATGGCCATAGCCGGGCGAGCGCATTGTTGCGCGAACGAGATCGGCAACCTTTGTGGGGATAGCGGCGACGCGGAAGGAATGTGGCATAGGCGCTCGCTTCAGAAGAGCTGTCGTGCTACACCAGACTTGCAGAGAACAACGAACTTGGGCTATCCGAAGCTTGTGGCCAAACTGAATTGTAGAAAAAGCGTGGGGCGGCTGAAGCGCTTAGCGCTTTCCCTTCGCTTTGGCTGGGGCCGGGGTGGGACTCGGCTTGGAACTTTCGACGGCCACTTTCTTCTGGGCGCTTAGCTTTTTGTCGCGAGCAGCCTGCGCCTGTCGGTCAGAGTAGGTTAGATTGCGATCTTTGGGCATGAGCCATCATTCCACAGAGCAGCGAACCGCGCCAGCCCTGGCCTCTTTCGCCCCGGACGACATGAACGAAGCCCGCGACGTTCCTCGAATCCGCCCCTCGGTATTAGACTGATAGGTCGAATCCGCTGGCCCATTGGCCTTGCGGAGAACTTCTTCGAGGTCGCGATGCCCACTGCTACCCGCACGAACCCGCTTTCCTACCTGACCGACCAGATTAACGACCTGAAAGCCAAGGGCACGCACTTTAACCTCCGCGTGCTTGAGGACGAGCAGGCGCCGGAATGTACGTTTGACGGCAAGAAGGTCATCAACCTCGCCTCGAATAATTATCTCGGGCTGACCACGCACCCCAAGCTGCGCGAGGCCGCGCTTGAGGCTACTCGCAAGTACGGCGTGGGGTCGGGCGCAGTGCGCACCATCGCCGGGACCATGAAGATTCACATGGAACTGGAGGAGAAGATCGCAGGCTTCAAGAATGTCGAAGCTTGCGTGGTCTTTCAGTCGGGTTTCGCGGCCAATGCGGGTACGGTTTCAGCCGTGCTTGGCAAAGAAGACTTCATTATCTCGGACCAACTTAACCATGCGTCGATCATCGACGGCGCTCGCTTGTCGCGTGCGAAGATTCTTGTTTTCAATCACAAAGATCTTGCCCACGCCGAAGAGCAACTGGCCAGTATCAAAGACCAGCCCGGCCGCAAGCTGCTCATCAGCGACGGTGTTTTTTCCATGGATGGCGACATCGGCCCGCTGCCTGGCCTGTGCGATCTTGCAGAGAAATACGGGGCCATCATGATGGTCGACGATGCGCATGCTTCGGGCGTGCTGGGCCGCGCGGGACGCGGTACCATCGATCATTTCAGCGTGCACGGCCGTGTCGACATCCAGGTGGGAACGTTGTCGAAAGCGATTGGCGCGCTGGGCGGATACGTTTGTGGCACTCGCGACCTGATCGACTATCTCTACCACCGCGCCCGGCCGTTCCTGTTCTCGACCTCACATCCCCCGTCGGTTGCGGCCACCTGCATTGCCGCTTTCGACGTGCTTCAGGATGAGCCCGAGCGCATCGAGAACTTGTGGGAGAACACGCGCTTCTGGAAAAAAGAGCTCGGCCTGCTCGGCTTCGAAATCGGCGGCAAAACCACGCCTGCCAGCGAGACCCCGATCACGCCGATCATCATCGGCGACGGCGCCCGTACCATGGAATTCTCTCGCGAACTGTTCAAGGAAGGCGTGCTGGGCACCGGCATCGCATTCCCCACGGTGCCGGAAGGTAAGGCGCGTATCCGCACGATCATGACCGCCACGCACACCGCGGAAGAATTGGAGCGGGCGCTGGATGTGCTAGAGAAAGTCGGGAAGCATATGGGGATACTGGGGTAGGGAATCGAACTTCGGACTTTGTAGCGCCGCCGTCCCGGCGGCAGTCCGGCGGGCTCTTCGCCCCGCCGCTACGAGGGCGAGGACGCCCTCGCGACTGCCGGCAAGATGCCGGCGCTACGGTTGTGGGCTATGGAGCGGCGGGTGTCCTCGCCCGTGCTTCTATCACGACTCCTCAAACACGAACCGGTCGCTCACTACAAAATTCAGAATCGAACAAGTCGCGATCGTTAAGATGTTCGCGAAAAAATAATTCAAACGTGCTCCGCCCACCAGAACCTTCATCACCAGCACGTTCCCTAGGATAGAAAACAAGCCAGTCGTGAGGTTGAATCGGAAGAACCGGGCCCACGAGCTTCCGCCCCTGCGGTCAGCCCACGTAAACCGCTCGTGCCAGAAGAAATTGTGGATGACCGCCGCCTCGACTGCTAGAGCCGTGGCAACAAGGTAGTCCAACCGCAAACCTGTCTTGAGCAAAGCCAACACCGCTAGCTGCACCACGATCCCGCCGGCCCCCACCGCGTTGAACTTCAGCCAGCGAATTCCCGTGCACGAAGCGCTCATTGAATCTGCTCCTCGCGGTACAGGCGATAGCCGTTCTTCAAGGTGAAAAACAGAATCATCAACGTCATCCCCGCTAATCCAATGGCCCCGCCGATATCAAACAGGCGATAGTGCCCGTGCAGCACGATCGGCCAGCGCAGCAATGCCAGATTCCCTACCGCCAGCAGCAGTCGCAACTCGGTCGGCCCACAGTTCCAGAAAGACAAATGAAATTCTCCCAGCGTGTAAGTGGCGAGATACGACTGAATCGACATCACCAGGAACGCGATCAACAGTCCGATTGCAATCCACGGATGCATATATCCTGACAGCGCCAGCCCGCCCATCATTCCAACCGCTCCGAAGCTGTCGACCATGTGGTCGACGTAAAATCCGTAACGCGGCCGCTGCCGCTGCCGAACGCGCGCCAACGTTCCGTCGAGCGAGTCGCCCAGCCAGTTCACCGCCAGGCTTCCGATCACCGCCAGCAGGTAATACTTATTCCAGCGCGAAAGGGCGTAGAACACCCCCGCCATGATCTGCCCTACGAACCCCAGGACGGTCAGGTGGTCGGAGTTGATCCACTCCGGCGTGCGCTCGGCCATCCAGATGAGCGTCTTTTTCTCGACGGTCGCCAGGAAACTCGCCTGCACCCGCTTCGTGTTTGTCACCGACGTGCCCACGCGCCGAATTTCCCTCAGCACTCCCGGATTCGCCTGCTCACAGTAATCCACCAGCGGACTCGCCATATCGCTGCCTCCTGCCTCGATCGCCACTTTCAGGCAACCCGATGCAGCCGGCAATGCACAGGCGGTCGCGCAGGCCACAAACCTCAATCATCAGCTAAGCGATTGCAATAAAGGTAGATAGAAGTCGATATCAACCGTGCGCTGATCTGCTTTCCAAAGGAGCGAAGCCACGTCTTACTCAGGGACTTGCGCAGACCTTCATTGTACAAGAGCATCTCATGCCCTCCAGAATCGCGCCCGCCCTGCTGACTTGCCTGTTGTTATGTCTACCCAGCATTGCCAGTGACAGCGACCCGGCGTGGTCGCCCGACGGCAAGACGGTCGTCTTCATGTCGGACCGGGACGGCGACATCGAAATCTACACTGCGAACGCCGACGGCACCCACCTCCAGCGCCTTACCCATTCCCCGGGGCGGGATGCTCATCCCGCGTTTTCGCGCGATGGGAAGAAGATTGCCTTCCAGTCACCCCGCGGAGATCGCCAGCCCCAGGTCTATCTCATGAACGCCGACGGTTCGAACCAGACGCGGCTCACCGACATGGCAGGATTCTCCGGCGTCCCGGACTGGTCGCCCGATGACCGCCAGATTATTTTTCAAGCCAACCTGAATCCGACGCTCGATCCCGCGCACTGGCAGATTTTTGTGATGAACTCCGATGGCAGCAACGTCCGGCAGATTACTCACGACACATTCAACGACCAGGTGCCGAAGTGGTCGCCTGACGGCAAGAGAATCCTATTCTTCTCCGACAAGACTGGACGGAACCAGATTTACACCATGCGGCCTGATGGGTCCGACTGGCAGCCTCTGTTCACCAGTTCGCGAGATGATCACGCGGCCTCGTGGTCCCACGACGGGCAGCGCATCTTGTTCACGTCTGACGCAGGTCACGGTCTGGATATCTATACGTTGGACTTGCGGACGAAAGAACTAAAGCAGCTGACCACCAACGCTCCGGGGCATGGCGTCCCGTACTGGTCGGCAGACGAGACGGTAATCCTTTTCACCCGTTACGAAGGCGAACAAAGTGACATCTATGTGATGATTTCCGATGGATCAAATCAGAAGAAAGCGCCGTTCTGATAAAAGCGCCGCGACGATGGAGCGACGGCGTCCCCGCCCGTCGGCCTTTTCGCGGGATGAATAAATGACAAAGGCGTGCCCCATTTAAGGACAACGAAGTTCGTCGGACAGGAGTGTCCGACCCACACTTTGTCGACCGGGAAGTTTGAAATGACTTGCGTTACGGTTCCAACGCAGTCTCTTTGGCGATCGGCTTCTGACCTACCGGGACCGCATTTCGCCGTCGCATTGTCTGCGGTAAATCGGATCGCAAGATCCATAATCCCGCAGCGACCGCCCCGGCCCACGTGATCGTGCTCAGGCCTAGCGACTCGAGATCCGCAGCCCGACTACCCCGCAGTGGAATAAACCGTCCGACCTGCCACGCGATGCTTCCTGCCGCGGCTGCTACGAAGATCGACTTGCCCAATTCCAGCCAGGGCAAATCGGAGAGCGACACCAGTTTCCGCCGGTGCAGCAGGATCGCTGCCACGATCGTATTCGCGATGATTCCGATGTCAGATGCGATCGCCAGCCCCACGACCGAGAACGAGTGAAACAACCACCGATATACCTCGATAGATGCAATCGTCACCAGCGTGCATGCCACCATCGGAGTCAGCGTGTCACCTGCGGCGTAGAATGCGCGCGCGTAGAGGCCCTGCGCGGCCCAGAACGCCAGCGACAGTGAGAACCAGAAGAAATACAACGCCGTTTCCTGGGAATCGCCGAACGAAAAGCGCCCGCGCCGGTAGACCAGGTCGATGAGCGGCAAAGCGGCAACCATCATCAATGCCGAACACAGAAACGAGAGAGCGGAGATGCGATAGACCGAACCGTTCACCGTCTCCGCGAACTCCTTCATGCGCTTCTCGCCAAAGAGTCTGGCGAAGAAGGGAAGCGATGCCTGCCCCGTGGCCTGTCCCAGCACCGCGATCGGCACAGCGAAGAGGCGCTTGGCGTAGTTGAGTCTCGCAATGTCGCCCACGCCGCTCGAAGCGAAATAGCGCAGGATCCAGTCGTCGGCCGTGACCAGTGATACGCCCAGCATCAGCGGGATCGACAACCGTACCCACTCGCGGAATGCCGGGTTGTTCAGATCGAATGAGGGACGATATCCCGTTCCGATGCGCGCCGCGCCGATCGCGTTGACGAGGAATGGACCGATGATCGCACCCGCCAGGGCTCCCCAAGCCAGTGAGGAGATTCCCAGCTGCTTTCCGGCGACGATGCCGCCCAAAATGATGAACACGTTGTAGAGCAGCGGCCCGAAGCTGGGGAACAGGAACATGCGATGCGACAGCAGTACCGCTCCCACCACGCCGCCCACGTAGAAGAAGATTTGCGCCGGCAGCAGAATTCGGGTGAGCGAGACGCAGAGCTTCATCTGCTCCGCTGAAAATCCGTGGAACATCCAGCCAACGAATTGCGGGGTGAAGATTTCTGCGACCAGAATGCCCGCGAGAAACACGGTGGTCATCACCGTGATGATTACCGAAAAGGTTTTTTCCGCATCCCCTTCGCGCTTCTCGGCCAGGAATCGTGTGTAGATGGAAATGAACGTGATCGATGCTGTGCCGCCAGCCAGAATGTAGTTCAGCCAGTCGGGCAAGGTGAAGGCCGCGACGTAGGCATCGGTCTGCCCACCCGCGCCGAAGGCATATGCGATGTACGCCTCGCGCACATAGCCGATCACGCGTGACAGCATGACCGTCGTCATCAGCAGAACCGTTGCCGAGAACGCGGTGTGCTGGTGCGACGGTCGCAGAATCCGAAGGATGCGGGCGAACATGATGGAGGTGGTCGTTTCAGCCTATCAAAAGCCCGCCGGGAACCACGCCCGCACGTACCAAATCACAAAACGTTGGTCACTTCCGCCGAGCATGTGAAAAACGTGTCCGTCGACTTGGTGTACACTGTGTCGCTTCTGGTCAACCCCCGTTCATAGCCAGAAAGCCGCGCTGGACCGGCCATTCAGCGCCTCGACATATTTTTTGCCGAATATTCACCCGGCGTTAACCTCTGCCGCCTTCGTCGCAATTATTCTGCGCCCTCGTCCTAAAGGCTCAACTTCCAACCAGGAGGATCCTGTTGTATGCGACTCTCTCGTTTTGTGAATGGCCTGTTCGGCTTGCTGCTGGCGGGTGCGATATCCGCTTCGGCCGCATCGTGTCCGCTGAATTCCAACAGCGCGACTGTCCAACACGTGATCTACGTACAGTTCGATAACACGCATTTCACACGCGACAATCCTAACGTTCCTTCCGATCTCGAGCAGATGCCGCACCTGCTCAATTTCATTCGCGGAAACGGCACCTTAATCTCGAACCACCACACGCCGCTCATCTCGCACACGGCTACCGACATTCTTACTGCCATCACGGGTGTGTATGGCGACCGGCACGGCGTGCCCGTCAGCAACAGCTTCCGATACTTCAAGCCGGATGGGACTTCCAGCCTGGGAGTTTCGTTTGCCTACTGGACCGATCCGCTGTTTGACCCCACCACGACTGCCCCCACGGATACGAAGTTCAACATGCTGACCGCCGATGGCAAGAACGCCCCCGCCCCTTGGGTGCCGTTCACGCGCGCCGGCTGCAACTTCGGCGCGGTCGCCACGGCGAACACAATTCTTGAGAACATTCAGACTGACATCCCGACAGTGTTCGGCGCCGGCTCCCCGCAAGCACAAGAAGTTGCCACGAACCCCGGACAGGCGTTCGCCGATTTCGTCGGCATCGGCGTGCACTGCGCCGCGGGCGACGCCCTGTGCAGCGCGGCTAACGGAGGCGAGCCTGATCTGCTTCCCGACGAACCGGGCGGATACCCCGGATTCAATGGACTCTTCGGACACGTCTACGTCGCGCCCGTCGTCAGTCCGAACGGCCCGCTGACTGATCTGAACGGCGCAGTCATTCAGGATGCGACTGGACACATCGGTTTCCCCGGCTTCGATGGGATGGCGGCGAAAGTTTCCCTCTCTTACGTAGCGGCTTTGCAAGAACACGGTGTCCCCGTCACCTACGCTTATGTCTCCGACGCGCACGATAATCATCCCAGCGGCCCTGCCTTTGGTCCCGGCTCCGCCGGATACGTTGCGGCGCTGGCTGCTTACGACGACGCGTTTAATAAATTCTTCGAGCGTCTCGCGGCCGACGGCATTACGCGGGACAACACTTTATTTGTATTCACGGCCGATGAAGGCGATCACTTTGTCGGCGGTCCGCCTTCCCCGGCGAATTGCGACGGAGTGAACGTTCCCTGCACCTATGCGCAGATCGGCGAACTCAACACCAATCTGGCTGGACTGCTGGCCACCGAAGCGGGCATCACCACGCCTTTCACGGTTCACTCTGACGATGCGCCAACTATCTACATCACCGGCAATCCATCACGTACCGATCCCATTGCGCGCAGCTTCGAGCACGGCCTCGCCGCCCTCACCGCGCTGAATCCGATCACCGGCAACACCGACACCCTCACGCAGTTCATGGCCGATCCCGTGGAGATGAAGTTGCTCCACATGGTTACTGCCGATCCCGCGCGCACTCCCACCCTGACAATGTTCGCCAACCCCGACTACTTCCTTTTCGCGGGAGCGCCCAACTGCAACTCACCATGCGTCACCGAAAATCCCGGCTTCGCTTGGAATCACGGAGACGTGCAGAAGGACATCACCACGACTTGGCTCGGCATGGTCGGTCCCGGGGTGAGAAGGCAGGGGGTTGACCGGGAGACCTGGTCCGATCACACCGACATCCGGCCCACGATTCTTTCGTTGACCGGATTGCTTGATGACTACACGCACGACGGACGCGTCCTGGCCGAAGTCATGCGAAGCGGGTCTTTGCCCAGTGGCATTCGCCGGAATCCGCTGGCATTCACACTATTGGCTCAGGCTTACAAGCAATTGAACGCGCCTGTGGGGCAGTTTGGCCGTGCGACGCTGGCGACGTCCACCAAAGCGCTGGCGGGAGATGACCGGACCTACAACCGCCTGGAGAATCGGCTGGCGTCCTTGGGAAGTCAGCGCGACGCGCTGGCGGCCCAGATCATTCAAAAGCTGGAAGCGGCCGAGTTCAGCAATCAACCGCTGGATTGGCCGACTACGTTCGGACTATTAGCCCAGGCGAACCGCCTGATCGAACGCGCGAGCGGAGGCTAAAGAGGGCGATAACCACAGAGGACACACGGTTGCACAGAGGACTGCCTTTCTCTGTGGACCTCAGTGTCCTCTGTGGTAGTGTTTTGAAGTTTAATGCGACGCTCGCGATTGCGGTTCTTTCCAGCGTTGCTGCCCAATGGCCTCTTTCCCTTCTTCGATCAGGTAAAACTTGTCTGCATCCAGATTGCGGATCGTCTGCTTCTGGCCGCTTGGCCACGATACCTCGATGGTGTCGACCCGGGTCGTCTTGCCCAGTCCGAAATTCGCGCGCAGGTCGCTTTGCGAGAGATAGCTGCCCCCGCCTGCGATTTCGCGAATCTGTGAGATTCCTCCGGCAACGACTCGCACCCGAGCGCCCAAAGCGTCGCGATTGCTCTTGGTTCCCACCAGCTTGAAATTTACAAAATGATTGCCGTTCCCTCCGCTGTTGTGCAACAGCAAAGGCGAATCGCCATTGTTCCCCACCACCAGATCCATGAATCCATCGTTATCGAAATCGGCGAAAGCCACGCCGCGACCCACGTACGGCTTCTGAAACCCACTGCCTGCCTGCTTCGAGACCTCGGTGAACTTGCCGTTGCCTTCGTTGTGAAACAACGTGTTGGTCTGCTTGTAGTGAATCTCAGGCGTGGCCTGCTCCACCTCCGGATACACATGGCCATTCGCGATGAAGATATCCAGCCAGCCATCGTTGTCGTAGTCAAAGAATCCTCCACCGAAGCTGAGCACTTCGCGCGTGGGCACGGTGATTCCCGCCGGACCGCTCACTTCATCGAAGTATCCCTGCCCGCTGTTGTGCCAGAGATGATCTGACGACTTCTGGAAGTCTGAAATATAAAGATCCAGCCAGCCGTCGTTGTCGTAGTCACCCAACGAAATGCACATCGCCGCCATGATCTGTCCTTGACCGGCGACCGCCATACCTGCGGGTAGTCCCTGTTCCACGAAGGTACCGTTGTGTTCGTTATGGTAGAGGTACGCATATAGCCCGTCGTTCGCGACGAAGATATCCGGCCAGCCGTCATTGTCGTAGTCGGCCGCACCGACCGAAAGATTCTTACCTTCCGGTTGATAAAGCTTCGCGGTCTTGGTCCCGTTCGTGAACGTGCCGTCACCGTTGTTGTGATAGAGAACGTCGGGGCTGCCTTTGTAAGCGCTCGGCGGGCAACTGCTCTTTACACGTCCCAGATCGCAGTACCGCTTTGCGTCCGGACCCAGCGCCACGTAGCCGCCCACGTACAGATCGAGCTTCCCATCGCGGTCATAATCAAAGAAAGTCGCGCCTGCATGAAACAGAGTCCCGAACTCCATGCCCGCGACGCCGGCCTTGTCGGTCACGTCGGTGAAGGTGCCATCGCCATTATTGCGATAGAGAACGTTGCGCCCGAATTGCGTGACGTAGAGATCGGGGAAGCCGTCGTTGTCGTAGTCGCCCCAGACGCATCCCAGTCCGTAGCCGGTCCCGGGAACGTTGGCCTTTTCGGTGACGTCGGTGAACGTTCCGTTGCCGTTATTGCGATAAAGCGCATTGCGAACGGAAATACCGCGATCGTAGAGGTCGCGTCCGTTCACGAAGTAAATGTCCTGCCAGCCGTCGCCGTCAAAATCCGCCACGCACACGCCTGGACCAAATTCTTCTCGATTGATCGAGATGCCTTGATTTCCCTTGAAGTGGGTGAACTTGATTCCGGACTGCGCGGTTACGTCGGTGAACTGGATTGCCTTGGCGGTCTGCGCTTCCAGGAAGGGGTCGAGCGTAGAAAGGAAAAGAATGCCTGCCAGCAAGCCAACAGAATTCCGGTTGCGGGAGCCCCAGTTCATGCCACCGCAGCTTAACCTAGGGCGCGAGAAGTGAACAGGGTTTCCCCTCGACGCTCCTGTTTCTTCAAGCCGCCCGCAAACGCTCCGCGACGTCGATGTGCCCCTTTTCTTCGGCCACTTCGTCGGGCGTGCGGCCTTCGTCATTTTTCGCGTTGGGGTTTGCGCCGTGCTTCAACAGCACCTCGACCATGGGCTTGTCGCCGTGCTGCGCAGCCGCGTGGAGGGCCGTCCATCCTTTTTGCTGTCGTGCGTTTACGGGAGCGCCATGCTCCAGCAGCGAGCGGACGATGGCCAGATTACGGGCGGCAGCCGCGGAGTGCAGCGGCGTGACCTGCATCGGATTATTCGCTACCGCGCCAGCGTCCGCGTGATGTTCGAGCAACAAGCGGGCCACGCTGTCTTCGCCAAAGAACGCTGCGAAATGCAAAGGCGTGAAGCCGTCGCCGGAGCGCGCATTGGCGAGCCGAGGATCGCGATCCACCATCTCCTCCACCAGATCGGCACGTCCAAGGCTGGCGGCTTCGAAGATATCGAGGTCCGGGCGCGCCCGCCGCAGCAACTCAACCATGTCTTTGCGTTGCCGGTACAACGCCTGCATCAACGCCGAGACGCCGCCAGCATCGCGTGCCGCACCCAGCGTGCGATCTGTGGCCAGCAATTCTTTCAGTCGCTCTGCGTTCCCCGACTCGATGGCTTCGATGACGTCCGCGTTTTCGGCCACGCCTGAGACCTCCGTGCCCACGCTCGTCCGGCTGCGAAGGGCAGGCCCATCATAGCAATCCCTCGAAAAACTTCACTACACAGACGCTGACGAAGAGATCACATGCCCGATCGGGCGAGTTCCCCGGCGCCGAAGGTCCTGGTACCCCGTTACCTGGTACCCCGTTACTGACCGATGTGATGAGCGTCACACCAAGTCGATGCGGGGCGTTCTAGCCTGTCCTGTAGCGCGGTTTTCGCGAACTTCCTCGAGGGCTCATTTCCTCAAAAGCGGTCCGCGGGGCCACTCTCGGAGCGCGTAGTGGGTAAAGCGATTGGGAATCGGGCTACCCAGCCTCCCACACGGGTTCAACTCCCGACGCTCCGGCCAACTTTGGCGGAGACTAAGCCACACCTCAGCGGCACGCTGGCCTCGTCTCCGGCTCGCATCAAGGAGGCTCCCATGTGGAGAACGCCTTTCCTGGTTTTAACTTTGTCGCTCCTGGGCTTTATGGTTTCCGCGCAAGACAAGCAATCGGCCGCGAAGCCCGGTGCCAGGACTACCATCAACAGCATCCCGGTGGATGCCGCGAAGCGTGAGAATCCTGTCAACTCCACGGAAGAATCGCTCGCGCGCGGCAAGAAGCAATACGGCTACGACTGCGCAATGTGCCACGGCAAGACGGGCAATGGCAAAGGCGATGTCGCCGCCGACATGAAGCTTGCGATGAATGACGAAACCAACCCCTCGGTGCTCAAGGATCGCACGGACGGGGAGCTCTTCTACATCATTCAGAAGGGCAAGGACCAGATGCCTCCTGAGGGCGCGCGGGTAAAAGAGGAGACCATCTGGGATATGGTGAACTACGTCCGCTCGCTGGCAAAGAAGCCGGCGGACACGGCGGCCGCCGATAAAGCGGCGAATTAGAGGCTTCAGCAACTCAGGTAGAGAGCTGGCGAGCTTGAGCCAGCCTGTCTTCGCGCTGGATCGTAGCCCATACGACCATTCGCGATAGAGTGTCCAACTGAGTGCAACAGGTTCTACTGCCTGCGTGCGCAATGCTTCGCGTTCCAGACGCATCTTATCCAATGTGCTGATCGCGCTTCAGGTTGAAGTTGGCTGTTGAGCGCGTAATTTGTTTTCCGGATCGCAACATTCTCGACCGTGGAATAATTGCGCGCAGCTCAGTTATTCCTCATGAGCGCCGCACAAAAAATCAGAACGGTGCTTCAGGAGGAAGTATGAAAAAGACCTTTGCATTGTGTGCGCTCGTATCGAGCATGATGCTCACGAACGTATTCGCGACCACGAACAGCGATTTCCATCAGGGGACCGTGGTGAGCGTTGAGCAAGCAGCGTCTCCCGCGGCCGGCGCGTCATCCGATGCCCCGCTACGCGATGCGAGTTACTCGTACGACATCGCAATCCGGGTAGGCGACATTGTTTACCAGACCACCTACCAGTCGGCATTCGAAGATGTATCGCCGGTTTTCGCCACCGATCAGGACGTCCAGGCTAGCCAGAAGGGCAACGTGCTGTATGTGACCTTGCCGGGCAATCTGACGGTACCCATGGCGATCGAAAGTCGCACCGCAGTAAACGGTGCAGCCGCCAACAATTTCACCAACTGACGTTCGGCTGGCAGCATCGCCGGAAGCGGCCCGCCTTCTTGCTCAGAGGGGGGCCGCTTGAGTTTTTTGGGATTCGTCTGGCTAACGCAAGTTCCCGTCTGCTTGCTGCTGACGGGGCGGATCCT
>DASRDJ010000184.1:0-2124 GCA_035652655.1 Terriglobales bacterium
TCGGGAAAGTTGCAATTGCCAATGCGAAGCTCGCCTATCACCGCTTCACCGAATTGTATTCGGGAGAGGCCTGGGCAGCCCTGGCCAAAAAGGGAGCGCAGCCCCAGCGGCTGCTGTGGGCAAGCACCAGCACAAAAAACCCCGGTTATAGGGATGTCATCTATGTGGAGGAGCTAATCGGCCCTTCGACGGTGAACACGATTCCTCCTGCGACTTTCAATGCATTTCGGGAGCACGGCAGACTTCGTATGAGCCTGATCGAAGACCTGGAGAACGCCGCAGACACCATGGAATCGGTGGAGCGTGCCGGCATCTCGATGAAAACCGTGACAAGCACACTTTTGGACGAGGGTCTGCGTCAGTTCGTGGACGCGTTCGCGCAGCTTCTGAAAGCCACGGGATCGCGGAAGGCCGGGGAATCCGCGGCGAAGATCAATTCGGTTTCCTATACCCTCCCAGCGAAACTGTCGGCCGCCGTAGACAGCGCGCTCACGGATTGGGCGAAGAACGACAAAGTGCGGCGTTTGTGGCGAGCCGACGCCTCACTGTGGTCCGGATCCGACGAGAATCATTGGCTAGGCTGGCTTGGCATCACAGATGACCAAGTGGCGCACAGCGCCGCTCTGACTTCGCTCGCCGCCGAAGTAAAGCAAGCCGGATTCAAGCACGCCCTTCTGCTCGGCATGGGAGGATCGAGCCTTTGCCCGGAAGTCCTGCGGCTTACCTTCGGAAAGATCGAAGGATTTCCCGAGCTGCATGTCCTTGACTCCACCGATCCCGCGCAGATCAAAGCCATCGAAGCCAGGATCGATCTAAAGAGCACGCTGTTCATCGTCTCCAGCAAATCCGGCGGCACGCTCGAACCCAACATTTACAAACAATATTTCTTCACACGGGTCAAGGAAGTCGTCGGTGAAAAGGAAGCAGGGAATCGCTTCATTGCGGTTACCGATCCGGGTTCGAAGATGCAGCATGTGGCCGAGAACGATAAGTTCCGGCACATCTTCGCCGGAGTACCCAGCATCGGCGGGCGTTATTCCGCACTATCGAACTTCGGTATGGTCCCGGCCGCGGTCATGGGGATCGACATCGTGAACTTCCTGAACCGCACAGAGGAAATGGTTCATGCCTGCGGCGCCACCGTACAGGCAACGGAGAATCCCGGCGTGGTCCTGGGCGCGATCCTCGGAACTGCAGCGAACAGCGGACGCGACAAACTGACCATCATTGCATCTCCCGGTATTTCGGACCTCGGAGCATGGCTCGAGCAGCTCCTCGCCGAATCCACGGGAAAAAGCGGCAAAGGAATCATTCCGGTGGACCGTGAAAGCGTGGCCGGGCCCGACAACTATGGCACGGATCGCGTATTCGCCTACCTCCGCCTCGAATCGGCACCCGACCAATCGCAAGACGTCGCCGTCGCAGCCCTCGAGAAAGCAGGGCATCCCGTGGTGCGCATCGCCGTGCAAGATCCCTATGCCATCGGCGAAGAATTTTTCCGCTGGGAAATTGCCACAGCCGTAGCGGGTTCGATCATCGGGATAAACGCCTTCAACCAACCTGACGTGGAAGCAAGTAAGGTGGCAACCCGAAAACTCACGAGCGAATACGAAGCAACCGGCAAACTGCCCGCTGAAGAGCCGTTTTTCGAAGGTGACGGTGTGAAGCTCTACGCTGACGCAAGAAACGCAGACGCCCTCAAGCAGGGAAAATCGCTTGCCGAGATCCTGAAAACTCACTTCGCGCGCGCTGGCCAGGGAGACTATTTCGCTCTGCTCGGCTACATCACCATGAATCCCCAGAACGAGGCTGTTCTGCAGGCCATTCGCCACAGCGTGCGGGACAAAAAGAAGGTCGCGACGGTGCTTGGATTTGGTCCGCGCTTTCTGCACTCCACCGGCCAAGCCTACAAAGGCGGACCCAATACCGGCGTCTTCCTGCAGATCACCTGCGACAACGCCGTCGATCTGCCGGTCCCCGACCAGAAATACACGTTCGGTATTGTCAAGGCTGCACAGGCCCGCGGCGATTTCGCAGTACTTGCTGAGCGCGGAAGACGCGCCCTTCGGGTGCATCTCGGCAAAGACGTGAAAGCGGGGCTTGCGACGTTACAAGCGGCGGTTA
>DASRDJ010000185.1:0-9308 GCA_035652655.1 Terriglobales bacterium
CTGCTGGGTGGGTTGCTTGCAGTTCGCCAGGTCGCAAAGGTCCAACGCAGAGGATCAGATTCTCGCAGCTGTCGCATCAGCTTGTTGTGCGGCTACTGAGCCTTCCCGGCCGCTTCCATCGCTTCTGCCAGTTCGAGCAGCTTGGTTACGGTATTCCAGTTCCTGGCCGTCCCCGTCTTCTCGAGCACCCGGTCGAGCGCGGGCACGAGCTTCGACTTACCCATGCCGTCGGGATAGTAGATGTAGAGTTCGCGCTTTCCTAGCTTCACTTCTTCGCGGCTGGCCTTGATGGCCAGGATTCCGGCGCACTTCTCTTTTGCCAGATCGCACGCGAGAAATGTCACGATCAGTTTGCCGGGCTCGAGGCCGTTGCGCGACGCGAAGGGACTGCGGGCAATTGTGTCTTTGAGATCGCGGGTTGTTCGCACCACGACGTCGGCGTGAAAGCCGAACTTGCGTTCGATCGCTTCTTCCATGCGCTTGGCCACTCGAGCTGCGTCTTTCTCGTCGGTGCTGAAGACTATGTTGCCGCTTTGCACGTAGGTTTGCGGGTTGAGGAGTTTCAGACCCTCGCAGAGTTTGCGCAGGTCGTCCATTTTGATTTTGTGGTGACCACCGACGTTAATCCCGCGCAGTAACGCAATCATGATCGGCATAGGCTCGGAAAAGCTGCGCCGGAATTTTATCGCGGGAAAAGCTTTTCACCGCAAAGGTCGTGAAGAAAACCCGCGAAGGTCGCAAAAGAGAATTTCCACTTAGCGCCCTTCGCGAGTTGTTCTTTGCGTACTTTGCGGTTAAGGGTTTTGAATTCAATCGAGAAGCTTCCGCAAGGATCGCGCAACGACCATGAGCCTGCAGCGCACCAAAAAAATAGGGCGTGCTACTTAGCACGCCCATTCTGCAAGGGACGATCTGCTACCGGTTCTGCTTGTGATCGGATTTTTCTTCGTGCTTGCTCTCGCTTTTACTTTCGTGATGACTGCTCTGCCGGTTGTTGTTCTCGCGCGGCGCCGTCACCACGGTGTGGGCGTGGCTGGGTTCCGACGAGGGCTGACTATTGCGCGGCATCGAAACCGTCTGAGGCGAACGCGCCGGCGCACTGGGCTGCACAGTCTCGACACTGCGACGAACTACTCCCGTCGACCCGCCCGGACGAGCCGTAACCGGCACAACATTGCGCGGACTTTCGGTGTTGGCCGAAGCTCCGGTATTTTCGATCGTTCGCGGAGTAGCCCGCGAGGTATTCGCAGACTCGCTCTGGGAGGCCGGCGACGTCTGCGAACCTGGCCGCGGAACGTAGTGTCCCGGAGGCGTGGGCTGGCTGGTTGGTGCAGTTGTCTGAACCGCGGGTTCCGGCTTCCACGCATCGGTGTTCCCGGAAGACCGCTGTTGGTCGACTGGGCGCGGGACTGGCCGGGGTTGAACGTTCACGGGATTGCCGGCAGCCGGTGATTCGGTGCGCACTGGCTGCGCGGGCTGTGTCGGCGGAGCCGGTGTCGTATTGGTGACGGCCTTCTGCTCGTCAGCGCCGAAATTGCCAGGCGACATCGGCCGGCTCGGTCTCGGTACCGGTCGCGGCTGAGTGCTCTCAGGATTCGTCGCCGTTGGCGATCCGGGCCGTACGGCGGGCGCGGGCTGCGGGGGCTGCGTTGGAGTTGTCGCGGCGTGCGTGTCGGTGGCAGCGGGATTGGCCGCAGGCATACCAGGCCGGGGAACTGGCCGTGGCTGGACTCCGCTGGGACTGGCCATCATCGGCGATCCCGGACGCACGGGCTGCATCGGCTGCTGAGGATTCTGCCCAGCGGGAGCCGCCGGACGCGCCAGGTTCGAACGCAGTCTCGACTCTGCGTCAGCATCGAGCGGGCGCCCCGGAGTTTTCGCCAGGACTTCCTGACGTGCTTCAAAGGGAACCGGACGAGCAGGCGGTGCAACGTGCGAGACCACCGGACGACCTTCAGCCACGCGTGCTGGCGGCAGTGCAGCACGCGCACCGGCTCTCGCTCCCAAAACGCTGGTTCTCGCCGGGGCGACTTCCGCTACATTCGCGACGGAAGCAGTTCTGAGTTCGTTTGCCGGCACCGAGACTGAGACCCGGGCGACCGACTCAGAGTTAGTCATGGCTCGCGTCGGCACGGCGGTGACGGCTCCCGACACATTCTGGTTGGCATAACGAATGTTATGGATGTTGTTGTTCACGACCGTCGTGTTGTTGTTCGTGACGTAGTAGTTGTTCGTGACGGTGGTGATGTTGGTGATGCGCGTGTTCGTGACGTTCACTTGCTGGAAGTAGTTGCGGCTCACGTGATAGGAGGGCACATAGGGCTCTCCCCATCCCAGCGGGAACCAGGCCACACCCCCGCCTCCACCGAACGACACACTCATTCCGAAATGCGGTCCTCCAACCCACGCAACCAGCGCGGGAGCGTAGACCGGACGAGCAACCACAACGGGACCTGGCGCCCATGCCCAATATCCCCCCGCGCGTACCCAGCGGCCATAGTGAGAGGGAGCGAAGCCCCAAGGCGCTTCGTCAACCCAGGTCCAGCCCCACGGTTCGACCCAAACCCAATGTCCATTGTGGTAGGGAGCCCATCCCGGAGCTACCGCAGGAACCCACACGGCGCCGTATTCAGGCTCGACGCGCCAAGTGCCGTACTCATCCAGATCATCGGCACCGACCACGTCGGCAGAAACGTACTGATACGACTTGGAGTGATCTTCGCGATCGTCGCGGACGCGGCACCAGTCGTCGAAGCCATCGAGGCCGGGCGCACTAGCGACCTGATGCTCCAGTGAAGTACCGCCAGTGAAGCTGGCCTGATGGCCAGACTTCAACTTGACGCCGGGGCCCTGGCCGTTGGCTTCGCCTTCGCCTTTCCAGACGGTGACAGAAGTGGTATCGGCGTTGGGATCGACGTCAAAGCGGTAGTCGCCCGCTTTCAAAATCGTGAACGCCTGGTTCGGCGTATCGATCTCGTAAGTTTCTCCGCCGAAGAGATGGCGGATGTGCAGATTCAGTGTGCCCTGATCGAGTTCGACCTGCACGATATCGTCATTGACGTTGGTAAAAGTCAGACTGGTCTCGGCGTTCATGCGCAGGGCAGCGCTGCCCAGGTGCAATTCGGCGCGAGCTTCCTTGTCGGTCCAGACGCGATCGGAAGTGGTGAGCGGACGGTTGACGACGGCTTCTACCCAATCGTTGACGCCTCCCGGCTGCATGGAGACGGCGCCGGAGATGTACTTGATGCGCACGGCGCGTCCTGGCGGATCGGCAAGCGCCGAAAGTGCAAAGGAAGAAACAAACAGCGTCAGAAGCAATAGCTTCAGAAATCGTCGGAGACTGGTCGTCATATGTCGGCCCTCCTGCAGACACTGGAAGCGGAAGCCGACTCACAAAACACTTTCGGCGCGCCCCAAGTGCTCACTGCTCTAAACCCGTATCGCAAGACACAGTTGCGTGAGTTGTGGTCAGTATGGAAGAGCTGGTAACGCTTGGATAGTGACGGTGGTAACGTGCTGCCTTGATACGCAAGTCGCAGGATTTGCTGCTGCTAAGCGGGTATAGAATCAGCAGCTGCATGCCGAATCTGATCGCACTGGCCATTCCGGGGTTCGTACTGCTGATGACGATCGAGGCAATCGCCGACGCCGTCATGCGGCGCGATCTGTATGAGATCAAGGACTCAGCGGCCAGCGTCACGATGGGTCTTGGGAATGTTGCAGTGAACCTGGTTGCCAAGGCGATGCAGCTCGCGATCTTCACCGCGATCTATCGTTTCCGGATTTTCTCTTTCGGCTATCAGTGGTGGGTGTGGGGGTTGTTTTTCTTCTGCGACGAATTCAGCTACTACTGGTTCCACCGCGCGAGCCATGAGTGCCGGTTGTTCTGGGCGTCGCATGTAGTGCATCACTCGTCCCAGCGATACAACCTGTCGACCGCCCTGCGCCAGAGCTGGACGGGAACGTTCGTCAGCTGGATATTCTGGGCCTGGCTCCCCCTGGTTGGCTTCCGGCCAATGATGGTGCTGACCATGCAGGCGATCAGCCTGCTTTACCAGTTCTGGATCCATACCGAACTCGTCCGGTCGCTAGGGCCGCTGGAATGGGTGCTGAACACTCCTTCGCATCACCGCGTGCATCACGGATCGAACGCCAGGTATCTGGATCGCAACCACGGCGGGACTTTGATCGTGTGGGACCGGCTGTTCGGGACTTTTGAGCCGGAAGCCGAAACTCCGGTCTTCGGGCTGACGACTAATATCGGGACCTACAATCCGGTCAGGATTGCCTTTCACGAATGGGTCGACCTCTGGCGGGACGTGCGGCGAAGCGACCTCCTGCGAGACAAGCTGAGGTACATCTTTGGCCGTCCTGACTGGAAACCCGCCACCTCGAATCAGGTTTTCCCGCTTCCGCGCATGGGCTCATTCCCGGAGCAAACTCGCTAGACGCCCGCCGTTCCGAAATTTCCCTCTTGACAGGTTGTGGCGTTTCCCTGACCTTATATTCGTTGATTAAAACGATTCAATACTAGCTACCGAGAGCACGCCACCCCTTGAGCGGACAAGATCAAGACTTGAAGAATGTTGAATACGGCGTCGCCGTTGATATGGGCGCCAGCCATGTGCGTTTTGTACTGGCAACCGCGGAAGGCGCGATTCGGACGGAGGCGCGGGAACTGTTGAAGGCCGAAGCCGGTCCCGCGGGTGTGATCGCGCAGTTGCGCGACGGCATCGCGAGTTTGAGGAAGAATTCGGGCGCGTCGGACGGGAAGTTGCACGGGATCGCCATTGGCGTCCCGGGCGGAGTCGATCCCCAAACCGGCAAGGTGATCGATGCAAACAACCTTCCCGGCTGGCGTGAAGTCGATATGGGTCGGGCGCTCGAAGATGCGTTCGCGGTGCCGGTATTCCTCGATAATGACGCCAACATGGCGGCGATCGGCGAACACTGGCGAGGCGTCGCCCAAGGTGCCGACAACTTTGTCTTTATAGCGCTGGGTACCGGAATTGGGTCCGGCGTGTTTGCGAATGGCCGGATCTGCCGCGGCCGCAGCGGCTTTGCGGGCGAACTGTTCCGCATGAATCTTGATTGGAAGCGCTGGAACGACGATTTTCCCGATACCGGCTACCTCGAGGACCATGTTTCGGGCGTGGCGCTGGCGAGAGAAGGCCGGAAGATCTCAAGCGGCGGCAACGGATCAGCGAGTGGAACGCTGGCGCAGACCCGAGATGCGCGGTACGTATTCGAAGCAGTTCGGCAGGGCAATCTGCAAGCACAGGCGCTGGTAGAGAACAGCTTTCTGATACTGGGCGTGGCGGTAGCGAACGTCATCAGCATGCTCGATCCTGAGATGGTCGTTTTCAACGGCGGGATCGTGAAGGGCGCCCCCGATTTGCTGATCAAGACGGTCGAGAAAGTCGTCCATAGAATCCATCCCAAACCGCCCGTCATCCGCTTGAGCACGCTCGAAGACAGGGCCCAGATTTGGGGAGCGCTGCACACCCTGCTGCATCCCTCGGAGCAAGGCGCGATTCGCGCACGCGTCGCGCATAAGTAACGTGGGCGGGCTCGCCCGCGACGGTTGCTTTTGGCTTTGTTACCCACAACAAAACGGCGAGGAACATGTGTTCCTCGCCTTAAGCTGTAACCGTCCGTGGGCCGCGCTTCGTCGGCTTGGGGATTGGGGACCTGCTCGCTAGTTCGTCACGAACTTGCGCCGCACCAATCCGCCCAGGCTCAGAAGACCGGTGCCGAGCAGGGTCAATGTTCCAGGTTCCGGAACCGGCGACGGCGAGATGCAGGTTTTGCCTTTCAGTTCATCGAACGAGAGGTGGCCATCTTCGTTCTCGAGTTCAAACAACTGCGTGGTGACGCCGTTGACGTGCAGGCCATCTACCGTAGCCGAGAACGTCCCGACGAGCTTGTAGAGGTCGTGAGAGATCTTCGTCCAGGTACCGGAGAAATTGTTCGCGAACAGGGCCGTGCCGAAGCCGTTGATGTCGATGTCAAACGTGCCGCCGGTAAATGCTCCGCCGCCCAGGAAAGTGCCGACGAAGTTGCCGGTATCGAAGGCAACCGTGCCCACGTGGCCCGAGAACAGAACGCTGCCGTCGAACGATACCTTGGTGAGGCAAGAAACGACATCGATTCCGCTATCGCTTCCGCTGGCGGAGATCAAACCCTTGTTGGTGAAATGCAGCGAATCGGCGAACGCCGGTGTCACGCAGAGCGCTAGAAATATTCCCCACACTGCCAAACGCAACTTCATTGAGGTCTCCTAAAAACTTCGGGGTCAGCGATGACGCAACGGCCGCTTTCTCACCCGTTGTGATCGGCTCTCCGACTGAATCGGAAGGGGAGTAAACCGTCACTGTCACAATCGCAGGTGACGGTCCAAGGGGGAAGGAACAGAACTTATTGATTCGGAATCAGTTGCAGGAAAGACACTTATGGCACTTCCGTAACCGTTACCGAAAAACATTGCACTAATTGGGAGAGGGGCAGTAATGGACTTCCGTGTCCATCTTCGATTTGCAGGGGAGGCTCGGGCAACACCGCATCCTGCCCGAGTCGAGCAAGAGCCCAGGAGCGTTCAGCACGCAGACGATTACTCGACCAGCAGATTGTCGACGCGGAATTTACCAATCACCACGCTGACGCGATCGCCGCGCTTCACGTAGCGCTCTTTGTTCGAAAAAACCATCCAGTAGATCTTGCCCGCCTCTGGAGTCGTGCTCTGGCGCAGCGCGCCGACCTTCTCCAGCGTGGGGACGGACAGCTTCACCCCGGCCCGCTCATCGATCAGGGCCGGCTGATTATGCTTGTCGTTCAATTGCGCCGCCTTGTCGGCATCAAGCACGCGGTAGCTGAAGCGAACCATTTCGCCGGACTCCACCACCTTAGTTCCAAAGGAATCGACACCCCACAGCATCTCGTAATAGTTTCGGGCCCGCGGCGGCATGCCAGTGGGACGGTAGCGACTGGTACTGTGCGGGGCGGTGGCTGCTGCATCGGGCTTTGCGGGCTGCGTAGCGGCAGGCTGATCTTTCGCGGGAACGGATTGATCCTTGGCAGGGGCCGACTGGGCAAATCCGGAAACACCGGCCAACCCGAACCCCAACGATAGCGTCAGCAGGATCCTCGAGCAGAAGCATGTCATCTGATTCGTCAACATCACCCTCCGATGATACATCGTATGGGGAAGGCAGTTCCGACCGTTTCAGACCAATTTAGATGCCAAAGGTAACCGGTGGGGATGCCGCCAGCAGACCTCACTTCCAGTTTTCAAGCGTGCTCATCAAAAAGAAAAGAGCTGCTGGCGAGGATCGTTCGCCAGCAGCTTCACCATGACAGGTCAAGTTTTGGGTTGGTGGAAAGAGAAGCGGAAAGCCCCAGCCCTCCGCTTCTCATGTCCTGTTTACGGGACGTTAGCTCCGGCGAAGTTATCCACCCTCGCGCCGTTGTTCGAGAGCAGCATGCCGATCTGGCCGCCGGCTGACCAGAGTGCGTTGCCTGGCAACGTCACACTGCCCAGGAACGTGGTCGTTACACCCGATGTCTTCCAGATATATACGACACCGTTCTGGTCCGCCATCGCCGTCATCGTGTCACCACTTGCGAACGATCCGCTTACTGACCCGATCGTCGAAGTGGTGAAGTTGATGAATGTCGACACCGTTACGGATCCACCTGCGTACTGCACTTCAATCGCGTTCTGCCGGACACCTAGCAGGTTCGAGCCGCTGACCTTCAAGAGCAGCGTCTCGGTACCCGCCGGCGTGCTGGCGAACGTGAATGCCGCCGCCTGCCGGGCGCCGAACGCGGCTGTCCATTCTGCCGGGCCAGCGCCGCAGCCCAATAGGGAGCCGCAGGTGGCCTGATTGGTGTTAACCCGAAGAGCGGCCGTTCCGCCTGCCACTAACTGGGTCCAGTTCGAACCGAGGTTGTTCGCGTTGGTACGGTTGAAGTTGTCCAGCACCGGCAGCGTCGGGAACGGGGGAGGCGTTCCGCCGCCACCGTTGCCGCCGCAGTTCGTTCCAGCTGAGACATCTACTGCACCCACGTCTACGCAGGGGTTAGCCGGGAACCCGTTGACCGGAAGAGTGTTCTTGCGCGGATGTCCGAAGAAATCTGTGTTGGGCGCGGCCGCGTAGGTGGAGGCGCTTGGCCCGATGGCGTCAATGTCCGGCGAATTGCTCGCCAGAGCATAGTTGCCAAGGATTGAGCCCGTTACCGGGTGCGTCAGAGCCAGCGGACCCCAACTGATGTTGATCCAGTTGTTGCCTTCGTCGACGGTCGCTGCCGGCGTCAGGTTGAAGATGGGGTTGGGCACCGTGGCATCCGAAATCCCCGGAGGCACCTGGTAGCCCGCCGTACCCAACTCTGGCGGGATGCGCGAGCCGTTGCAGTACTGGCTCTTCACATCCGGGTTCGAATTGGAATTGAGCAAGCTCGCGCTGTATCCCGTGAGGCTGGTCAGCACCGAGTGCGTTGGAGCCAGTCTCGGATTGCCCACCTTGGCCGCATCTGGACCGGCATCACCGCGGACCCCGAGATCCCAGTAGCTGGCCGCCGTGCAGGCGCCCGTGCCACCCGTGATCAGGAAGCCATCGTTGGCATTCCCTGTGGTTGCGTCCGCCTTCGGCTGAGTCGGTGCGTGCGTGCTGCCGAACGCGTTGAACAGTGCGACCACATGCTGCTGATTCAGCAGTGGGTCCTGCGGGGTGCCCCCGAGGCTGCCCACACCGATGTAGTACGCCCGGTTCTGCCAGAACACGTCGTTGTACAAAATCGGGTAAGAGAAGGACTTGCAGGTCCCGTTCGTGCCGCTGGCACCGGCGAAGTGACCATCCGGGCAGCGGACCGTCAGCGGACCAATGTCGGCGCTGAGTGTGGAGCTGTTTTGGATAGAAACCAGACCAGCGGGTTGAGGACAAGAGGCCGTGGTGCCGCCCGCTTGTATGCAATTGGATCCCTCGGCGCTCGCAATCGGAGCTCCCAGAGTGTTGAAGAGCACGCCCGACGACGCCGTGGTGTCGTTGGACACGATCGTGTTGTTGATGATGTTCACCTGCAGAGAATCCAGCAGGGAGATGCCAGCGCCGTCCCAGCCCGCGACGTTGTTGGCGATGATGTTGTTGGTCACGTCCGCCGAATACCAGCGTGACGGACGCCGATTGTTGCCGGTGGTAACCGCGCGGCCATCCGGGAAGAACGTGATTTCCGACCCGTTCAGGCCCTGGAAGCGGATACCGCCGCCGCTGCCGCTCTCTGCCGCGTTGCCCATGATCATGTTGGCATTGATC
>DASRDJ010000186.1:0-17934 GCA_035652655.1 Terriglobales bacterium
TCGCCTTATCACCTGTGAATGCATATCTGCCTTGAACCCTCGCGTCCTCTGCGTTCATGATCAGCTCCTTTTTTGTCGATTCTCCCGGGTTTCCTATGGAGCGCTGGGAGAGTCGCGGCGGCCGGCACACAGTCCCGCAAATCGGGCCAAGAGGCAATGCAGCGTGCTTCAATTCTTCTTTAACTCTTCATCAACAGGACTAGCTGGCTCAAAGGAGAGGAGTTAGTTCATCGCCGAGAGATATCTTTTGATCGGTTTCGTGCTGCCTGATAGTCTCGCGGATGGCGGTGAGCCTGTGCCCAGCCCGGTTTCCACATCGCGTCGACTAGCATTTGGCACTTTCGAAGCCGATTTGCATTCTGGCGAGTTGCGAAAAGGTGGGGTAAGACTCCGCCTGCAGGCACAGCCTTTTCAATTGCTGGTCATGCTTCTGGAGCGTCCAGGCGAACTGGTTACACGGGAAGAGATCTGTCAGAAGCTCTGGTCTACAGACACTTTTGTCGACTTCGATCGCAGTCTGGGGACTGCGATCAACAAGATTCGCGAGGTTCTCGAGGATTCTGCCACGGAACCCCGTTTCGTGGAGACGTTGCCTCGTCGTGGGTATCGCTTCATCGCGCCGGTCGTTCCTGTTGTCGAGCCCTCGGAGGACAAATCGCCCCCCCCGCCATTAGGGTTGACAACTGATAAGAAGGAGGAGAATCGAAATCCTTTCTCGCGGGGGCTCATCTGGATTAGTGCGTGCGTCGTTCTTGTTGCTTTTGCACTGCTTGCGTGGTATTCGCTTCGCCCCCACCCAATCGAGTCGATCGCAGTGCTCCCGCTGGCAAGTCTCTCCACCGACCCAAGCCAGCAATTTCTAGCATACGGCGTGACTGACGAACTCACGACGAACCTCGCACAGATCAACTCGCTCCGGGTGAGTTCACATACATCGTCCACTGCGTGCTCTGGCACCCAGAAGCCTGCTTCCCAGATGGCGCGTTGCTTGGGCGTCCAGAGCCTGGTGGAGGGTTCGGTGGTGAAATCCGGCGATAGGGTCCGCCTGACGGTTCAGCTCATTGATGCTGCTTCTGATCGTCATTTATGGGCACACACTTACGAAATCCAAGCGAGCAATATCCTCACCGCGCAAGGAGAGTTGGCAGGGGAGATTGCGCAGAGCATCTCAGCCGTCGTCACCCCGAAGGAGCGTGACCAGCTCTCTCGTCCTCACCCCATGAAGCCGGAGGTCGCAGACCTCTATTTCAGAGGGTCCTACGCGTTAACCAACCAGCATGCGGTTGAGGCAAGAGATCTTTTCAACCGGGCCACCGAGGTAGATCCGGATAGCGCCGAGGCTTGGGCGGGCTTGGCTGACGCGCTCCACACGATGGCTGTGTTTGGCGATCGCCAAGCCTTTCCCCTAGCCAAGGACGCAGCCAACAGAGCGCTGGCAATCGACCCTTCACAGGCGCAAGCGCTAATGGTGCTCGGCGTAGTTTCTAACGCGGACTGGAACCCAACAGAATCGGAGAAGTACTTCCGCCAAGCCATTGCCGCCCGCCCTAGTTATGCGAGGGCCCACGCGCTGTTCGGAGTTGTGCTGGCGCACCGCACGAAGTTTGACGAAGGCATCCAGCAGATCGAACTGGCAAGGCGTCTGGACCCTATTTCGGTAGAGACCAATGCTTTTGCCTGGCACGTCTATTTCTGCGCTCGAAAGTATGATGAAGCCATTGGTGTCATCCGCGCTGCCCGCGAAGCGGATCCCACCTTCGGACCTGCCCGTTGGCGCCTGTACGTGAGCTTAGAGCAAAAAGGTGAGTATCAGAAGGCTCTGGACACGGCTGACCCCGGCGACCCGGGGGTCGCGGGCCTCCGCGCCGCTCTCGCATCCGGTGGAGAGCGCGGCTACTGGCAGCAGAAGTTAGACAACATCCCGCCCAACGAACGCACCGGTGTCCACGCTGCTACCTGTTACATGCACTTGGGGAGGCGGGAGGAAGCCCTCAAAGCGCTGGAAGAGTCGTACCAGAGGCGGGGCCAGGATGTGAGTCTCTGGCTCCCGATCCGCGAAGAATTTGATCCCTTGCGGTCCGACCCGCGCTTTCAGAGAATGCTTGAGGGTATGGGGATCCCTTTCGATAGCGGTTTCCCGCACCGTGGAGGTTAGCGAATTTGTCTCACATCTTGCCCCATCCCGTTCTATAGTGAGGGCGACGTGAACGTGGAAAGCCGCTCCCCCGGGAACCCACCTACCCTATCCGATCTTTCACGCCGCGTACCAGGCCAAGCACAAGTGGAGAAGGTCTATGCCGAATCTGGGTGCGGTGGCGAAAGCCCAAACTGGCGAATTGACGGTTCCGATGGCGGAATGTGTAGCGGCCGGGTTGGTCATTTGCCTGTTGCTCCTGTCTTCGCCGGCTGTACAGGGGCAGACGCTGAGCGGCTTGCAAGGCACGGTGACTGATCAGTCCGGGTTACCGATTCCCAACGCTGAAATCACAATTACCAACACAGACACTGGCGTTCGCCGAAACACCATGACCAGTTCGGTGGGAAGTTATCACCTCACTGATCTGAATCCAGGCACTTATTCGGTTACGGTGGAGAAGCAGGGATTCAAGTCCTCTGTGCAGAAGAATGTATTCGTGCAGGCGGCGGCGAACTCGAGCGCGAACATCGTGCTGACCGTGGGCAATGCCCGCGAGACCGTCGAAGTGAATGCCCCCGAGATCTCGCTCCAAACCGAACAGGCATCGCTGGGCACCACAATCCAGCATAAGCTTCTCGAAGAGTTGCCGCAGCTCGTGGAGGGAACAGTCCGACAGATTGACGCTCATTTCATGTGCTTGGCACCGGGCGTCACGACTGTCAGTATGACAGATGGTGCATCGGCGCGGGGCGTGTCGTCAGTCGGGGGCATTCGCGGTGGATTAACGCCGGGAGTCTCGACGGACGGACGCATCAACGGTGGAGTTGATTTTCAGAATGAAGTGGTCTTTAACGGGGTACCCATCGCATTCGCGGAATTTCAGGGTCGCCAGTACTTCATCAATCCTCCATTCGATATGGTCAAGGAGTTCACCGTTCTGCAAAGTGCCTTCTCCGCGCAATATGGCCTTGGGCAAGGCGTGGCCCAGTATCAGTTTCAGTCCGGCACCAGTAAGATCCACGGAAACGCTTTTGCGGTTTATCGCGACGCGTTCTTCGACGCCGCGGGCGCGGTCAACGATGTGAACCCAAACGATCGAGGAATTATCGGCCAGCCGAATACGGATCACCAAGTCGATTGGGGCTTCACCGTTGGAGGTCCCCTGCGTATTCCCAAGGTGTACGGTGGGCATGACAGGACATTCTGGTTCGCGAGCATCGAAAAGTTTCGTCAGATTTCAGCGCAACCTGCGGTAACGGTTCCGACTCAAGCAATCGTGAATGGCGACTTCAGCGGATTGGTTGTTCCGGGTGAGACCACCCAGATCCCAATTTTTGTGCCCATTGCGTGGCAGGCTGACCCGTCGCTCATGCCCGCTGGATGCTCTCCTGGCGCAGCGCCCGGCGAGCAGTTCCCGGGCAATGTCATCCCGAGAAGTTGTTTCAGCACGGTTTCGAAATCGCTCATGGGGTTCATTCCCAAGCCTACGTCTTCAGGTGAAATCAATAACTTTCAGCCGGGCTTTATTCCAGTTCTGGCGCATACGGTCTGGGGTTTCACCGTCGACCACAATATGAACACGAGGCAGGCGATTCATGGAGCGTACTGGCGCAATCAGGAACAGATAGCGGGAGGTTTTGTCGACAATCCGCTGAACAACACAACCACGAACCATTGGTTTGGCAGTGGGCTGCTCGTGACTTACTCTCATGCAATTACACCTCGCTTGATGCTGTCCGCGGGTGTTAGTTGGATCACTGAGATCTTCAACTACCATCAGCAGAAGCCCATCGGTAGCTTTGCCGGGGTCGAACCCTCTCCCGGTGGAAAGGGATTTCTCCCGGGCATCAATTTTGTCGGGAGTCCATGGGAGCCCGTAAACTGGGGCACGTTCGGATGGCTGTACGCCATCAATCGAAAACATGGACTGGGAATAGCCAACAACTGGCTGTACGCGCGAGGTCGTCATTCCCTCAACTTTGGAATGGAGATTCGCCGCACTTTTCAGGATGACCAGGAATGTCAACAGTGTGCCGGCAATCTCTACTTCGACGCCAGGACAACGGCAGATCCAGTGAACGATCCTGGGGGCGGTTTTACGGGCAACGGGTTCGCGAGTTTCCTGCTCGGCAACGTCGACAGCGCGGTACGTTCAAATACACCGATGACGAGGTTGCGCAACTTCTATATCGCCCCCTATTTTCAGGACAATATAAAACTCACTCCGCGGTTTACCTTGAATCTAGGGCTCCGATGGGATCTGGCGTTTCCGTTCTCCAACGACAACAACACCAATCAGTTGGTTTTCTTCGATGCAACGAAGCCAAACCTGCACGCCATTGACCCCGCCACTGGCCAGCCGCGTCTAGGGGCGATGTCAATCCTGGGGAAAAACTGCAGGGACTGCTCCGGATGGAACCACCCGGATATGCAGTGGCGGCACCTCAGTCCTCGTCTTGGATTCGCGTATCAGTCGAACAGCAAAACTGTCATACAAGCAGGGATGTCATTCACATTCCTGAATACTGGTGCATTTGAGTATGGTACCAATCAGGTCGCTGTGAATTTTGGGAACAGCTTGAATGGCGATTTCACTCTGCAGAGTGATTCACAAATTCCGCTGGTTGGCCAGTGGGACACCAACCCACTTCCTTTACCATCCAGACCCTCGCCCGACTACTTGTTTGTAAATAATCCCAGTGAAATTCACAGGCACATCGACCAGGGCTATACCGAGTTGTTCAGCTTGGGAATGCAGCGGGAATTGCCCTGGAAGATGTTCACGTCAGTGGCTTATGTGCACACTCATGACTTGCACCTGCCTGCCGCCCTGATCCGCCGGAGTCAAGGCGATCCGAAGATTCCGGCGACCCTCTGCCCGGACGGTCTACTGCACGAAGCGGATTGCGTGTTGATAAAACAGACTTGGACATCTGATGCCGGACAGGCCATTTTGAAAGATCTTGGGTTCGGGCAATTCGAAGGACTCTATACACCGTACAACAATTACTTGAATGACTTCGGGGACAGACCCCTTGGCCGGGTTTTGGGGCCGTACCCGCAATTCCGCGATATCACAAATCCATTCGATACAACCGGAGCAGACAAATACGATGCACTCCAAGTCAGTTTCCAAAAGCGCACGGGGAGCGGCCTAACTTTGCTGGTGGCCTACACTCTGTCGAAGAGCTTCTCGAATACAGATAGCGCCGTATCGAGCTCCAACGTTCGAGGCCTGAACCAGTTCAATCCGGATGGCGAGTGGTCGGTGGCGCGCGACGATCGCACGCACGTACTCAGCATCAGCCAGGTTTATGAACTTCCGATCGGTCCCGGGAAAAAGATCCTGAACCATGGCGGAACCTTGATGAAGAACTTGCTGGGTGGCTGGGCTTTCTCCGGAAATTTCGACTACATAAGCGGTACGCCCGTAAAGATCACCGTAAACGGAACTCGTCCGCTGGGTTTCACCACCGCGGGCCGTGCCAATATAATGCCCGGCCCTTTCAACGTGAATTGGGACAATTACTACAAAGGACTGCCTGTATTCAACATAAACAAGTTTCAGTTTCCGGGTGCCTGGAGACCGGGTACAGCCGCTCCTTTCTATTCAAGCTTGCGCAATCCTTTTGAGAGCAACGAAACGCTGGGAGTGAGCAAGCGATTCTTCCTGGGCGAAAGAGTTCGAGCTGAGTTAAGGGTGGAGTTCGAGAATGTTCTCAACCGAATGAGAGTCTGCGGTGGCGATCGAATGGACAACAGTCCTTATGACGTGGCTGGACTCGACCCCAACAATACCAACTTCAATTTTGGAATCGTATCAGCGGGAACGGTTTGCCAGGGGAATATGCCCAGGCGAGGGCAAGCCTTCTTCAAGATCACATTTTAGGTGTCAGCGTTACTAGGGATGGGCCATCGACCGGAAGTCGCTCTTCTAGGCTTGGGAAGTGACACCGATCCACACCCATCGGCGCAATCTAGTGTTAATCTCCCGACGATAGCAGTTCGTCGTCCCAGCAATTTCCCAAAGGCTATTCCGCATCTTGCGCACAGCGAAAGCCCACCGTGCCAGAGCGATCCAGGCTCGGCGCCATCAACAGGTACTTCCCGTGCTCAATGAGTTTGTAGGCTTGGGGAAAGTACCAGATTGCTCCTTGGGGTTGATAGTAGCTTCCTCCCTTGAGAATGGCCGCGCGCGTGTGCTCATCTCGATACTCATCCGTCCATTGCCAAACGTTGCCAACCAGATCGGCAATCCCGAATGAACTGGCGCCCTTCGGATAATCACTTACTGCCGTCGGCGCCCTCATCATTCTGCCTTTCTCCGGAGTTGGCACAGCAGAGGCATCCCACTCCGTTCCCCATGGGTACAGGCGACCGTCGCCCCCTTGCGCCGCGTATTGCCACTCCCATTCGTGTGGCAACCGCTTTCCCGCCCATGCAGCATAGGCTCGAGCATCCTCGATGGAGACCCACGTTACTGGTTTGTTGCTCCATCCTTGTGGATAGTCGACGCCCTTCCAATCCCTCAGAAAGTTGTGCTCATCGTCTGGACGATAGTGGCTCGTGTCCAAGAACGTCTTGAACTCCGCGTTCGTGACCGGATACTTATCCACATAGAACGACTTTATGTGGACATTGTGTTGGTGGTATCGGCGGGGCGAATCTTCCCACGGGTACTGCACATCAACTCCCAGAGTGTTGAATCCTTCGATCTCAATCCCCTCGCACTGGAACAGGAAATCAGCTTCTGGAATCTTCACCATCCCCGAAGGAGCCGACTTCGCCGGTCTAGTGGGCGCGATGTCCACGATCTGTTGCTGCAGAACCGTCCATTCGTGCGAATAACTGCTTAACGGACGCGAAGAAGACGCAGTCCCCTCGGCAAGGGCTCGCTTCAGATTTTCTGGAAGCGGATCCACGGTGGCAAGCACCGAGCCAAAGCCACCGCCTTCCAGTACGAAACTGAGAACTGCAGTCTCTCCATCTCGCTCCGGCGATAACTCGACCCCGTGCCAGAGATCGTAGTAGCGCACTCCCTCGCTCCACGGAACACGCAACTGACGACCGCCGACATCGAATGGATTGCGATTAATCACTGTCCATACAGTGCGTCCGGACCCCTTGAATTTGCTGGCAAAAACTCCATGACGCATCGTGAGTGTGTGGGGTTCCCAGTCTGCACTCACCAGCAAATCGGATACAGCCCTTTCGATCCTGCTTACACGTCGCAATGCTTCGGCATCACGTGGCGTGATCTGATTCCATATACCCCAGATGTTCTCCCAGCTTACATATCCGATTCCGTTGAAAAAGGCTTCCTGCAAATCCTTGGTCTTATCGTGCGCCCACCGGTCCGTCATATTCACCATATGCCGGTGCTCCAGCCATTTATAACGACTCACCCCGGGAACGAAGCGGTAGTCCCAGAAACCCCAGGTCAGGTTGTTCCATTGCACGGCTTCATCGGAGGGGCCACCCTCGGGTTCCAGCGCGAGGGGATGTCCTGCAGTGTCCGAAGCGACACGAAATGCGCGTGGCACGCCTTCAAAGGTGTCGCCGTTGATTCCATCCGCTCCGACTTCCGCTAGCAATTTTCCAGTCACGACCCAGTCCTGCGTTCCCGAATCTCGAGTCCCGCGATCCCAGGGCAAGACCGGAAACAACACGCGCACGTTCCTGCGATGAAAGTCGCCAACCATCCTTTTGAGCGCTTCCACCCCTCCCGGCAGGTCCTGCAGCAGGTCGAACTGATTTCGGTTGTCGATTCCTAGATTTGGGTAGGGATGCCATATCAGCACACTGTCAATTCCGCCGTAGCGTTGATCTAGGTCGTCCAGATACCGGTCGACGGTGTAGCGCCGTTCCAGCGGATCGTAGAAATAGCGCTCCTCGACCATCATCTGAGGCTGGATGAAGCTGCTCTGCGTCCACTTAAGCTCAGGCCGGTCATACTCTGATCCGTCATAGCCGATGCGAACTCGCCGTTCGTCTCTCCAGTGGTCGATATCCGCCAGCCACTCCCGCAAATCACTCATCTGGCAAGGGCGCGGTGGATCGAGCCAAAGCTCAGGTTCAATGGCACACCTGGGCCCGGGAAACTGCTCGGCCTCGGGCGGATACTTTACGTCCTGTGCGCACAAAGCGACGGGGATCGCACACCACAACAAACATGTCACCACACGAGACCGGTAGTTGCACATGTGAGGAGCTCCGGCTGCCATATTAAATGGTGCCAGCACTGCTGATCTGGGAACAACCGGAACGAAGAATCGAGAAGCACGGAATCCCCAAAGTGCACGGTGAGCTTCCCGCCACGGTCGCCACGCACTCGTTTCCATCGATGGCGAAACCCTCATGCCCGAGTAGACTGAGGTCAGCGCCAACCAACCGCCAACCGGTGATGCCGCCGGTTACGTTTGCGATTCCACAAGGAGGTGTGCCGCCCACGTGATGACAACTGAGAATGCACCGAAAGAGTCCGCCAACCTCCGACTCCAGAATGTGATTCAACGCAACCGACGGGCCGAGAGGCTTGGCGTATATTCAATTTGCTCTGCCCATCCGAGTGTGATTGATGCAGGCTTGCGCCAAGCCCTGGCTGATGGCTCATTCCTTCTGATCGAGTCCACCTCGAGCCAGGTCAACCAGTTCGGCGGATACACCGGCCAGACTCCCGATCAGTTTGCCGCTGCGGTTCGCTTGGCTGCCCAGCGCTGCGGGTTGAGTGAGGGAATGCTCATGTTGGGCGGCGACCATCTGGGACCCTATCCTTGGCGAGACCAGCCGTCTGAAGTGGCCCTCGTGAACGCGTGCGATCTGGTTCGCGCTTGCGTGCTCGCGGGATATGGGAAAATGCACCTCGACGCCAGCATGGCGTGCGCCGACGATAACGGTGCCCGGCCTAGCGATGTCGTGATCGCCGAGCGAGCAGCAATGCTGTGCCGCGCAGCTGAAAGCGCTTACGCGGAGTTGCTGCCAGGATCGCCGCCACTCTTATATGTAATAGGTACAGAAGTTCCTACGCCCGGTGGAGAGACACAGCCAGGAGAGCCTCCTGAAGTAACCACGGTCGAGGAACTCCACTGCACGCTGCAAGCCTTCCGCACAGCTTTCGAAAGGAACGGAATCAAGCAGGCATGGGAGCAGGTGATCGGTGTCGTGGTACAGCCGGGCGTGGAGTTTGGCGAAAACGTTATTTTTGATTATGAACGCCGCAAAGCCCAACCCCTCTCCGCAGCTCTTCCCGAGCATCCTTGCCTGGTATACGAGGCTCACTCGACGGACTACCAGTCGCCAACCGCTCTGGGGCACATGGTGGAGGACCATTTCGGAATCCTGAAAGTTGGTCCAGCACTGACCTTTGGTTTCCGTGAAGCAATTTTCGCCCTGAGCGCGATCGAGTCCGAGTGTTTTGCCGGCAAGCGGGGATTGCAGCTCTCTCGGGTACGAGAGGCGTTGGAGGCAGCCATGCTGCGTAACCCGTCTTATTGGAGCTCATATTATCGCGGAACTGAGAAGGAACAACAGTTTGCGCGCGCCTTCAGCTACAGTGACCGCTGCCGCTATTACTGGTGTGATCGGGCGGTTCAGGAAGAGCTTGGCCGGCTGTACGGAAACCTTTCTGGCTCGTCTCTCCCTCCGACAGTAATCAGTCAATATCTGCCGTCGGAGTACGAAGCGATCCGTTCGGGCAGGCTGTCTGCAGATCCTAAGGCCATGATCGAAGATCACATTCGCGTTGTGTTGCGCCGCTATGCCGCGGCGTGTGGGACGCTTTCGGGATAGCCGCTCGCCTTATAATCCCGAAATTCTGAGCGAGTATTGTCCCAGGAGCCGCGAGTTCACGCCGCGGCTTCGCAATGGAGATATTGAACGAATACCTTTTGGTCCAAGTGAGGGCCGCTCATGGGTATGATCGCAGCCATGCGGTACACGTCATCCGCGCAGACTGCACTCTGCTGACTTTCTGCAAGGACACCTTGCCTGACCAGCAAACAAAGCTGGGTATAGCGGAGCCACACCGCAGGCAAATTTGCACCGGGGCTGCAAACCCTGGCCATCAAATCGACACTGACCATTGCGTCTTTGCCGACACGGCGCTGCGCCATATCTGCTGAGACCTTGTGCAGGCGTCTGAGATCGTCTTCGGCGACGGGTGGTATGCTTGCGCCTTCCTCTACTGCTTTGATGAAGGCTCTGAAGGACTCCAGGCGCTCACGCTGTTCGTCTGCCATCGCTTTATCCCCCGATGCGGATTGAAAACCGAGCAACGGTCGCCATCATCGGCGGCGGATTGCGGGTGCGAGGAGGAAACGGCGAGAAGAAACTTCGGGCCGTCCCCTGAGGCGTTTGGGACCGCCAACAAATCAAATTCGGCAGAATATTACCCGCGAAGGCTGGTTTCCGTCGGTGATCCTTGTCACAAACGGGCAATATTTGCTGGCGATGCCGTTGCTCGACGGAGGCCGATCCACTGAAGGTGTGGAAACGAAAATTTTGCTCCAGAAAAGGGGGTAGATCACCACTTATGCGAATCCGCGTTCACCTCCTATAGCGCTGCCACACCGCGTTCCTGATTCCGAATGCGGATCGCTTCCTCCACTTTTGTGAGAAAAATCTTCCCGTCTCCGATTTTGCCTGTCGCTGCGGTTTGCAGGATAGCGCCGACTGCAGCGTCCACTAAGCTATCGTCCATGACCGATTCGATCTTGATTTTCGGAAGCAAATCCACAGAATATTCCCGGCCACGGTACATTTCAGTGTGTCCCTTCTGCCGGCCGTGCCCTCGGACTTCCGAGACGGTGAGACCGTCAATTCCCAGTTCGGAGAGAACTGCTTTTACGGCTTCCAACTTGCTTGGCTGAATGATCGCTTCGAGTTTGGTCATCATTTCTTTTCACTCCCATCGCTCAGAACTGATTTCATACGTTCCGGAACAGACTCCTCGTAAACATCAGGCTTCATGCAGTGCTTCAGTACGCCACTGCTGGCCAAGCGGTCCGCCAGTCACGGTCACGACGACACGCAGCACGATTCGGGCGACTATTGGCATTAGAGAGTGGAAGCAGAGAATGCTCTCTGCTTCCATTCAACAATTCCCTCACCCATTCACAGTTCTCGGCACCGAACTCGGAGCGAGGACCGGCTTGGGCTCAGGTCGTGGTACTTGCTGCGAGAGACCGGACGGAGCCCCCAGAGCGGTGATCAGATATTCGGGATACGCGGAAATTCCGTGCTCATGCAAATCGAGCCCGTAAAGCTCCCCTTCCTCGGAAACGCGCAGCAAGCCCGTGGCGTTGACCAGATACATCAGAGCCAAGGCCACGGAGAATGTGGCCAGTGTGATCACCAGGCTTCCAACTGCTTGCGCAACCAGGACCTGCGTGCCGCCGCCGTAAAACAGTCCCTTCAGCGCAGCGGAATTGTCAGGAGCCACGGGACCGGTCGCTCCATACTTGCCACAGGCAAACAAGCCCAGAGAAAGTGTGCCCCAGATGCCGCAAATACCATGCACGGGAACAGCTCCGATGGGATCATCAATACGCAGCCACTCCAGCAGTTCGACGCCGAGTACGACAATCACGCCGGCAACGCCTCCGAGAAGTATCGCGCCCGTCGGACTGACCCAATAGCAGGGACAAGTGATGGCGACAAGGCCGGCGAGAAATCCATTCGTGGTGAAGCCAGCGTCCCATTTCTTACTGGACATGTAAGCCCAGAACATCGCAGTCAGCCCCGCAGCGCAGGCTGCTAACGTTGTGTTGGCAGCTACTCGGCCGATCCCTTGAAAGTCCATCGCCGACAAGGTGCTGCCAGGATTGAAGCCGTACCAACCAAACCAGAGAATCAATCCGCCGCTGATCGCGATCGTCAAGTCGTGTGGGAGCATGGGCGCTCCACCATCCCTTTTGAAAGTTCTTCCCAGGCGTGGGCCGAGAACAATGGCGCCAGCCAGGGCGATGAAGCCTCCGATGGTATGAACAACGGTAGATCCTGCAAAGTCGTGGAAACCCATGCCGAGAGAGGGAAAGAAATGGCCGTCACTCCCCATCGTCGCGAGCCAACCGTCCGGGCCCCAGGCCCAGTGACCGATGATCGGGTAGATAAAGCCAGAGACGCCGACACTGTAGATCAGGTCACCCACAAAACCGGTTCGCCCGATCATTGCTCCTGATGTGATGGTGGAACAGGTATCGGCAAACGCGAATTGAAAGAGCCAAAACGCAAGGAACGCAACCCCGGTGGTCTCATAGGTATCGGGTGCTCCTTGCAGAAAAAACCAGTGATAGCCGATGAAGCCATTGCCATGGCTGAACATGAAAGCAAAGCCGAAGGCGTAGAACAAAAGGCCGCAGAGACAAGTGTCAACCACGCATTCCATCAGTACGTTGACGGTCTCCCGTGAACGGCAAAAGCCCGCTTCCAGCATTGTGAAACCAACCTGCATGCCAAAAACGAGAAATGCGGCGAGCAACGTCCACACCGTGTTCATCGGGTTTACTACGTCTGCGGCTTTGATTTCCGCATCCGCTGCGTAGACATGCGCAAAGCACAGACCTGAGATCACGGTAATGGTCAGCAACACGACCGCTATCCCGAGGACCTTGCCGCCGAACAGCACGCCGGCATAGCGACGCCATTCTGGATCCTTCATCCGGACAGCCAGCCGGGAGAGTTTCTGCGAGAAAGACATCCTCATTTCTCTTCCTCGAAAGCCACGCCTCATGTTCTGCTCCTTTTCCATTTGAAAGTTCGATTTGCAGCCTCTAAATGCAGCTGCCTTTCGATTCCTGGTCCTGTCATCCGCCATGGCCAACGCGGATATCTTCATCTGCCTGAGCTTTCACAGCTCAGCTGGGTTCCTCAATCCGGAGCGACTCCGTCTCCGGGGCTCCGTCCGCGCATGCCCGCTCCGCATAGATCTGCGACCAATTGCAGGGACGATCCCATCGCGCCGAGCAATAGCAGCACACCCCAAACGGGATGCACCGACAACGTGAGCAAGCCGACAACTAAAACGCCGTACGAGATCAGCACTGCAACCAGAGAGACTCGTTGCGGTTGTGTCATGGTTGCTCTCCTCCGATTTGGTGGGTCACGGGAAGTCCACAGATGAAACAGTGAGGCCCCACCCTCATTTCACTGTTCGCTGCAATCGTTTTCGACTCCACCTCACATTGGAGCGGGGGGCGGCTAGGGTGCTGACACCAGGGGTTAGTTGGGTTTGTGCCCCAGCCGCTGATCCCCACATAGCGGGCCGCCCGGGTTCTGGCAGTCCGGATAAAGTCAAAGAAACTGGCGGCTTCGAAGCCCATACCCTTACTTTGCCTCCCGGCTGTCAAACGTGAAGACCAGTCCTGCCGTGAGTGTGTTCTGATCCAGAACAGGATTGCTGCCCTTCAGGAACACTGGTTGATTCGACATATCTCGTCGGAATTCGAAACGACTGATGATGTGGTGCGCCATAAGCCGCTCGAACGTTGCGGTGAACTCATTGAAGTGGGTTGGAACTAGCGTGCCGGTGGTGAAGCCGTCGTGATCGTCGTAATACTCATAACGCGTGACGATGGCCGAATGGCTGTTAAGGGCATACTTGACGTATCCAGCTACACCCGTCCAAAACACCGGATGTGAAAAGGCATTCGTTGCAGGATCGATGATGAACCGGTCACCTCTTCCGTAATCGCCATTCACGATGAACGACAGCTTGCTGGTGGGCGAATAAGTGATTACCGTATCGCTGAGTTGGCGCACATTGCTGTTGAGACTGTTCTGCTCCGGCCCGATCATGTAATTCTGAACAATCCCAAACTTCTTATTGGGATTCCAGCCAAAGCCGATGCCGTAGGTCTTTCCGGTGTTGTTATCCACGACATTGTTCCAGCCATTCACGAAGAACCCGCTGAGCGAGTACTTGTCATTGAACGCGTACTTCGCCCGCATTCCGAAGTGGTAGTAGGGAATGGCATAGGAGAAGAGCAGTCCGCGAGAATAGTTCCAGTTGTCTTTGGTCTCGATGACTTCCGCTCCATGCGGCGTCACGAACTTGCCGACATCCACTTGCAGGCCCTTGCCCACGGGTGCGAGATAGGAAAAGTAGGCTTCCTTCAAGTATTGATCGAAGCCCAGGCCGCCATGATCGGAGCCGTTAACCGCGTTCATTGCCTGCCCGAACCCTAAGGCCACGTGGTAGCCGGTGCGGCTGTTGGTAACTTCGGGAGCCTTGTCGACGACGAGTTCCACCAGATTCAAGCCAAACTGATTCGTGCCTTCATCAAAGAAGCGCAGGCCATTCGTCTGCGACGCAGGGTTGTTGAAGTTTTGTCCGTAGTACACATCGACGAATCCACTCAAACTGGTGGGTCCGAGCAGTCCTGCAAGCGAGGGAGTAGTTACTGGAGACGTACCTGCTCCTGCCGAAGTGCTGCTTACGAGATTGTTTGTCGCAATTGCGGGATCTGGCTGCGTATAAGACTTGCCGGTGTCCTTTTCTTTTTCCTGATTCTTCAGGTTTGCAACTTCCGTGCGGAGTTCCTTCACTTGCCGTTCCAGATCTTCCAGGTGTTGGATCATGGTCTCGTTAGACAGAGAGGCCGAGCTGATCTCTTGTCCACGACTCACTGGCACAAATAGCAGACCGGTAATAGCGATCACGGCTCCTGCACGACATCCACTTCTCATCTCGGTGTCCAGCTTTCTCCCCTGGTACATACAACGGACAACCGTGCGCATCCGCTGTCAGCAAGGCGAAAGTAGCGAGGTGGAAGTTTTTAGTCCAATGCATGTTTTTGCTGTCGCTTATCGAAAGTTCGCTGAGAACGAAAACTTATGAGCGCAATAAATATGACTTATTACTGATGCGGCCCCAAGAGCGCAGAATGGAGTTGATTCCGTTTCGCATCAATACGACACAGTAATGCGAAACCATTGGGAATTTTGACTGTCGCCGAGCGGCTACGCTGAGAAGAAGAAGATTCTAGGAATCATACGTGTCGAAACACTTGGGGTTGTTTTCAACAGTAGTTTGCATGGCCAGATCGTATCGGACTAATTGATATTTTTCATGAGCGCGACCTATTGGCAGCTTGGGGGTGGGAAGATATTCTGACCCACATCTTGCCGACGACAAACGTCGCCTGAAACTGCCTTGCGATTCTAAGTAGGGCGCTTTCGGTGTGGCTCTCTGGAACGATCCTCCCTGCCGGATCAGTCAGTTGGTCACGTTTTTTCCGAGACCAGGAATCCAGTGCAACGCGTTCGCGCGATAGATTTTCCGCAAAACCGGTTCGGGCAACTTTAGGCCTTGCACTTTTTTCCCATTGAGGTCGAAGGTTTCGCCGGTGGCAAAGTAACGCCAGTCGCGCGCATACACCTCTTCCCACGATTTGACCTCTTCATCGGCTTTCGCATCTGCGAGCAAGTCCAGGTCAGTGCCGTACAGCACGCGATCCTGATATTTAATGAGGAACGCACGCACTGTGTCGGGAGGCATCAGCATCAAGTACTCCATACGCGCCGCGGTATCAATCGCGAAGTTCGGATAGCGATCGAAACGGGTGGCAATGCCGTCCAGATCCCTCTCCATGCTCCCCAGGTGGACACCCACCATGCGGAGCTTTGGATTCTGCTGGAGAATATGATCGCGCGCTTCTAGAATCGTGTTCTTCGCAGGAAAGCCCGGCTTGTCCCCCACCAGCCACTGCGGGTTCTCCTTGTAATACGGCCAGGAAGGATCGTTCGGGTCGGGCGGACCCCACGCCACGTTCGGTTCGGCCACGTGCGACATCAAGGTCTTTGCGTGCTTCTGTATGCTGGCATAGATGGGAGCGAATTTTGGGTCGTCGGGCAGGATGTATTCGCCGTTGGCGTCCTTGATCTCCATGCCGATGTTCTTCCAGATCTTGACGGCGATTGCGCCATCCTTGAAATCTCTTTCAATCTGCCGGATGGCTTCCTTGGGAAAGGTTGGATCGTTGAACTTGTAGGGATCAAACGTCGTGCACATGGCGACGTGTCCTTTGCTCGATCGCACCAGTTTCCTGGCGTCATCGATCTGCGACTGAAGCTCTTTGCGGTACGACAACGTGTCATCCATCACGAGAATGTTCATCAGTTTCAGATTCAGCTTCTCCAGCATCGACTGGAAGGCGGAATCGGTTTTGAACACGTGCACATGCACGTCAACAGGATGCAGGGCCGCCAACGATTTCAGAGCTAGCTCGTCTGTGGTGGGCTGAGGTGCGGCGGCGGATACGCGGCGGTCGACTAACAGAATGCCTGCAGCGGTGATCAAAGCGAGAATCAGGAAGAGCGCGCGATTCACTCGCATAGAAGCATCTCCTTTATGTCTACAGCAGGACCGATTTGATGCCCGTCAGTTCGCAGAAGTCTGCGAGTGCAGGATACAGGTGAGTGCCATAACCTAAACACGCGTACTCGTTCGTCCAATTCTGCAAAAGCTGCTCCATGTCGCAGTGTGCAGTCACGAAACCGTGCGGCCAGAACGGAATACCGCATTCGTCCAGGCGGCTCTTGATCTCACTGGCCGGAGGTTCGAAGACGGTAGCTCGGGTGATAACCATTTGGAATTCCCCGTTCACCCGGCCCAGTCGTGCGAGCACGCCCTCTCCGACCTTGCAGATCAACTTTACCGACAAGCCGCCGGCCTCGCCTTCGGTCGGTATTCCATGTTCCGCGAATCCCGCCGGGCCCAGTTTCCCGGCCAGCGACGGAGGACACGCCCCATCTCCGATGATCTTGATTTCTTTTCGTTGCACATCCACGTGCTGCAGATCGCCGTAGTACACAGGTTCCTTGCTGAGTTTGGTTAGCAGCAGGACGGTAAGAGCGGTATTGAAATCGCCCAGTGTGGACGTGCCATGACCGTCATCCAGCATCATGCTTTGCGCGAAGCAGGTCGCGGCGTAGTGATCGCCGAGCCCGGGAAAAGATTGGATGGTATAAAAGTCGAATTTCTCCTGCTCCACAATTTTTTTCAATGCGAGATAAAGACGGATCGACTTCTCATTCACTACCGACGCCCCCGGGGACATTCCGAATAACTTTTGCAGCCGCGGTTTCAGGCCATCGATCTCTTTGCTCGTGATTTCCTCCGCAGCGCGGATCACCGCCGTCGTGTCGCGCGAATCGATATCAACGCCGAACATGCGCATCCACTGCGACGGATCGGCTGCCCCGCATGTCTGGCCCATGCCACGTCCGCCAAAAGTTCCGATGGTGGAGAGGTTCAGCCAGTTCTTCATGTGTGCAGCACGGGCATGGCTGACGATTTTTCCCACCGTGGCCGGATCGTCCGCGGCCCCGTAAATGAATTTGTGCGGCACGCCAATTTCGAGCAGCCCGCCGTGCATGACCAGACCGCCCACCGGACGCCAACCCTGGGAGCCGGGATGAGTCCACAAGACAAGTCCCTTGCCGGTGGCCGTATAATCGCGGATCGCACCCACCAAATGCGCCGCCCACACCCAGGTTCCGGAAAACATCACGACCGCATCGATGTCCGGATCGTTCTTCATGCGCCGCATCGCCGCAATCGCTTCATCTTTCGACGCGATCACGGTCTCATGCCGGACGACCTTCAGGCCGGCTGCGGCCAGAGCATTATGGGAACCTTCGACGATGGCATCGTCAATAAAGGGCACCCCCGCCGGATCTTTCAGTCCATCCTTGTGAACACCGTACACGATGAATCCAATCGTTGGCTCGATCATGAGTCCCCCTCGGCGTTAGCTGCAAATGATTCTCTTAGTCTGGCGAGGCTGGTATAGAGAAGC
>DASRDJ010000187.1:0-3355 GCA_035652655.1 Terriglobales bacterium
AAGCAGCTTGCCGACATTGACATTACCCAGGAGCCAATGGAAGTGGGCCCCACAACCCACTATATGATGGGGGGCGTCAAAGTGGACGCTGATTCCCAAATGTCAGACGTGGCTGGCCTGTTTGCAGCGGGAGAGTGTGCGGCAGGTCTGCATGGCGCCAACCGGCTGGGCGGGAATTCACTTTCCGATTTATTAGTCTTCGGCAAGCGAGCCGGAGAATACGCCGCAGCCTACGCAAAAGAGAACTCGCTGGGCGCGGTGAATATGGATGAACTTGGGTCGGCGGAAAAATGGGCGCTGCGGCCTTTCGAGCGCAAGGGCCCGGACAATCCATACGCTGTACAACATAAGTTACAGGACGTGATGCAGGAACAGGTTGGTATCGTGCGCCAGGAACAAGAGATGCTGCAAGCACTCGAGCGCATTCGAGAGTTGAAAGCTGCCAGCGAGCGGGTGAGCGTGGATGGAAACCGGGAATACAATGCGGGCTGGCATACGGCGCTTGACTTGCACAGCCTGCTGACCGTATCAGAAATTGTTACCCTGGCGGCACTGGAGCGAAAGGAGAGCCGTGGGGCACACTTCCGCGATGATTTTCCCGCCAAGGACAAGCAGTACGACGGCTTCAACATCGTGGTGCGAAAGGGTGCCGGTGGAGAAAAGCAGCTTACGCGCGAGCAAATTCCCGCATTGCGAGAGGATTTGCAGCAAATCATCCAGGAGATGAAGTAATGGGGTCGGCCACCTTTCGGATCTGGCGTGGGGAAAGAGGCCAGGGGAAATTCCAGGACTACGCTGCGGAGGTCTCCGGGGGCATGGTGGTCCTCGATGCGGTGCATCAAATCCAGGCAGAACAAGCTGGCGATCTCGCGGTGCGATGGAACTGCAAGGCGGGGAAATGCGGCTCGTGTTCGGCGGAAATCAATGGCATACCGAAATTGATGTGCATGACGCGGCTGAATACGCTCCCGCCGGATAAGCCTGTAACCGTCGAACCCATGAAGGCATTCCCGCATATGAAGGACCTGGTCACGGACGTATCGTGGAATTACGGAGTTAAAAAGCGCATCCCGAAGTTCCAGCCGCGGCAGCCCGACGCGCCAGATGGGACCTGGCGCATTGCCCAGGAAGACGTCGAACGGGTGCAGGAGTTTCGAAAGTGCATCGAGTGCTACCTCTGTCAGGATGTCTGCCACGTGTTGCGCGATCATCACATGCATGAACAATTCATCGGCCCGCGGTTTCTCGTGTATGCGGCTGCGCTCGAGATGCATCCGTTGGACGTAGCCGATCGCGTTGAAGATCTGAGAAAGCAATTCGGTATAGGTCTCTGCAACATCACAAAGTGTTGTACCAAAGTTTGCCCTGAGAACATCACGATTACCGACAACGCGATCATCCCGCTCAAGGAGCGAGTTGTGGATCGCTTCTTCGATCCGCTGTCGAAACTGTTCCGGGTCTTCAGCAATTCGAAAAAATAGGAGATGTTATGCATTTCGAATTGAAATCCATTTCCGAGCAGAGTATTCCCGACGCGCTGTCGAAGGTGGAGCGCTACAGACTGTTGAATGAACCCAGCCTCGCGGAGAGCATATGCCTCGATATTCTGGCCATTGTGCCCGACCATCAGCAGGCACTGATTTCGCTTTTGCTCGCGCGAACTGACCAATTTCACTCGCATCTGGATGCAAAAGCTGCACAGGAGGTTATTGCACAAATTAAGGGCGACTACGAACGGGCTTACTACGAGGGCATCATTTGGGAGCGTCTGGGGAACGCGCGCATTCGCCAAGGGGGCCCGGGGGCTGGCGCATCCGCATATCACGCGCTGCGAGAAGCAATGGATCACTATGAGAAAGCCATGATTTTTGCGATGCCCCGAAACGACGACGCCATTCTGCGATGGAACACCTGCGCGCGCGTCATTATGCAGGATCCTCACATCCGACCGGCGCCCGAGAAGGAACCTTCACAGGCATGGGAGTACGACGAAGCCGGCTCCAAAATCGCAGACGCTTAGCGTCAGGCCATTAAGTTGCCGCGGTATTTAACATGCGAGCTGAACATTTGGATCGGATGCGGGGCAATCCGGAACCGAGGCTCCGTATCTGTCCGGGTGAAAGCGCGTCAGTGATGTTGTACACAACAATTGATGTTTCTCGCCAGACCGTGCGCTGACTGATCCACGTTTGTGGACCTCTTCAGGGGATGATCTTAATGCGCTCGCGACCCATTTCTTGAGTATTCCACTCTGCCGCAAACTCTAGCCTTAAAGGGCCCGGTGGGTGTACGATTCTGTTGCCCTTTTTAGCACGCAACCGAGTGAGCGGCCTTATCGTTAGCAAGCCTGTTAGGTAACCCGGGAATCCAAGATCTCGGGGCCGTGCAGATCGAGCACCTTGCCCTCCGCATTGCGTTCCCGGCATGCACGAGGAGGATACTTGCTCGGTCGCAGGTGCCATCCGACTTTCTCCATCTCCCTTATTTATCTGCAGCATCGTCGTATTTTCGCATGGTCCGGTTGGACGCTTCGCAGCGCGGACAAGGGGGCGAGATGAAATTTTCCGACCCGATTGAAGTGGTGCTGCAGAACAAAGTTCGACAAAGAGTGCTCTCGGTCACACCGGAACAGTCCGTTTATGAGGCGGTTGAAAAGATGGCCAAGGAAGGTGTGGGCGCCCTGCTGGTCATCTCCCACGATCAACTGGTCGGCATCCTTTCGGAGCGCGATTATGCGCGCAAGGTGGTGCTGCAGGGCCGCTCCTCCAAGGACACGCCCGTCCAGCAGATCATGACCACTCCGGTGGTATCCGTCACCCGGCAACACACGGTGGACGAGTGTATGGCCATCATGACCGACCATCACTTTCGCCATCTCCCAGTCGTGAAGGATGGAGCCGTTATCGGCATGGTTTCGATCGGCGATCTGGTGAAGTGGATCATGAGCGGCCAAGCTCAAATCATTCAGGAACTGGAAGGTTATATCGCGGGCAGGTATCCCGGCTAGGAGAACATTTATGAAGCAGACTTTCACGATTGGGATCGGAGGCGCCGCCGGACAAGGGGTTGCCACACCGGGTGACATCTTCGCGAAGATCTTCAGCCGACGCGGCTTGCACTTGAATGCCTATAACGCCTACCAATCGATTATTCGAGGCGGCCACACCTTTCTGACGATTCGCACCGGCCCGGAAAAAGTCACCAACATGGGTGACCGCCTCGACCTGCTGATCCCTCTAAACCAGGACGCGATGAATCGTCACCTCGGGCTGCTCCTCGATGGGGCGGCGTGTATTTATAACGCCGACACGATCACGCCCAGGGCTGCGGCGGAGGGCGTAGCGCTCTGCCCCCT